>CAIMOR010000448.1 GCA_903843125.1 uncultured Rhodospirillales bacterium
AGCTTGAACTCCCAGGTCAGGCCATCGGCGGAAACCGTGTGGCTCTCGGCCAGCCAGGGCACCAGGTCGTTGCCCTGGTAGCGGTACAGCCCGTCATAGGCGTTCAGCAGCACGAACTGGCTGGGCACGTCGAACACCACGTGCATGTCCAGCGTGGCCGGCAGCGTATCGCCCCACACCAGGGGTCGCGGCTCGGCGCGGGCCGGTGGCGTGGCGAACAGCAGCAGCGCGGCAAGCAGTGCGGCGAACGGGCGCATGGTCGGTCTCCCCCAGCTTCGAAACCGCCGAAGTGTGGGCGCGGCCACCAACCCGGCGCAAGCCCCGGCGGCGCGGAATAGCGCCCGCGCGTGCGGCAGCCTGCCTTCCCGGCCAGCATCGCGGTGCGGCCTGCCCGCTTCACGCGCAGCGCAACCCGTCCTAGGCTGGCGCGACCGCGCTGAGGAGAAGCCCCGATGGCCGACGAGATTCCCATCCTGGACCTGGCGCCGCTGCTGGCCAACGCGCCCGGCGCCGTCGCGACGCTCGGCGAGCAGCTGCGCCGCGCCTTCACCGAGGTGGGCTTCTACACCGTGAAGAACCACGGCGTGGCCGAGGCCCTGGTGCAGGCGGTGTTCGCCGAGGCCGAGCGCTTCCACGCCCAGCCGCTGCTGGCCAAGCTGGCCATGGAGTTCGACCAGCACAACACCGGCTACCTGCCGATGCGCGGCGCCACCACGCGGATGAATGCGCTGGGTACCATCTACAAGCCCAACGCCAACGAGGCGGTGTTCTTCAAGCGCGACCTGGCGGCCGACCACCCGGACGTGCTGGCCGGCCGCCGCTTCCGCAACATGCAGCGCTGGCCGGAGCTGCCGGGCTTCCGCGCCGTCATCAACGACTACTGCGCGGCGATGCAGGCGCTGGGCCAACGCCTGCTGCCGCTGTACGCCGCCGCGCTGGACATGCCGCTGGACTTCTTCACCCAGCGCTTCCGCGACCCGATGTTCACGCTGCGCATGACCCACTACCCGCAGCAGGACCCGACCACGGCCGACCAGGAATGGGGCCTGGCGCCGCATGCCGATACCAGCTTCATGACCATCCTGGCGCAGAACAAGGTGCCGGGCCTCTCGGTGATGCTGCCGGACGGCACCTGGCTGGACGCCCCGGCGCCCGCCGGCACCTTCCAGGTCAATGGCGGCATGATGCTGCACCGCTGGACCAACGGGCGCTTCCTGGCCACGCCGCATCGCGTGACCAACCGCAGCGGCCAGGAACGCTACGCGATTCCGTTCTTCCTGGACGCCGACTACGACGCGGTGATGGCACCGCTGCCGAGCTGCGTGGACGCGCAGCACCCGGCGCAATGGCCGCCCTACACCTACCTGGACTTCATGACCGAATACACCGGCCGCAACTACGCCGAGCGCGAGGCGCAGCGCCGCGAGAAGGGCGAAGTGGAACTGCAGGGCGCTTGACGCGCCCGCGGATTTTGCTTGCCGCCGCGCGCGGCGCCGCGCGACCCTCCCGGCCAATGAAATGGGAGGTTCCGTCCATGCGCCGCCTTGCGCTCGCCCTTGCCGTTGCCTTGCTGCCCGGGCTGGCCGCCGCCGAGTTTCCCGACCACCCGATCAACCTGATCTCCGGCTATGCGCCGGGCGGCTCCACCGACATCGCCGCGCGCATCCTGGCGGACCGCATGGTGGCGCATCTCGGGCCGGAGGCGCGGATCGTGGTGGACAACCGCCCCGGCGCCGCCGGCGCCATCGCCACCGAATGGCTGAAGCGCCAGCCGGCCGATGGCTACACCCTGATGGTGCAGGAGACCGGCGCCGGTGCCGCGGCGCCGAACGCGCTGGTGGGCGGCACCCGCTACGATTCGCTGAACGACTTCGTCCAGCTCGGCCTGATCAGCGTGCCGCCGGGCATCCTGATCGTGACCAACGGCTTCCCCGGCGCCACCCCGGCCGCCACGCTGGCGGCGCTGCGCAACGCCCCGCGCGACAGCCTGACCTATGCCTCCTCGGGCGTCGGCGGCGTGCTGCACCTGCAGGCGGAGATGCTGACGCAGCTGCTCGGCACCCACATGGTCCACGTGCCCTACCGTTCCGGCGCGCAGATGCTGCAATCCATCCACACCGGGGAAGCGCAGCTCGGCATCGCCGCCCTGGCCTCGGCCGCGGCGATGCTGAAGGAAGGCATGGTGCGCGGCGTGGCGATGATCGGCCCGCGGCGCTTCCCGCTGTTCCCCAACATCCCGACCATCGGCGAGCTGGGCATTCCGGGCTTCGATTCGCCGGGCTGGTTCATGCTGATCGCCCCGGCCGGGGTGCCGCAGCCGGTGGCCGAGCGGCTGAACCGTGCCCTGGTGGCGACCTTGGCGGAGCCCGCGGTGACGGCGCGGATGCTGGACGTGGGCCATGCCCCGCCGCCCGAGCCGAATACGCTGGCAACCACCCATGCCTTCCTGGCGCGGGAGCTGGCGCTGTACCACGACGTGGTCACCCGCACCGGGGTGCGGCTGGAACCCTAGCGCCTGGCACCCGGGTCCCGGCGCCATACCCCCGGCACCGAGCCCCCCTGACGCCAGCGCGCGGCGAGGGCTAAGGTGCGGCTTCGCATGCTGACCCGTCGCCGCCTTTCCGCCGCTGCCGCCGCCACGGCCCTGCCTGGCCCGACGCGCGCCCAACCGGCGCCGGCGCCCTGGGTTGTCTGCGGCGTGGTCGGCCTGCAGCCCGGCCTGCAGCAGCTGGAACAGCTGTGGCGGGCGCAGGGCGGCCGGCCCCTCCGGCTGCAACCGGGCAGCTCCGCCGCGCTGGCCCGCCTGGTGGAACAGGGTGGCGCCTGCGACGTGCTGGCCCTGGCCGACCCGCAGCGGATGGATGCGCTGGAGGCCAGGCGCCTGCTGCGGCCGGACAGCCGGCGCGACGTGCTGGGCAACGAGCTGGTGCTGGTGACCGCCGCGGACCAACCGCCGCCGCATCGCCTGGTCTCGCCGCTGGACCTGGCGCCGTTGCTGGCCAGCGGCAAGCTGGCCCTGCCGGACCCGGCACAGACCGCGGCAGGCCGCGCCGCGCGGGAGGCGCTGGTGAGCCTGGATGCCTGGGAGGGCCTGCGGACCCGGCTGCTGCCGGTGGCGGAGGGCAGCGCCGCGCTGGAGCTGGTGCGCCGGGGCGAGGCGCGGTTCGGCATCGCCTGCGTCACCGATGCCTTCGACCAGCCCGGCCTGCGTGTGGCGATGACCTTCCCGGCCGACAGCCACGGCCCGATCAGCTACCCCTTCGCCCTGCCCCGCCGCGGCGACCCGGCCGCGGCCGAACTGCTCGGCTTCCTGGCCGGACCCGACGCCGCCGCGGTGTGGCGGCGACTGGGTTTCGCGCCGCGCTGAATCGCAGAACGCGAAGCAGATTGCGAAGCGGCGCTGGCACGGCCGATGCACCACCGCGGCACGGCCACTGCACCGGCATTGGCACGGACCCAAGAGCACGCCCCCATGTCCCTCTCGCAGACCCTTCCCGAATTGCCCGATGCCGCCTTGGCGGACGCCGCCGACCTGGTGGCCTATGCCGCGCACCCCGCGCTGGCGCAGTTGACCGCCGTGCTGCGGGCGCCGCTGCTGCCGGTGATCGGCTTTGCCGAGTTGTGTGCCGGCGAGGCAACACCGGCGGAACGCCAGGCCTGGGCAGGCGAGATCGTGGCCGCCAGCCGCAGCCTGCTGGAGGTGCTGGACTGCACGCTGGCCCTGGTGGCCGGCCGGCCGACCACCACCACGGACCGGCCGACGCTGGCGGCGGCGGCAACGGCGGTCGGCGCCCTGCGCTGCCTGCTGCATCTTCCGCCACCGGGTGGGCGGCCGGCGGAATGCCACCATTGATTGTGGTACAACGCAACGACGGGTTGTAGGATAGGGCGAACCTTCCGCCGGCTCTCCCGCATGCCCGCTCCGCCGAAGCCCGACCGCCCGACCCTGTCGCTGCCGACCGGCGCCCTGGCGCTGCTCGGTGGCCTGGTGCTGCTGCTGGCGGCCGGGGCGGCCATGGCGCAGAACGCGCCGCTGCGGCTGCGGGTCATCGGCGGCCTGGCGGGGGTGGCGCAGTATGACCAGTTCGAGGCGCCGTTCTGGCTGACCCGCGTGCCGCAACTGACGGCCGGCGTGGTGCGGGCGGACATCGCGCCGTTCGACCGCAGCGGCATCCGCGGCCAGGAATTGCTGCGCCTGCTGCGGCTGGGCGTGGTCTCCTACGCCAACGTCTCGCTCGCGGTGGCCGCCGCCGACGAACCCGAGCTGGACGCGTTGACCCTGCCGCTGGTCAACCGCGACCAGGCCGACCTGCGCCGCCATGCCGCGATGCTGCGCCCCAGCCTCGCTCGTCTGCTGGCCGAGCGCTACGACGCCGAACTGCTGGGCATCTACATCTACCCGGCCCAGGTGCTGCTGTGCCGCGGCAGCTTCGGCGGGCTGGAGGATCTGCGGGGCCGCCGCATCCGCGCCTCCTCGGTCGGCCAGGCGGACCTGCTGGCCGGCGTCGGCGCGATCCCGGTGGTGACGCCCTTCGCCGAGGTCGTGGCGGCGATGCGGGACGGCGTGGTGGACTGCGCCATCACCGGCGCCATGTCGGCGGTGGATGTCGGCCTGCCGGCGGTGGCTACGCACATCTCGTCCTTGCCGATCAACTGGGGCGTCTCGGTCTTCGTCGCCAATCGTGGGGCCTGGCAGGCCCTGCCGGAGACCATCCGGGCGCGGCTGCAGGGCGGCATCACCGGGCTGGAGGAAGACATCTGGCGATCCGCCGCCGTGGCGGACGCGGATGGCATCGCCTGCGCCACCGGGCAGCCGGCCTGCCCGCCGGCCCGCCGCGGCCGCTTGCGTTTGGTCACGGAACCAAGCATCCAGGCATTCCAGCGCCGCCTGCTGCAGGATGTGTTGCTGCCAGGCTGGCTGCGTCGCTGCGGTTCGGCCTGCGCCGCCATCTGGGATGCAACCATGGCACCGCGGCTGGGCATCAAGGCGGAGGGCGGCTGACCGATGTTGGCCAGGCTGCGGATCGGCGTTCTGTTCTGCACCCTCGTGGTGATGGTGATGCTGGGCGCGGGCACCAAGCTGCTGCTGGACCGCGTGCAGGACGCGGTGCTGGCGAACGGCGCCACCCTGGTCGAGCGCGTGGCCCGGGTGGCGGAGGCGACCATCAACCGCCAGTTCCTGCAGGTCGACAGCGTGCTCGCGGGCCTGCCCTCGCTGCTGGTGCAGACCGCGCCGGCCGGCGGCCAGACCCCTGCCTCGGCCAGCCGGCTGCTGCGTGAACTGGCCGAGCAGAATTTCGGCTTCCGCGACCTGCTGCTGGTGCGACCGCAGGCAGCCGGGGCCCCCAGGCCCTGGGCCAGCGCCCTGCCCGCCTCGCGCAACCGGCCGCTGGATCTTCCGCTGCTGACGCCGGGCGCCGACCCGAAGGCGCCGGCGCAGCGGTCCTTCGCCATCGCCGGGCCGTTGCGCAACAACGCCACCGGCGAATGGGCGCTGTTCTTCATCCGCGCCATCGAAGTGCCGGGCGAGGCGCCGATGCTGGCGGTGGCCGAGGTGCCGGTGCCGCTGCTGGACTCGCTGCTGCTGCCGACCGCGGATACCGCCGGCCTGGTCGTTGCGCTGGAGCGCGGCGACGGCCAGTTGCTGGTCAGCCTGCCGCACGACGAGGCGCATATCGGCCGGATCCTGCCCAGGCGCAGCCCGCAGCAACCAGCCAACGGCCTCGCCTTCACCTACCCCGACGCGCACGGTGCCGCGGCGCCGACGCTGGCCGCCACCCGCGCCACGCTGTACCAGGACATCCTGGTGACGGCGACGCTGGACCTGGCCGCCACCGACCGTCCGCGCAGCCGGGAGCGCTACCGCATCATCGCGGTGGCCTGCTTCGCCGCGGTGCTGCTGCTGGCGCTGGCCTTCGCGCTGGATGCCGCGCTGAACCAGCGCGAGAAGGTGGAGGCCGAGCGGGCGAGCGCCCGCAAGGTGCTGGAGAATGCGCTGGAATCGATGTCGGACGGTTTCGTCATGTGGGACGCCGACGACCGCCTGCTGGTGACCAACCGGCGCTACCGCGAGATCTACGCCCGCTCCGGCGACGCGATCCGGCCCGGCGCCACCTTCGAGGAGATCGTCCGGGCCGGCGTTGCCCGCGGGCAGTACCCACAGGCCGCCGAGGACCCGGAGCGCTTCATCGCGGACCTGGTCGCCTGGCATCGCGGCGACCACCCCGCGCTGGAACGCCTGCTGCCTGACCAACGCTGGGTGCTGGTGACCGAGCGGCGGACGCCCGATGGCGGCACGGTCGGCATCCGCACCGACATCACCGAGTTGAAGCGCGCCAACCGCGAGCTGGCCGCCGCCAACGCCGCCGCCGCCCGCGCCACGGAAGCCAAGTCCCGCTTCCTCGCCCGGATGAGCCATGAGCTGCGCACCCCGCTGAACGGCGTGCTCGGGCTGGCCCAGGCGCTGGCGCGGGACCCGCTGCTCTCGGCCGCGCACCGGGCGCAGGCGGCCACGCTGGAGATGGCCGGCCGGCACCTGGTGGCGGTGGCGAACGACGTGCTGGACCTGGCGCAGGTGGAATCCGGCCACCTGGAGTTGCGCCCGCAGCCGGTGGTGCTGGCGGAACTGCTGGCCGGCTGCGCGACCATGGCGCGCCCCCGCCGCCGACGATAAGTCGATTGCACTGCAATCCGAGTTCGACCCCATGCTGCCCGGCGCCGTGGCGGTGGACCCGACCAGGCTGCGCCAGCTGGTGCTGAACCTGCTGGCCAATGCGGTGAAGTTCACCCCGCTGGGCGGCCGGGTAACCCTGCGCGCCGTCCTGCAGCCGACGTCCCAGCTCGGCGCCGATGTCGCGCTGCGGATCGAGGTGCGCGACACCGGGCCGGGGGTTCCGGCCGCCGCCCGGCAGGAGATCTTCGGCGATTTCGTCCAGCTGGAACGGGGCGGCGTCCTCGGCGGCTCCGGCCTCGGGCTGGCCATCGCCCGCAACATCGCCGAGGGCATGGGCGGCAGGATCGGCTGCGACCGCAACGCGGAAGCGGCCAGCGGGTCGCTGTTCTGGGTAGACCTGACGCTGCCGGTGACGGAAGCACCGCTGCCGGCGCAGGCCATCCCGGCCGCCGCGGCTCACCGGCTGCGGCTGCTCGTGGCCGACGACGTCGTGGCCAACCAGGCCGTGGCGCGGGCGCTGCTTGAATCCGCGGGCCATACGGTGGACTGCGTCGGCGACGGTGCCCAGGCGGTGGCGGCGGTGGGCCGGGCCGCGGCCAGCGGCGCGCCCTACGATGCCGTGCTGATGGATGTGATGATGCCGGGCGTCGATGGCCTGGAAGCCAGCCGCCGCATCCGCCGGCTGCCGGGGGCCGAGGCGCGCACGCCGATCCTGGCGGTGACGGCCAGTGCCTTCGCCGCCGATATCGCCGCCTGCCGCGCCGCCGGCATGGACGGCCATGTCGCCAAGCCGATCGAGCGCGAGGCCATGCTGGCGACCCTCGGCCGGCTGGCCGCCGGCGGCAGCGGCTTCGAGACCTCCGGCGGTGCCGTAGCCGCGGCCACCGAGGCTGACGACCTGCCGCTGCTGTTCCGCCGCGGCGGCGAACTGACCGTGCTGGTACCGGGGCTGGACCCGGCGGCGGCGCGCCAGCTGGTGCCGGAGTTCATCCACGAGATCGAGCTGGCGCTGGCTGACCTGCGCGACAGCCCAAGCGGCGGCAGTGCCCGGGCCGCCCACGCGCTGGCCGGCGCCGCGGCCACCCTCGGCGCTCAGCGTCTGGCCGATGTCTCCCGCAAATTGCAGGTGGCGGCGCAGTCCGGCCAGGCGGAGCCGGCGGCGGCGCTCCATGCCGAGACCCTGGCCGTGGCGGCGGCAACGCTGGACCTGCTGCGCGAACTCGTGCCGGGCACCGCCAGCGCCGTCGCCTGACCCGGGTTCAGAGCAACGCCAGCAGGCCGTCCAGCCGCGCCGGGTCCAGCCAGCGGGAGACCAGCACCAGGTCGCGCGTCGGGTCCATCCAGGTGGTGTTGCCACCGGCGCCACTGAACCAGAAGCTCTCGGCCGGCGCCGAGGCGAACCTGGCCTGGTTGGTATTCAGCCAGAACAGGTAGCCGTATTGCGGGTTCAGCGCGCAGGGCGTGGTGCACTGCCCGATCCATCCTGCCGGCAGCAGGCGCTGGCCCAGCCAGACGCCGTCCTGCAGCACCAGCTGGCCGACGCGCGCCTGGTCCTCGGCATGGATGAACACGCCGCCGCCCCAGTGGCCACCGCCGGAAACCGACTGGATGCGCCGGCCGTCCACCTCCACCCAGCTGGTCTCGTAGCCGTGCCAGCGCCAATCCGTGCTGGCGCCGATCGGGCGCATGATCCGCTCGGCGAAGACCTCCGGCAGCGGCCGGCGGAACAGCCGCAGCAGGCTCAGCGAGAGCCGGTTGACCCGGACGTCGTTGTATTCCCAATAGGTGCCGGGCGCGCGCAGCGGGCGGACGCCCTTGTTGCCCTGGCCCTCCACGGTCAGGTTGCGGCCGCGGTCGATCTCGTCGCTCTTGCCGAACAGCGTGCCTTCCCATTCGGAGCAGTTCTGCAGCAGCATCCGCCAGGTGATGGCGCCATTGTGCGGGCCGGCGAAGCCGCCATCGTCGACGCTCTCGGCCACCAGCGCGTCGAGGTTCGGCAGCAGCCCGTCCAGCACCGCCAGCCCGGCCAGCAGCGCCAGGTAGCTCTTGGCCACGCTGAAGGTCATGTCCACCTGGCGCATATCGCCCCAGCGCGCCACCACCTCGCCATGGCGCAGCACCAGCCCGTTCGGGCCGCCGCGAGCCGCGACCGGGCCGAGGATGGCGTTGTGCGGCGGCGGCTCGAAGAAGCCGCCTTCGAGATGGGCGCGGATGTCGCGCGGCCAGGGCGATTCGTGTGCCAGCGCGTAGCGGGCGATCGGGCCGGTATCGGCCGGGGAAGCGAGGAGCGGAGCGTCGGTCATCGCCGCAGGCTAGGGCATTAGCCGCACCGTTGAAATCGCCGGGCGGTTCTGCCCCGCCCCTGGATTCAGCTGGTTACGCCGCATCACGCGCCGGACGTGGCGCGTGGTGCTCGCTCCCCGGCGGGAAGCCGGCCCCGGCGACGCCGTACGTGCCGCGCCGGGCGTTTCCGTGCGGCCACGATCTGGGTTAGACAGCGCCGGCGCGGCCGTGCCCGGCCGATCTGCAGGGGAGCCACCGCCGCATGTCCTCCGATGCCGTCATGCGTGCCGTGGGCAACCTTTCCGCGGCGCAGCGGCTGCTGCTCGGGCTGACAGGTCTGCTGCGGCAGAAGCAGGGCGTGGTGCCGCTGGCGCAGCTGGGGCCGCAGGGCGGCGCCGCCCGCACCCAGGCCGCCATCCGCGCGCTGGCCACCGGTATCCCGATGCAGGAAGCCGTGCTGTGCCGCGTGCTCGGGCGCTACAAGATGCTGGTGGACCCGGCCGACCGCGGCTTTGCGCCGCACCTGCTGCTGGACGGCTACTGGGAATGGTGGACCACCAGCTTCCTGGCGCGGCACGTGCGGAAGGGCCAGCGCGTCGCCGAGGCCGGTGCCTGCTTCGGCTACTTCACCGTGCTGATGGCCGACCTGGTCGGGCCGCAGGGGCGGTTGACGGTGTTCGAGCCGAACCCCGACGCCGCCGCGCTGCTGCATCGCAACCTGGAGCTCAACGGAATGGGCGAGCGGGTGCGGGTGATGCGGGCGGCGGTGGGCGGCGCCGACAGCGAGCTTTCGGCGCCCTTGCTGGTGCCGGCCCATGCGCCGATGGCGGCGCGGATCGGCGGCAGCGAATTGGCCGGCGTGGACGGGTCGGGGGCGGACCAACGCGTCCTGCGGGTGCCTTGCCGACCGCTGGACAGCCTGGCGGATGAGCAGATCGATTGGGTCAAGCTGGACCTGCCCGGAAGCGCCGGCCCGGCCTGGCACGGCATGCAGCGCCTGCTGGAACGGCGGCCGCATCTGCGCCTGCTGATGGGGTTCGACCCTGCGCGCACGGCGCAGCCGGGCGGCTTCATCGAACAGGTGGGCAAGCGGTTCCCGCTGCGGATCATCGCCCACGACGGCAGCGTGCGGCGTACCGACCCCGCGGCGTTGACCGCCGGTGGCGTCAGCCTGCTGTACCTGGCGCGGGAAGCCTAGGCCGCACGGCCGCCGCGCACCGCCGGCGGGCCGGGCAGCTCGATCTCGATGGCCAGCGTCGACATGTCGCCACCGCGGTCGACGCTGACATTGACGCGGCCGGGATCGATGGCGACGTAGCGCGCCACCACGGCGACCAGCTCGGCCTGCAGCTTGGGCAGGAAGTCTTCCCGCGCACGGCCGATGCGTTCATGCGCCAGCACGATCTGCAGGCGTTCCCGCGCGGCGCCGGCGCTGGCCTGCGGCTTGCGTGCGCCCCTGAACAGGTCCAGCCAGCTCATGCCGCCCTCCCGCCGAACAGCCGCTTGAAGAGGCCCCCCTTCTTCTCCGGATCGATGAACCGGTGCGGCAATTTCTCGCCCAGGAAGCGGCCGACAGCGTCCTTGTAGGCCTGGCCGGCATTGCTCTCGGGGTCGAGGATCACCGGCATACCGGTATTCGAAGCGCGAAGCACCGATTCGCTTTCCGGCACCACGCCGAGCAGCGGGATCGCCAGGATATCGGTGATGTCCTCCAGCTTCAGCATCTCGCCGCGCTCGACGCGGTTGGCGTCGTAGCGGGTGACCAGCAGGTGCTCCTTGACCTTCTCCCGCTTCTCCTCGGCCCGCTTCGACTTGCTCTGCAGCACGCCCAGGATGCGGTCGCTGTCGCGCACCGAGGAGACTTCGGGGTTGGTCACCACGATCGCCTGGTCGGCGAAGTACAGCGCCAGCAGCGCGCCCTTCTCGATGCCGGCGGGGCTGTCGCAGAGGATGTAGTCGAACTCCTTCGACAGCTCCTCGATGATCGTGGCCACGCCTTCCCGCGTCAGCGCGTCCTTGTCGCGGGTCTGGCTGGCCGGCAGAATGCTCAGCGTGTCCACCCGCTTGTCGCGGATCAGCGCCTGGTTCAGCCGGGCTTCCCCGCTGATCACGTTGATGATGTCGAACACCACCCGGCGCTCCACGCCCATGATCAGGTCCAGGTTGCGCAGCCCGACGTCGAAGTCGATGACGACGGTCTTCTTGCCGCGCTGCGCCAGGCCGGTGGCGAAGGCCGCCGATGTGGTGGTCTTGCCCACGCCACCCTTGCCGGAGGTGACGACGATAACCTCAGCCATGGAGAAGTCCCCTCACCCCAGTTTCTCGAACCGCATCTCTTCGCCCTCAAGCCGGGTCTGCACCGGCTTGCCGATGGGCGCATGTCCCAGGCCGTCGCGCACCGCGTAGTAGCCGGCGATGGCGATCAGCTCGGGGTCGAAGTTCAGCGCGAAGACCCGCGCTTCCGTGTCGCCCTGCGCGCCGGCAATGGCCCTGCCGCGCAACGCGCCGTAGACGTGGATGTTGCCGTCGGCCAGCACCTCGGCGCCCGCATTCACGGTGGCGGTGATGACCATGTCGGCGCCCTCGGCATAAATGCGCTGGCCCGCCCGCACCGGCTCGGTCACCAGCATCGCGGCGCGGCCGGTGCCCTTGAAGTCTCTGGCCGGCTGGGCCGGCGCCGCCTCAACCGCCACCACGGGCGCCGGCTGCTGCGCCACGGCCTCGTCATCCCGCCCGCCCACGGCGCGCAGGCTGGGCAGGCCGGCCGCGGTGGCCGCCTGCTTCATCGCGGGGTTGCCGCCGATGACGCCGACCGGGACGATCTCCAGCGCGTGCAGCCCCTCGATCAGGGCGCGGAAATCCACCTCCTCCGGCGCCGCCACCAGGTCTTCCAACCCCAGCACGATGGGAGCGAAGCGCAGGAATCCCGGCGCCTTGCGGAATTGGTCGCCCAGCGCCGGCAGCACCGCGTCCGGGCGCGGGTCCAACAGGCGCAGCACCAGCAGGTTGAAGTTGCCGGAGCGCAGTCGGAAGGTTTCGGGCAGCGTCTGCTGGGTCAAGGCGCTCTCGGGCCAGATGGGGGGCGGCACGTGCTCCGCCCGGGTGAGCGGAAGGCCACCACGACTCGGGGGAAGCGCGGCGGCCGAACCGCAGCTATAGCGACCGCGGCAGGGATGGCGAAGCCCGAATGCGCCCCGGCTCGCCCGCCGGCTTGGCGCCGCCGCGCGGCCGCCGCAATATCCCGCCGGCCCTGCCCGAGGATACGCCCCAGTGACCCCGATCACGCTGCTCGAACCCTTCCGCGCATTGTTCTACGCGCCGTTCTACCTGGCCGAGGCGCGCGGGCTGTTCGCCGCCGAGGGCCTGGCGCTGGAGATGGTGACCGCCGGCAGCACCGACCTGGCCTGCCAGAAGCTGCTGGCCGGGGAAGCCGACCTGGCCTGGTCAGGCCCGATGCGCCCGATGCTGGTGCGCAGCCAGGACCCCGGCTGCACGTTGCGCAGCTTCTGCGCCGTGGTCATGAAGGACCCCTTCCTGCTGGTCGGCCGTTCCCCGCGCCCCGGCTTCAGCCTGCGCGACCTGCCGGCGTTGCGGCTCGGCCAGGTCAGCGAGGTGCCCACCCCCGTCTGGTGCCTGCACGACGACCTGCGCCGCCTGGGGCTGGACCCCGCCACCCTGCCCGGTCGGCGCGGGCCCTCGATGGCCGACAACGCCGCCGCGGTGCTGGCCGGTGAGCTGGACGTGGTGCAGTGCTTCGAGCCCTACGCCGCGCAGCTGGAAGCCGCCGGCGGCAGCGTCTGGCACGCCCAGGCCAGCCGCGGCCCCACCGCCTACACCGCCTTCTATTCGACGGAAGCGCTGATCGCCGCCAAGCGCCCGGCGCTGCTGGGCATGGTCCGCGCCATGGCGGCCTCGCTGAAGCTGATGAACGAATGGCCGGCCGAGCGCATCGCCGAGGCCATCGCCCCGCGCTTCCCGGAGGTGCCGCTGGCGCAGCGCGTGCGCGCCATAAGCCGCTACCAGGGCCTCGGCCTGTGGCCGGCGACGCCGCATTTCCAGCGCGCGGCACAGCAGCGGCTCGGTGAGGCGATGGTGTCGTCGGGCGCCATGACGCACATTCCCGCCTACGAGGACTGTGTCGACGACAGCCTGGTGGATGACGCGCTGGCTGCCTCCGGTCGCGGCGCGCCGCATGGCGCGTAGCGTGGATCGGAGGCGTGGATCGTGAGCTCGAAGCCCATCGGCACCCGCGCCGACTACCGCTGGTTCACCAGCATGCCGACGCGCTGGATGGACAACGACGTCTTCGGCCACGTCAACAACGTGGTCTACTACAGCTGGATCGACACGGCGGTGGCCGAGTTCCTGCTGCAGGCCGGCATGTACGGCGACCGCGCGTTGAACCTGGAGGCGGTGCCGGCCGTCGGGCTGGTGGTGGAGACGCAATGCCGCTACTTCGCCCCCGTCAGCTACCCCGACGAGGTGACCTGCGGCCTGCGCGTGGCGCGCCTCGGCAACAGCTCCATCCGCTATGAACTCGGCGTGTTCCGCAACGCCGAGGACCAGGCCAGCGCCGAAGCGCATTTCATCCACGTGTACGTCGACCGCGCCGACCAGTCCCGCACCGTGCCCGTGCCGCTGAAGCTGCGCGAAGCGGCGCAGCGCGTGCTGGCCTGAGCCGAAACCCAAGGAAACGCCCAATGCCCAAGCTGCACCGCCTCGCCATCCTCGACGACTACCAGGGCATGACCCTGAAGCTCGGCCCCTGGGACAAGTTGCCCGGCGACCTCAACATCCAGGTCTTCCGCGACACCATCACGGACCGCGAGGCGCTGGTCGGCCGGCTGGAACCCTTCGACGCCATCCTGATGATGCGTGAGCGCACGCCCTTCCCGGCCGCGCTGATCGCCCGGCTGCCCAACCTCAAGCTCATCATGACCACGGGCATGCGCAACAACAGCCTGGACATCGCCGCCTGCGCCGCCCGCGGCATCACGGTCTGCGGCACCGGCGCCTTCGGCGCGCCGACGGTGGAGATCACCTGGGGCCTGATCCTCAACCTGGCGCGCGGCCTGGCCAAGGCGGAGGCGCAGCTGCGCGCGGGCCAGTGGCAGCTCGGCCTCGGCCATACGCTGGAAGGCAAGACGCTGGGCGTGATGGGCTTCGGCAACCTGGGCAGCCGCGTCGCCAAGGTGGGCGCGGCGCTGGGCATGAACCTCATCGCCTGGAGCCAGAACCTGACCGCCGAGAAGGCCGCCGCCGGCGGCGCCCGCCTGGTCAGCAAGGAGGAGCTGCTGGCCGAGGCCGATGTGCTGACGCTGCATTTGGTGCTGAGCGACCGCTCGCGCGGCATCGTCGGCGCCGGCGACCTGGCGCGGATGAAGCCCAGCGCCTTCATCGTCAACACCAGCCGCGGGCCGCTCATCGACCAGGAGGCGCTGATCGGCGCGCTGCGCGAAGGCCGCATCGCCGGCGCGGGGCTGGACGTGTTCGACATCGAGCCGCTGCCGCCGAGCCACCCGATCCTGGCCGCGCCGAACACGGTGCTGACGCCGCACCTGGGCTATGTCAGCGAGGAGAATTACCGCGCCTATTTCCGCGACGCGGTGGCCAACATCCAGGGCTACCTCGAAGGCAAGCCGGTGCGCGAACTGAAGCCCGGTTGACGAAACCGGCGGCGCGCCGCCTACTTCCCGGCAACGCGGCACAAGCCGCAGGTGGGGCGTCGATCGCCCGCCCGAAGGGATGGGAGAGACGCGCGATGTTCGGCTGGCTGCACGACCTGACGACGAAGGAACGCAAGACCATGCTCGGCTGCCTCGGCGGCTGGAGCCTGGATGCGCTGGACGTGCAGCTGTTCAGCTTCGCCATCCCGACACTGCTGGCGGTGCTGCACATGAGCCGCACCGAGGTCGGCCAGCTCGGCACCGTCACGCTGCTGATCTCGGCCTTCGGCGGCTGGATCGCCGGCGCGCTGTCGGACCGCATCGGCCGGGTGAAGGTGCTGCAGGTCACCATCCTCTGGTACGCGTTCTTCACCTTCCTCTGCGGCTTCGCGCAGGACTTCAACCAGCTCTTCATCTTCCGCGCCCTGCAGGGCCTCGGCTTCGGCGCCGAATGGTCGGCCGGCGCGGTGCTGATGGGCGAGGTGATCCGCGACAAGTACCGCGGCCGCGCCGTCGGCCTGGTGCAGTCCGGCTGGGCGCTGGGCTGGGGCTCCGCCGCGCTGCTCTACACCGCCATCTTCGCCTGGCTGCCGGAGGAACAGGCCTGGAAGGCGCTGTTCTGGGTCGGCCTGCTGCCGGCGCTGCTGGTGTTCTGGGTGCGCAAGCACGTCGATGAGCCGGACGTGTTCACCCAATCCGCCAGCCGTGCGCCAAAGCGCCTGGGCGGCGGCATCGCGCAGATGTTCGTCGTGCTGAAGCCGCCCTACCTCTCCACCACGCTGAAGGTGGCGCTGATGGTCACCGGCGCGCAGGGCGGCTCCTACGCGCTCTCGGTCTGGCTGCCGACCTACCTGCGCACGGTGCGCGGCCTGTCCACGCTGGGCACCGGCAGCTACCTGGTGGTGCACATCATCGGTGCCTGGTTCGGCTTCATCGTCGGCGCCCTGTTGGCGGATGCCATCGGCCGCAAGGCCACCTTCATCATCTCGGCCATCGGCTCGGCGCTGGCGACGGTGGCCTTCGTCATGCTGCCCATCACCAACGAGACGCAGCTCTACGTCGCCGCACCGCTCGGCTTCATCATCTACATGATGTTCGCCCCCATGGGCACCTTCATGACCGAGCTCTATCCCACCGAGGTGCGCGGCGCCGGCCAGGGCTTCTGCTACAATGTCGGCCGTGCCTTCGGCGCGCTGTTCCCGCTGGCGGTCGGCGTGCTGAGCGACCGGCTGGACCTGGCCACCGCCATCGCGACCTTCGCCTTCATCGCCTATGGCATCCAGCTGCTGGCGCTGCTGATGCTGCCCGAGACGCGCGGGCGCGCCGTCGCCAGCATCGCCCCCGCGGAGTGAACGCATGACCCGCCCTTGCCCCGGCCCCCGCGAGACCACCAGCCGCCCGAACTGGTGGCCGCCGGCGCATACCACCGACTGCCACATGCACATCTTCGGCCCGTTCGACCGCTACCCGCTCTCCCCGGGCCGCGGCTACACCCCGCCCGAAGCCACCTTGCCGATGTACGACGCGATGTGCGCGCAGCTCGGCATCGGCCGCACCGTCATCGTGCAACCGAGCATCTACGGCACCGACAACGCGGTGACGCTGGACGCCACCGAGGCGATGGGCCTGCATCGCGCCCGCGCCGTCGTGGTGGTGGATGCCGACGTGACGTCGGCGGAGCTGCAGGCCATGGCGAAGCGCGGCGCCTGCGGCGTGCGCTTCAACGCCGTCTCCGGCAACGGCACGCCGCTGGACCAGCTGGAAGCCCTGGCCGCCAAGCTGCGCCCGCTGGGTTGGCACCTGCAGTTCTACTGCCACGCCGAGCAGATCCTGGCGCTGGAGCACGTGCTGCCCAAGCTCGGCCTGCCGGTGGTCATCGACCACATGGCCGGCATCCAGACCCGCGACGGCGGCGAGAACAGCGAAGCCTTCGCCGCCTTCATCCGGCTGTTGAAAGGCGGGGCATGGGCCAAGCTGTGCGGCTACCGCTCCTCCACCGGCCACCCCTATGCCGATGTGAAGGCCATGGCCCAGGCGATGATCGCAGCCGCGCCCACCCGCTGCGTCTGGGGCACGGACTGGCCGCACCCCTCGCTGCACTCAGCGGAGGAAGTGCCCGACGACGGCCACCTGATGAACCTGCTGGCCGAATGGGCGCCCGACGCGGCGCAGCGCCAGGCGATCCTGGTGGACAACCCGGCCCGGCTCTACGGCTTCTAGCCCAGGAAGTCGGTCACCAGCTTCACCTGTGCCGGGTCCATCAACGCCGGCGCGTGGCCGCACCCGGTAATCACCTCCAGCCGCACCCCGGGCCGCTCGGCCATCCGCGCCGCGGTCTCCGGCAGCAGCAGGTCACTGGTCTCGCCGCGCAGCACCAGCACCGGCTGGGTCACGTTCGGCCACAGCCCCCACATGTCGCCATCCGGCGGCTCGCCGGTTCCCTGCATCGGCACGCCGATGGCGGCGTCGTAGCGCAGCCGAATGCCGCCATGCTTGCCCGGCCCGGCCGAATGCCTGGCCAGGTGCGCCCATTGCGCGTCGCTCAACGCCCCGAACCCGGCATGCACCTGGCGCAGATGCTGCTCCAGCGCCGCCAGGTCGGGGAACTCCATCTGCCGGCCGACATAGTCGCGGATGCGCTTGATGGCGGCACCCGGCACGAAGGGGCCGATGTCGTTCAGCACCAGCCGCCGCACCGCATTGCCCGGCATCATCGCCATCAGCATGCCGCACAGCCCACCCAGGGAGGTGCCGACCCAGTCCACCTGCCCCGGCTCCAGCGCCAGCAGCGTGGTCAGCATCTGCACATAGGAAATCGGCTCATACCCCTTCGGGTCGCGCAGCGGGTCCGAAAGCCCGCGCCCCGGCAGGTCCGGGCACAGCACCCGGCGGCCCTGCGCCACCAGCGCCTGGGCCAGCGTGTCGAAGTCCCGGCCGTTGCGCGTCAGCCCATGCACGCACAGCACCGGCGGCGCCGCGCTGGGCGCCGATGGCAGCCATTCCCACACGTTGATCGAGATGAAGCCACCTTGCGCCAGCCAGCGCAGCGCCACCTGCCGGGGTTCGGACATCAGATGACGCCCTTCTCCTTCAGCGCCGCCACCTCGGCCTCGCTCATGCCCAGCATGCCGCCCAGCACTTCCGCGTTGTGCTGGCCCAGGGTCGGCGGCGCGCTGCGGTAGGTCGGCGGCGTCGCGCTCAGCTTCACCGGGTTGGCGATCACCTTGATCTTCTCGCCACTGGCATGGTCGAACTCAACCGTCATGTTCCGCGCGATCACGTGCGGGTCGGCGAAGACTTCTGCCAGCGTGTTGATCGGGCCGCAGCCGATCTTCTGCGCCTCCAGCAGCCCGACCCATTCGGTGGTGGTCCTGCTCTTCATCACCGGCGTCAGCGTCGCCGTCACCAGGTCCCGGTTCTGCACGCGAATCGGGTTGGTGGCGAAGCGCGGATCTTCCAGCAAGTGTTCCTGGCCGAAGGCCTTGCAGAACCGCTCGAAGGTCGGGTCGTTGCCGACCGCCAGGATGATGTAGCCGTCCTTGGTCGGGAATTCCTGGTAGGGCGCGATGTTCGGGTGCTGGTTGCCCAGCCGCGCCGGGTTCTCCCCGGTGGCCAGGTAGTTCATGCCCTGGTTCGCCAGCCAGGCCACATGCGTGTCCAGCATGCCGATATCCACCTGCTGGCCCTGGCCGGTCGCGTGCCGGTGGTTCAGCGCGGCGAGAATGCCGATGCAGCCGTACAGCCCGGCGAACAGGTCCGCCACCGGCACGCCCACCTTCTGCGGGCTGCCATTCGGCTCGCCGGTCAGGGACATCACCCCGCCCATGGCCTGGATCAGCGCGTCATAGCCCGGGCGCGGCGCGTAGGGGCCGGTCTGGCCGAAGCCGGTGATGGAGCAATAGATCAGCCGCGGGAATTGCTTGGAGAGCTGCTCCCACCCCAGCCCGTACTTGGCCAGCGCACCGACCTTGAAGTTCTCCACCAGCATGTCGCAGCTGGCCAGCAGCTTCAGGATGATCTCCTGGCCCGCCTTGCTGGCGATATCCACCGTCACCGACTTCTTGTTGCGGTTCACGCCCAGGAAGTAGGCGCTTTCCTTCGTCTCCGGCCAGAACGGCGGGGCGAAGCCGCGGGTATCGTCGCCGGCCTCGGGCCGCTCGATCTTGATCACCTCGGCGCCCAGGTCCCCCAGCATCTGGGTGCAGGTCGGCCCCGCCAGCACGCGGGTCAGGTCGAGGACGCGGATGCCCGAGAGCGGGCCGCCAAGGGGGGGCGTGGGCGGTGAGGACATGGGCAGTTCCGTCATCTGGACGTCCCCCGGCGCCATGCCGAAGGCAGCATTCCCTGCGGTATCCGTCAGCGCGCGACGGCCCGCAAGGGCATGCGTCCCGGCCAGGCTTCCCACGGGAGCGTGAAAGGACAGCCGCCGAGTAATTGTATACCTATTTGGTTACACACAAACACCGGAGGAAACGCCCCATGGCCACCGATTGGAACGCCGACGCCGCCGCCACCATCGCCTTCCACACCGCGACCGGCAGCTGGTACGACCCGCTCTCCAACATTCCGCCCGCCCCGCCCACCACGCCGGTGGACTGGAATGCGCTGGCGGCGACCGTCAACGCCGCGCATGACGCGACCGGCCACTGGTACGTGCCCACCACGCCGGTGACGACCGCGCCGATCGACTGGAACGCCGAAGCCGCCATCGTCACCGCGAACCACGACGCCACGGGCCACTGGTTCCTCTGACCGCGTCGCCGGGGCGGGCCGGCTTGCCCGTCCCGGCATCCCGGCGCATGGTCCGCCACCCTGTGACTATGGGAGGACCCCATGCTCGACCGCCCGCTGCCCACCCCCACCGCGCCCACGCTGGACCCCTTCGCCCTGGCCAAGGCGATGTCCGGCTACCACTTCATCGGCGGCGGCTACGTCCCCTCCCGCAGCGGCAAGACCTTCGCCGTGGTCAACCCGGCCACCGGCGTCGAGGTCGCCCGCACCGCCGAGGGTGATGCCGCCGACGTCGACGCCGCCGTGCAGAACGCCGCGGAGGCGCAGAAGGCCTGGGCCAGGATGCCCGCCCGCAAGCGTGGCGCCCTGGTGCATGCCTGCGCCGCCGTCATCCGCGACCACGTGGAGGAACTGGCCAAGCTGATCGCGCTGGAGACCGGCAAGGCGCTGCGCACCGAAAGCCGCGTGGAGGCCAACACGGTCGCCGACATCCTGGAGTTCTTCGGCGGCCTGGGCAGCGAGCTGAAGGGCGAGAGCGTTCCCTTCGCGCCCAACGTGCTCAGCGTGACGGTGCGTGAACCGCTCGGCGTGGTCGGCGCGATCATCCCGTGGAACGTGCCGATGCTGCTGATGACGCTGAAGGTCGCGCCGGCCCTCGTCGCCGGCAACAGCGTGGTGGTGAAGTCCGCGGAAGAAGCCCCGCTGGCCGTGCTGCGCATCTGCGAGCTGATGAACCGCATCCTGCCGCCCGGCGTGTTCAACATGCTCAGCGGCTTCGGCCCGGAATGCGGCGCGCCGCTGGTGGAACACAAGCTGGTCCGCAAGGTCACCTTCACCGGCAGCGTTGAGACCGGCAAGATCGTCGCCCGCGCCGCCGCCAACAAGCTGATCCCGGTCACGCTGGAACTCGGCGGCAAGTCGCCGATGATCGTCTTCGCCGATTGCGACTTCGCCAAGACCGTCAGCGGCGCCCTCACCTCCATGCGCTTCACCCGCCAGGGCCAGAGCTGCACGGCCGCCAGCCGCATCTACGTGGAACGCCCGATCTTCGACGCCTTCGTGGCCGAGATGAAGAAGGCGGTGGACGCCATGGTCATGGGCGACCCGCTGGACGAGAAGACCGACATCGGCACCATCATCAGCCACGACCAGTTCGCCAAGGTGCAGGGCTTCATCAGTGAAGGCACCAGCACCCCGGGCGCCACGGCGCATGTGTGCTCCGCCATGCCGTCCGACCCCGCACTGAAGAAGGGCCTGTTCCTGCGCCCGGTCATCTTCACTGGCCTCGATGCGTCGAGCCGCCTGGTCCGCGAGGAGATCTTCGGCCCCGTCACGGTCATGCAGCCCTTCGACGACGCCGAGGCCGTGCTGGCCGAGGCGAATGACAGCGACTACGGCCTGGCCGCCAGCCTCTGGACCAACAACCTGAAGGTCGGCCTGGACCTGGCGCATCGGCTGGAAGCCGGCCTGGTGCAGATCAACCAGAACCTGGTGGTGCAGGCCAACCTCAGCTACGGCGGCGTGAAGTCGTCGGGCCTCGGCAAGGAAGCCAGCCTGGAAGCCATGCTGGAACACTTCACCCACAAGAAGACCATCATGGTGAACATGGCCTGAGGCCACGTTCGTGCGGGCCTTCGCCCGCGGGCATGGTGAACATGACCTGAGGCCACGCTCCGTGCTGGCAGCCGCCCGCGCGCGTGCTGAGCGTGGCCTGCGGCCGCAGCCGGCGCGGCATGCCCC
>CAIMOR010000449.1 GCA_903843125.1 uncultured Rhodospirillales bacterium
ACCGGCAACACGGGAAATGCCGGCAACGCTGGCGGCGGCGGTGGCGGCTGGAGCTATGCGGACCGGGTTGCCCTGCCGTTCGTGGACGACCCCGATGTGGTCGGCACCGTGGCGAGCGCGCTGAACCCGGCCTTCGGCACCTTCCAATGGTCGGCGCAGTGGCAGGCCTGGCAGCGGCTGCAGGCCGACGTCATCCCGAACGTCAAGGCCTTCGACGTCGCCGCCAAGTCCTTCAGCTATCGCAGGAAGGGGGGAGGTGACCGTCGGTGTCGCCGCCTTCCGCCCGCCGAGCCAGCAGGACATCCAGGACATGGTCGACCTGGCCCGCAACGAGCGGGCGGATGCGCTGGGCACCATCATCGGCCAGAAGGATGAGTTCATCAGCTATTTCATGGGGCTGCTGACCGCGACCGGGGAAAGCCAGCCGGAGATGCATGCGCTGCTGCATTCGGCCAGCCTGGTCGGCCATTATTTCTGCATGTACTTCAAGGGCATCTTCGCCGCGCCGCGGCCCAGCGCCTATTACCCGCCGCTGATGCCGCCGATCGAGGTGCCGGGCCACCCGTCTTATCCCAGCGGGCACGCCACCCAGTCTAAGCTGATGGCGCTCTGCCTGAAGGCGCGGCTCGGCATCGGCTTCGACGCTGCCACCGGCAACACCACCAATGGCGATGTCTATGGCCTGGCGCTGGATGCACTGGCCGGCCGGGTGGCGCGCAATCGGCAGATCGGCGGGCTGCACACCCAGAACGACACGGATGCCGGCATCACGCTGGCCCTGGCGCTGTTCCGGATGCTGCAGGACATGGACGTCGCCTGGCTGAAGCCGCCGCAGCGCGCGGCGGCCCGGTAGCGTGGGCCAACCGGCCTTCGGTCGCCGGGCGGCGCTGCTCGGCCTGGGCGCCGCCGCCGCCCTGCGCCCCGCGTCCGGCAGCGCGCAGCCGGTCGGCATCGGCCATGTCGATGTGCTGATGAAGCGCGAGGTCGAGGCCTTCTTCCCGGCCACGCCCAGGACCGCCTTCGGCACGCTGGGCTTCACCGTCACGCCGCTGCCGCCGCCGCCCGCCGGCACCTGGCTGCGCGACCGCGTGCCGGCGCCCTCGGACCCCGTTTGGGCGCGGCTGGCGGCGCTGGGCTTCGGCGCGCCGCCCCGGCCAAGCACCGCGGCCAACCCCGCCTGGCTGGCCTGGGTCGCCAAGGTGGAGGCGGTGCGCTTCGCCAATGTCTCCCACGCCATGCCGGTGGAACTGCTGGAACTGGCGGCGCAGGAGTTGCTGGCACCACGCCAGGGCCGCGCCGCCCCGGCCCCGGCCCCGGCGGCCGCCCTCGGCGAACCCGCCGAGACCAGCCTCAGCTGGGGTGGCGCCTATGTCCGCACCCTCCAACCAGGCCGGATCACCGCCGTGCAGGGTGCCTGGACAATACCGGAAGCCTGGGTGCCGCCGGGGGCCACCGGTGATTTCCGTACCTCGCAATGGCTCGGATTGGATGGCTGCGACACGGCCAGCTGGACCATGCCGCAGATGGGCACCATGCGGGCCTTCGGCGCCCGCGACGGCGCCCAGCACCGGCTGTGGTGGCAATGGTGGGTCAAGGGCGCCCGGCTGGACCTGGCGCACCAGATTCTCGGCATTCCCGTTGTCCAGGGCACCCGCGTCGAGGCGACCGTCTCGGTGCCGCCGCAGCCCGCCGGCCAGCCTTGGCGCCAGGTCATGTTCAGGCTGCTGGTGACGGAGCCAGCGCCGGGCGACCCGCGGCCGATCCTGCTGATGTTCTCGGTGCGGATGGACGCGCCGCGGGGGCTGCCGGTGCCCGCCAACCTGGGCGTCGAAGGCCGCATTGCGGAGTGGATCGTCGAGCGGCCGCGCCGCTATGTCGACCGGCAGAGCGGCTGGCTCTACGAGCTGCCCGGCTTCAAGCCGGTCACCTTCGAGGGCTGCGCGGCGCAGACCAACCAGGCCGCGCGGCTGACGCTGGAGCGCGCACGGCTGCTGCGCATCGTGGACTGGGAGGCGGCCCGTCCCGGGGTGGGCCTGACTAGCGTCAGGCGCCTCGACAAGGCTCGGGTGATGGTGAGCGAGGGCTGAGCAGCGGCCCGCACGGCTGCAAGTCCAACGCCCTCCGCAGTAGGGGCACCACGCTGCTATAAAGCTGTTGTGCAATGCCGATTGATTGCTAGGCTCGCGGCAACCCGGCAATGCGTCGCCGGCCGAGGGGTTTGGCGATGATCCAGCTGTGGAGTTGGCCGACCCCGAACGGCCAGAAGGTGCAGATCCTGCTGGAGGAACTGGGCGTGCCCTATCGGGCGATGCCGGTGAACATCCTGCGCGGCGAGCAGTTCGCCGCGGACTTCCTGGCCTTCAGCCCGAACAACAAGATCCCCGCGATCGTCGACGAGGATGCCGACGGCAATGGCCGCCGCGTCACGGTGTTCGAGACCGGCGCCATCCTGCTGTATCTGGCGGAAAAGCACCGCGAGTTCATCCCCGCCGACCTCGGCGGCCGGACCGAGGTGCTGGAGTGGCTGTTCTTCCAGTGCAGCTCGCTCGGCCCGATGCTGGGGCAGGCCACGCATTTCCGGCGTTATGCCGCCACCCCGGTGCCCTACGCGGTCGAGCGCTATACCGCCGAGGCCACCCGGCTGTACGGCGTGCTGGAGCAGCGGCTGGAGGGCCGGTCCTGGCTGGCCGGTGAGGACTACAGCATCGCCGATATCGCCAGCTATCCCTGGATCGTCCGGTTCCGGCGCCAGGGCCAGGACCTGGGCGCGCATCCTCGGCTGCAGGCCTGGGTCGCCCGGCTGGCCGCGCGGCCGGCGGTGCTGCGCGGCATGGACGTGCTGAAGGACGCGGCACGCGAGGTGCCGGTCGACGCCGCGGCACATGCGACGCTGTTCGGCCGCGGAGCCGAGGCATGAACGGCCTGCCAGCCGGCACCGTCGCCGCGGCGATCTTCGATGCCGGCCGCTGCCCGGCCGCGGCGCCGGCCTTCCTGCTGGCCGATGGCGCGGCGATCAGCTTCGCCGAGGCGGCAAGCCATGTGGCGCGCCTCGCCGGGCATCTGCGCCGCATCGGCGTACAGCCGTCCAGCCGCATCGCCTTCGCGGTGCCGCGCGGGCCGC
>CAIMOR010000450.1 GCA_903843125.1 uncultured Rhodospirillales bacterium
CACACCCGCACCAGCTTCACGCTGCGCTGCCTGAAGCAGACGTATACGCCGGCGCCCTGAGAGGCGCCGTACCGGCCGATTCACGCCTTCGCGCCCTGCGGCGCTCCAGCGATCGGACGGCGCACGCCCGCGCCCTGAGAGGCGCCGGGCCGGCCGATCCACGCCGCCGCGCCCTGCGGCGCTCCCGCGGCCGGACGGCGCACGCGAGGCAGGCGGTTTACGCCAGTGCCCTGCGGTTGCAGCATCCCCCGGCACAACCCTCGGAGAGACCTTCATGGCACGCTTGCAGGACAGGATCGCCATCGTCACCGGCGCGGCGCAGGGCCTCGGCCGCGCCATCGCCCTGAAGCTGGCCAGCGAGGGCGCCCGCCTGGCCCTGCTGGACATGCAGGCCGCCGGCGTGGAGGAAACCGTCGCCATGGTCCGCGCCAAGGGCGCCGAGGCCGTGGCCTGGGCCGGCGACGTGACCGACGAAGCCACCGTGGCCGACCTGTTCGGCAAGATCCACGCGCACTACCCGCAGGTTGACGTTCTGGTGAACAACGTCGGCGGCAGCCGCAACATGAAGATCTGGGAGATGACCGCCGAGGCCTGGGACTTCACCATCCGCCTCAACCTGCGCAGCACCTTCCTGTGCACCCGCGCGGTGCTGCCGGGCATGATGGCGCGGAAGTCCGGCAACATCATCTGTCTGTCCTCGGGCGCGAAGGAGGGCACGCCCTGGAGCGCCGAGGACAAGGGCGCCAGCGCCTATTCCACCTGCAAGGCCGGCATCCACGGCTTCATCCGCGACCTGACCTGGGAGCTTTCGCCCTATGGCATCCGCTGCAACGCGGTGGCGCCCGGCCCCATCGCCACGGACAAGAACGCGCCGATGTTCGCCGACCAGGAAACCCGCCTGGTGCATCCGCCCAGCCGCATGGTGCCGATGGTCCGGCTGGGCCAGGCGCACGAGATCGCCGATGCGGTCTGCTTCCTCGCCAGCGACGAGAGCAGCTACATCACCGGCGTCACGCTGGACGTGGCCGGCGGCCGCTGAGGCGTCAGTGCGCCTGTGCCGCGTCGAAGTGCCGCTTCACCGTGGCGAAGGCGGAGCCGATGCCGAACAGGAACAGCGCGAAGCCGAAGAACTGCAGGTAGTCGGTCGCCGCCGCGGCCGCGAACAGCCCAACCAGGGCCATGGCGGCATACAGGGCAATGAAGAAAAACTTGGTCGCGCTCATGGCCGAGGCTCCTTCTTGGTCGGCAGGTCGTCAAACAGAATGCGGTTCGCGGCGCCGTCCAGGTCTTCGTACTGGCCGGACCGCAGCGCCCACAGAAAGCCACACAGGGCGATGAAGCCCATCAGCATGGCCACCGGCATCAACAGGATCAGGCTGTTCATGCCGCGGGTTCCTTGCCTGCACGCAGCGCGTTCAGGATCACGATGATCGAGGAGCTGGCCATCACCACGGCAGCCAGCAGCGGCGTGACGAAGCCGAGGCAGGCCAGCGGGATCGCCAGCGCATTGTAGCCCAGCGACAGCCCGATGTTCTGCCGCGCCAGCGCCTGCGCCCGCCGCGCGGTGCGGACGGCGGCCGGCAACGCCATCAGGTTCTGGCTGCGCAGCACCAGGTCGGCGGCGGTCTGCGCCAGGTCGGTGCCGTCGTCCGGCGCCGCCGAGACATGCGCCAAAGCCAGCGCCGCGGCGTCGTTGATGCCATCGCCCAGCATCAGCGGCCGGCGGCCGGCGGCGCGCAGCGCTTCGATATGCGCCGCCTTGCCGGCCGGCGAAACCCCGGCCTGCCAGGCGGTGATTCCAGCCTGCCGTGCCGCCGTGGCCACCGCCGGGGCGGCGTCGCCGGAGAGCAGTTCCACCTCCAGACCCAGCGCCCGCAGCCCGGCCACGGCGGCGGCGGCATCGGCGCGCAGCCGGTCGGCGAAGCGGAACGCCACCGGCGCGACACCGGGCTCGGCCAGCCACAGCGTCAGGCCCGGATTGCTGCCGACGGCGCCGCAGAAGGCGGCGCTGCCCAGCCG
>CAIMOR010000451.1 GCA_903843125.1 uncultured Rhodospirillales bacterium
CCGCGCGCGCAATGACAGCCGGCGCATCCGCGCGCGCAATGACAGCCGGCGCATCCGCGCGCGCAATGACAGCCGGCGCACCCGCGCGCGCGATGACGGCCGGCACACCCGCGCGCGCAATGACAGCCGGCGCCTCCGCGCGCGCAATGATGCGCCGCGCGTGGCTGCGGGCCGGGTAGGCGCGTGTTCGAGCCACCCCTGCTCGACCTCGGCTATTTCCAGCACGGCCACACCGCCGTGGCCGGCTGGCTGCAACGCGACGCGCTGCTGCTGACGCTCGGCCTGCACCGGGCGCAGCGCGCCGCCGGCCAGGGCGGCGCCGTCGCCGAGATCGGCGTGCACCACGGCAAGCTGTTCATTGCCCTGGCGCTCCTCGCCGCCGCCGATGAAGCCGCCCTGGCGGTGGACATCTTCGAGCGCCAGGAGCTGAACCCGGATGGCAGCGGCCATGGCGACCGCGCCGCCTTCGAGGCCAACCTGGCCCGCTGGAAGCTGCGCCGCGCCGTCATCCTGGCGCGGGACAGCCTGACGCTGACGCCGGCAGAGGTGCTGGGCCTGGTCGGCCGGGTGCGGCTGTTCAGCGTGGATGGCGGCCATACCCGCCGCCACGCCGGCCACGACCTGGCGCTGGCCGAGGCCTGCCTGGCGCCGGGTGGCGTGGTGCTGCTGGACGATTTCTTCGACCCGGATTGGCCCGGCGTGACGGAGGCGGCGCTGCTGCGCCTGCACGCGCCGGACTGCACCCTGGCGCCGTTGGCGGTCTCGGGCGGCAAGCTGTTCCTGGTGCGGCGGCAGGACCATGCCGGCTGGGTGGCGGCGCTGGCGGCGCGGGTGCTGCCCTGGGCGGCGCGGGCGCGGCAGGTGGAGCTGGCCGGCTGGCCCTGCCAGGTGCTGGGCTTCACCGGCCTGGCGACGCTGCCGGCGCAGATCGGCACCCAGGGCGCGCAGCCGGCGGCCCGGGTGGCGTTCAGCCTGGCGGGGCAGGACCCGCCGCCCGGGCTGCTCGGGGCGGGCTGGTCCGGGCCGGAGGATTGGGGGCGCTGGAGCCTCGGCGCCGAGGCCCGGCTGAACCTGCCGCTGCCGCCAGGCCCGCCGCCACGCCGGCTGCTGCTGCACGCGCGCGGGTTGGTGCCGCCGCTGTCGCTGGGGTTGCTCGCCGGCGGCGTGGCGCTGCCGCCGCTGCTGCTGGAACAGCCGGACCTGGCTTCCTACGCGGTGGCGTTGCCGCCCCTGCCGGCCGGCACCACCACGCTGGAGCTGGTGCTGCGGCCGGCCAGCTGGGCCAGCCCGGCGGAGCTCGGCCTGAGCCCGGATGCGCGCCCGCTGGGCGTGGGCGTTGCGGCGCTGGCGCTGGAACGCTGAAGCCCCGGCCTCAGCGCGGCGCCCGCAGCAGCAGCAGGCACCCCAATGCCAGCGCCGAGAGCCCCGCGATCAGGCCGAAGCTGGTGCCGGCCGGCAGCACCGCCACCACCGGCGCCGCCAGCGTCGGCGCCACCGCCTGCGCCACCAGCATCGGCAGCGCAAGGCGGCCCATCAGCACCGGGTAGCCGGCCGGCCCGAACAGCGCCAGCGGCACCTGGCCCTTGCTGATGGTCAGGATGCCGTTGCTGGCGCCGTACAGCAGCATGAAGCCGGCCGCCGCCAGGCCGAGTTCGCCCGGCGCCAGCAGCAGCACCCCGACGGCGCCGAGCGGCAGCAGCAGCGCACCCGCCTTGGCCACATCAAGCGGATGCGCGCGGGCGCCCAGCGTGAACTCCAGCAGGCGGCCACCGACCTGGGCCGGCCCCTGCAGCGCCCCCACCGCGACGGCGGCGGCGACGCTGAGCCCGAGGCCGCCGAACAGCGCGACGAAATGCACGGCGACGACGCCCGAGATCAGCGACCGCAGCGTGAAGAACACCGCCAGCAGCAGGAAGGCGCGGCGGCCGCCGGCCAGGGTTGCCGCCAGCGGCTCGTCGGGCCGCGGCAGGGCGGGCGCGGCGTGGTCGCGCGGCAGCAGCAGGTACAGCGGCAGCACGCAGCACAGGTTCACCGCCACATAGGCCAGGCAGGTGCCGCGCCAGCCCAGCAGCGGCACCAGCGCCGCGCTGGTGGGCCAGCCCCAGGTGCTGGCGAAGCCGGCGCACAGCGTGACGATGGTGATCGGGCGTCGCGCCTCCCGCCCATACAGCATGCCGAGGGTGGCGAAGGCGGCCTCGTACAGCCCCAGCGCCATGCCGGCACCGAGCACGACCCAGGCAACACACCAGCCCCAGGCCCCCGGCAGCAGTGCCAGCAGCAGCAGCCCAACGGCCAGCACCGCGGAGGACAGGATCAGCACCGGCCGGCCGCCGCGCCGCTGGATCAGGCGGCCCACGCTGGGCGCCGCCAGGCCGGAGATCAGCAGCGCCACCGAGAACGCGCCGTAGACCAGGGCGGGATTGCCGAGACCCTCGCGGATCACCGCCGGGGCCAACACTGCCGGCAGGTAGTAGGTACTGCCCCAGGCCAGGGTCTGCGCCACGCCGAGGATCAGCGCCACGGCGCGCGGGGAGGAGACGGTCATCACGGCAGAATGGCCGCCCCGCCCGCGGCCGCCAAGGGATCATCCCGGCGGCTTGTCGAGACTGCCGGCCCTGCTGCCGGGCCGCTGTCCGCGCAGGCGGGAAAGCCCGGGCGGTGGATCAGGCGCTCCGACCATGGTCGCAGCGTGATCCACCGCGGTGCCGATGCCCTAGCTGTGCTGGCCGCGCAGCTGCTGCGCCATGGTCAGGTGTTCCTGCAGCTTCGGCAGCGTGGTGCTGGCCCACTGCTTCAGCTGGGCATTGTCGCCGTCCTGGCCGTAGGTGCGGAACAGGTCCACCGCGTTCTGGTGCGCGGCGATCTGCTGGGTGATGTACAGCCGGTCGAAGTCGCTGGCGCGGGCGTTGCGCAGCTGGGTCAGCATCTCGGTATGGCGGCTGTCCATACTGGTCGGCGGGCTCGGCCCGTTCATCGCGTGCACGGCGCTGCTCAGCTGGGCGGTGGTCGCCTCGTGGTCCTGCATCATGTGCTGCGCGAAGGCCTTCACCGCGGCATTGCTGCTGCGCTGGGTCGCTAGGCGCGCGCTTTCTATCTCGTACATGTCGCTGATGGCCGCGGTGCGGACGAAGCCGGCCGTGGTGGTGACCTCGGCCGAGCCCGTGCCGCGGCGGCCGCTGGCGGAGCTGCTCGGCGCCTGCTGCACGCCGGTGCCGCTGCCGTTCTGGCCCTGTGCCGCCTGGGCGCGCTGCGTCTGGGATTGCGCCATGGCCGGGCCGGCCAGGGCGATGGCGGCCGCGGCCGCGAGGAGAAGGGGTTTGCGCATGAACTGCCTCCGATCTGCTGGGGCAGGCTCAACGGTTCAGGCGGGCGCCGGTTCGGCCGCCAGCGCTTCGGGCAGGCGCAACGGCATGTCGCTGGCCAGGAACAGGTATTCAACATTGGTCAGCCGGCCGACGGTGCCGACCTTCTCGCCCTTCGGGTTGTGGATGCCGATCTTGGCGCCGACATAGCGGTTGTAGGGAATCTCCAGCACATGCAGATGCGGCTTGTGCGCCAGCATGGCTTCCAGTGCGGTGCGGCTGATGAAGCCTTCGTCGTTGAAGGACACCAGCAGGATCGGCGCCTGCAACCTGGCGATGGTGCGGGCCAGGGCCGGCGCGATGCCGGGCTTGCTGTTGAAGGCGGAGATCCGGGTGCGGCAGTCGGCGCGCTTTCGCGCAACGCCATAGGTCTCCGGCGCGTCCCAGCGCACCAGGGTTTCCCAGACATGGTAGTTCCTGAGGTAGCTGTGCTGGTTGTACGGCGGGTCGAGATAGGCCAGGTCGGCCTCCAGGCCGGCGGCGTCCTCGGCATCGGCGCAGCTGGCGCGGCAGGGGCCGGTGGCGGGGCGCGGCTGCAGCGCGGGCAGGCGCAGCTCCAACGGGCGCAGCGCGCGCGGCGCCCATTGCTTCATGTAGGCCATCTGCAGGCCGGCGGTTGAATCGACCCGGTCGGCGGCCTCCAGCAGGGCGGTCAGCAGCACCGCCTCCAGTTCCGGCTCGGCGGCCAGTGCGGCGATGGCGTGGCGGATCGCCTCGATCCGCGCGCCGTTGTTGGGGTGCAGGTAGCGGCTCTCGATGCAGTAGGTCTCGGTGAACCAGCCGGCGGCGCCGGGCAGCCGGTTCAGCTCGTCGATCAGGCGCCGTGCCGGGGTGGCCCAGCGCTCGGCATCGGCCTGGACGTAGCAGGTCGCCAGGGTATGGGCGTAGGCGTTGTGGTCGTTCGCCAGCACGCGATAGCCGGCACCCTTCAGCGCATGGCCGACGCGCGCCGTACCCGAGAACAGGTCCAGCACCGTATGCCCCGCAGGCAACACGCCGGCGATGGCCGCCAGGATCTGCGGCAGCAAGGCGCGCTTGGAGCCGATGTACTTGATCATTGCCCCAACGGCCTAGCGCGGCCGGCCGCGCCGAGGCAAGCGCCGCGGCTGGGCATGTGTCGCGGGCAGCTACGGCGGCACAACCGTCAACGGCTGGCGGAACCGGGCCCTAAGCCCCGCCGTGCCGGCACGGGCGCCGCGCCCCGGCGGCGCGCGGCGCCCGCCCGCGGGTCAGGAAGCCTTGCGGCGCGGAGCGGCCTTGTTGTCGTTGCCGCTCTCGGTGCCCATCGCCGCCGCCATCAGCTCCTGCGTCGTCACCTGGGTCAGCTTCTGTTCGGTCTGCTTCTCCTCCTCCAGCGTCTGCTGCAGCAGGCCCATCACGTCCTTCTCGCCCAGCGCCTTGGCCAGCGCCACGTCGGTGCCGTAGGCGGCGATCTCGTAGTGCTCGATCCGCTGCATGCCGGCGACGATGACCAGGTCCAGGATCGGGCCCTTGTCATGCTCCTCGATCTCGTGCTGCGCTTCCTCGACCAGGCCGCGCATGGCCTCGCACACCTTGCGGCCGGGGCGGGCGCCCAGCGCTTCCAGCGCCTGCTCGACGCGTTCGATCTGCGTCTCGGTCTGCTCGATATGCAGCTGGATACCTTCCTTCAGCGCCGGCGCCGTCGCCTTGCGCAGCGTCTTCTGCATGCATTTCAGCGCCTGACGTTCGGCGCTGTAGGCGTCCTTCAGCTGGTCGACCAGCAATTCGCGCACTTCGGTCTGCATGGCGGCTCCTCCGGGGGGTTGCGACCCCGCCAGAACGGCGCCCCCCGGCGCGGGGTTGCGCCGCGCCCGGCAA
>CAIMOR010000452.1 GCA_903843125.1 uncultured Rhodospirillales bacterium
GCCGCCGCGCCGGGCCGCCGCTCCGGGCGCCCTGCCCCGCGACGCGGACATGATGACCGAGCCCCCGACCTTCGAGATATTCCTGGCCACGGTGCCCGGCCTGGAGGCTGCGCTGCTGGCCGAGGTGCGCGGCAAGGGCTTCCGCCAGCCCCGCGCCGTGCCCGGCGGCGTTACGCTGCAGGGCGGCTGGCCGGAGGTATGGCGCGCCAACCTCTGGGTGCGCGGCGCCAGCCGCGTGCTGGCGCGGCTGGACCAGTTCCACGTGCTGCACCTGGCCCAGCTGGATGGCCGCGCCCGCCATGTGCCGTGGTCCCGCGTGCTGCGGCCGGACGTGCCGTTCCGCGTCGAGGTGACCTGCGCCAAGTCGCGCATCTACCATTCGGACGCCGCGGCCGAACGCATCGAAACCGCGATCCGCGAGACGCTGGGTGCGCCCGCCGCACCGGACGCCGCGGTGGTGGTGCGGGCGCGGATCGAGCACGACCTCTGCACCATCAGCGTCGATACCTCGGGCGAGCTGCTGCATCGGCGCGGCTACAAGCAGGCCGTGGCCAAGGCGCCGCTGCGGGAGACCATGGCCGCGCTGTTCCTGCAGCAATGCGGCTATGACGGCACCGAGCCGCTGCTGGACCCGATGTGCGGCGCCGGCACCTTCGTCATCGAGGCCGCCGAGATCGCCGCACGGCTGAACCCCGGCCGCGCCCGCGCCTTCGCCTTCGAGCAGCTGGCCAGCTTCGACGCCGGCGAATGGCAGCGGATGCGCGCGGTGGCCAGCCGGCGCGAACCGGCGGCGCGCTGCCATGGCAGCGACCGCGACGCCGGCGCCATCGCGATGAGCCGCGCCAATGCCGAACGCGCCGGCGTGGCCGGGCATGCCGAATTCCACCAGGCCGCGATCAGCGACCTGGTGGCCCCGGCCGGGCCGCCGGGGCTGGTCATGGTCAACCCGCCCTATGGCAACCGCATCGGCGAGGCGGCGAAGCTGGTGGCGCTGTACCGCGCGCTGGGCCAGGTGCTGCTGCGCGGCTTCGGCGGCTGGCGCGTCGGCCTGGTGACCAGCGAGCCGGCCCTGGCGCAGGCCACCGGCCTGCCCTTCCTGCCGCCCGGCGCCCCGGTGCCGCATGGCGGGCTGCGGGTGACGCTGTACCAGACCGGGCGGCTGGCCTGACCCAGCGGCTGGGCTGAGCACCCCGCCCGGCGGGAGCCGCCCATGGCGCCGCGCGGCCTGCGCTCCCAACGCGCCACCTTGCCTGCCGCAGCGCGGCTGGGGATGACGCGGCGCGGCGCGGTCTGCTAGCGGTTGCGGATGCGAGACGCCGACACCCCGCCTGCCCGCCTCGGCCTGTTCACCGACCGGCGCTTCCTGGTCATGCTGGCGCTCGGCTTCGCGGCCGGCGTGCCGTTGCCGCTCACCGCCGGCACGCTCAGGCGCTGGCTGTCCGAGTTGAACCTGCCGATCGAGGTCATCGGCCTGACCGCCTCGCTGGGGCTGGCCTATACGCTGAAGTTCCTGTGGGCGCCGGTGCTGGACCAGGCCCGGCCGCCGCTGTTCCGCTGGCTGGGCCGCCGGCGCGGCTGGCTGGCCACCATCCAGCCCTTGCTGGCGCTGGCCATCCTGGCGCTGGGCTTCTCCGCGCCAACGGCTGAGAGCTATGCGCTGGCCTTCACCCTGGCGGCGCTGGTGGCCTTCCTCTCGGCCAGCCAGGACGTGGTGGTGGACGCCTACCGGATCGAGGTGCTGGAGCCGCGCCAGCAGGGCTATGGCCTGGCGCTCTACGTCTGGGGCTATCGCGGCGCGCTGCTGGCCAGCGGCGCCGGCACGCTGCTGGCGGTGGAATACGGCGGCTGGGCGCTGGCCTACGCTTTCAGCGCGGCGCTGATCGGGGTGGGGCTGCTGGCGGTGCTGCTGGCGCCGGAGCCGGTGGCGCCGCCCCAGGTGCCGATGCCGCCGCTGGCCCGGCTGCGCGCCGCGGTGGTGGACCCCTTCGCCGATTTCACGCGGCGGCCCGGCTGGGGGGCGGTGCTGCTGTTCGTCATGCTGTTCAAGCTGGGCGAGGCGCTGGCCGGGGTGATGACCCAGCCGTTCTACGCCGCGCTCGGCTTCACCCGCGTCGAGTTGGCCGCCATCAACAACGTCTTCGGCCTGGTCGCCATCCTGGCCGGCGCCCTGGCCGGCGGCTGGCTGATCGCCCGCCTCGGCATCGCCCGCGCGCTGGTGCTGACCGGGCTGGGCCAGATGCTGTCCAACCTGATGTACGTGGCACTGGCCCATGCCGGGCACGACCTGCCGATGCTCTGGCTGCAGGTCGGCATCGAGAACGCCACCGACGGCATGGCCGACGCCGCCTTCCTGGCCTACCTCTCCAGCCTGACCAACCGGGCGTTCAGCGCCACGCAGTACGCGCTGCTGTCCTCGCTGGCGGCCTTCGCCACCCGCACGCTGGGCGGCGGTTCCGGCTACCTGGCAACCTGGCTGGGCTGGCCGGACTTCTTCCTGCTGACCACGGCGGCGGCGCTGCCGGCCATGGGGATCATGCTGTGGCTGCTGCGGCGCCTGCCGCCGGCGGAACGCGCGGCCTGACCCGCACCGCCCGGCGGCGTTTCCATGCCCAGGCACGTGGCGGTGAACCTTCGGCGCCCTGGCGGGTTCCTGCGGCAACGCATCAAGGACAATCGTCGCCCATGCTGAACGCAGACCTGTTCCAGCCCTTCACCCTGGGGCCGCTGACGCTGCCCAATCGCGTGGTGATGGCGCCGCTGACCCGCAGCCGCGCCGCCGCCGGGGACGTGCCGCGGGCGCTGAACGCCACCTACTACGCCCAGCGCGCCACCGCCGGGCTGATCATCTCGGAGGCCACGCAGATCAGCCGGCAGGGCAAGGGCTACGCCTTCACGCCGGGCATCCACAGCCCCGAGCAGGTCGCCGGCTGGCAGCTGGTGACCCAGGCGGTGCACGGCGCCGGCGGCCGCATCTTCTGCCAGCTCTGGCATGTCGGCCGCATCAGCCACCCGGACCTGCAGCCGGATGGTGGCCTGCCGGTGGCGCCCAGCGCGGTGAAGGCCGAAGGCCAGGCCTTCACCGAGACCGGCTTCAAGCCCTTCGTCACCCCGCGCGCGCTGGCCGAGGCGGAGATTCCCGGCCTGATCGCCGACTACCGCCATGCCGCCGAATGCGCGCTGCAGGCGGGCTTCGACGGTGTCGAGATCCACGGCGCCAATGGCTACCTGATCGACCAGTTCCTGAAGGACCGCACCAACCAGCGCACCGACCGCTACGGCGGCAGCCTGGAGAATCGCGCCCGCTTCCTGCTGGACGTGGCCGAGGTGGTGACCGCGGTATGGGGCGGCAACCGGGTCGGCCTGCGCATCTCGCCGACCAGCCCGGCCAACGACATCGCCGACAGCAACCCGCAGCGGCTGTTCAACTACGTGGCCGAGGCGCTGAACCCGTTCGGCCTGGCCTACCTGCACGTGGTGGAAGGCGCCACCGGCGGGCCGCGGGACGTGGCGCCGGGCTTCGATTTCCACGCGCTGCGCCGGCTGTTCCGTGGCGCCTACATGGCCAACAACGGCTACGACCTGGCGATGGCGCAGGCCGCGCTGGGCCAGGACCAGGCCGACCTGGTCGCCTTCGGCCGGCCGTTCATCGCCAACCCGGACCTGGTGGCGCGGCTGCGCCAGGGCGCCGCGCTGGCCGAGCCGGACAAGGCCACCTTCTATGGCGGCGATGCCCACGGCTACACCGACTACCCGCCGCTGGAGCGGGCCGCCGCGGCGCAGTAGGCGGCGTCTAGCGCTTCGCCTCGATGGCGTCCCAGATGGCCTGTTCCAGCCTCACGCCATCGAAGCGGGCGATCTCCTGCAGGCCGGTCGGGCTGGTGACGTTGATCTCGGTCAGGTAGTCGCCGATCACGTCGATGCCGACGAAGATCAGCCCGCGCTCGCGCAGCGCCGGCCCGATGGTCTCGCAGATCTGGCGCTCGCGCGCGGTCAGCGTGGTCTGCTCCGGCCGGCCGCCGACATGCATGTTGCTGCGCGCCTCCCCGGCCGCCGGCACCCGGTTGATGGCGCCCATCGCCACGCCGTCCACCAGGATGATGCGCTTGTCGCCCAGGCGCACCTCGGGGACGTAGCGCTGCACCATCAGCGGCTCGCGCGAGCGTTCGGTGAACATCTCGATCAGCGAGTTCAGGTTGCTGTCGCCCGGCTTGATGTGGAACACGCCGGCGCCGCCATTGCCGAACAGCGGCTTGACGATGATGTCCTGGTGCTGGTCGCGGAAGCGGCGGATTTCGCGCGCGTCGGCGGTCACCAGCGTCTCCGGCATCAGCTGCGGGAAGTGCAGCACGAACAGCTTTTCCGGCGCGTTGCGCACGCTGGCGGGGTCGTTCACCACCAGCGTCTTCGGGTGGATGTGCTCCAGCAGGTGCGTGGTGGTGATGTAGGCCATGTCGAAGGGTGGGTCCTGCCGCAGCAGCACCACGTCCATCGTCGCCAGGTCCAGCGTCTCGTCGGGGCCGAACTTCCAGTGGGCGCCGTGCCGGCGCTCCACCGTCACCGGCTGGGCATGGGCCACCACCTTGCCGCCGCGCAGCGCCAGGTCCTTCGGGTGGTAGTGCCACAGCGCGTGGCCGCGGCCCTGCGCCTCCAGCATCAGCGCGAAGGTGCTGTCGGCGTCGATGTTCACGCCCTGGATCGGGTCCATCTGGACCGCCACCTTCAATGCCCGCGCCATGCCGATGCTCCCGCCTGATCCCGGCCGAATTGGCACCGGCCGGACCGAAATGCCATAGCCGGCGACGGCGAAAAGCCCAAGCCCGCCGCCCCGAGGGGGGTGCAAGCCGGCCCGGCGGCGCTATGTTCGGCCCTATCAGGCGGAGGACGAAGGCCATGCGCACCCAGGTCGGCATCATCGGTTGCGGCCCGGCGGGGCTGCTGGCGGCGCACCTGCTGCACCGCGCCGGCATCCACAGCGTCATCCTGGAAAGCCGTGGCCGGGCCGAGGTGGAGGAAACCATCCGCGCCGGCATGCTGGAGCAATGGGTGGTGGATCTGCTGAACCGGATGGGCCTGGGCGAGCGCATGATGCGCGAGGCGCAGTTCCACGAGGGCATCACCCTGCAATGGGACGACCAGCGCCTGCACGTACCGCTGACCGAGCTGACCAACGGCAAGCGCGTGACCATCTACGCGCAGCACGAGGTGCTGAAGGACCTGATCGCCGCCCGCCTGGTCGATGGCGGCGAGATCCTCTTCAACGTCAGCGACACCGCGCTGCATGGCATCGAAGGCGAGGCGCCCAGCATCAGCTTCCGCCGCGACAGGCAGGGCGACCCGGAGACGCTGCACTGCGACTACATCCTGGGCGCCGATGGCTTCCACGGTCCCTCGCGCCAGGCCATCCCGAACCGGGTGGAATACGAGAAGGTCTATCCGTTCGGCTGGCTCGGCATCCTCTGCCACGCGCCGCTGTCCCACCATGAACTGATCTACGCCAACAACCCGCGCGGGTTTTCCCTGCTGACCACGCGCACCCCGGCGGTGCAGCGCATGTACATCCAGGTGGACGCGACGGACCGCATCGCCAACTGGTCCGACGACCGGATCTGGTCCGAGTTGCAGGCCCGCCTGGCGCATCCCGGCTGGACGCTGCACGAAGGACAGATCTTCCAGAAATCCATCATCCCGCTGCGCAGCTTCGTCTGCGGCACCATGCAGCACGGCCGGCTGTTCCTGGCCGGGGACAGCGCGCATATCGTGCCGCCCACCGGCGCCAAGGGCCTGAACCTGGCCGCCGCCGACGTGGTGGTGCTGGTGCGCGCGCTGGAGGCGAAGTACCGCCGCAACAGCGACGAAGCCCTGGCGCGCTACACCGAGACCGTGCTGCGCCGGGTCTGGAAGGGCGAGCGATTCAGCTGGTACATGACCACGATGCTGCACAACAACGACCACGAGAGCAGCTTCGAGCGGCAGGTCCACGTGGCCGACCTGGACTATGTCCGCACCAGCCGCGCCGCGGCAACGGCGCTGGCGGAGAACTACGTCGGCCTCGACTTCGACGCCTGAGCCGCAGCGCCATCGCATTCTGCGACGCCTTTTGCCTGGCACGGCGGATGCCTCTGTTCCGCCGAGACCTCGCCGCCCCCGCCCCGGTGGCCGGCCCGGTCGCAACGCCCGACAAAGGATGACGACGATGAGCGCTACCCAGATGAACGGCCGGGTCGTCCGGCACAATGCCTCCGAAGCCCGTGCCGGTGCCGTGGCGCTGGTGGTGCTGCGCTTCACGCTGCTCGGCGTGGCGCTGGCGCTGCTCGGCACCGTCGGCCATGTGGCCCTGAAGCTGACGGCGGGCTGAACCGGACCATCCCGGCGGCGGCTGGAGCATTGTCCGTTCCGATGGGCTCATCCGAACAGACCTCCTGCTCCAGTGTCGGCACCTCACGCTGCACGGCACGCGCCCGGCAGGACGCATCGTGCCCTAACGCACCGGCTTCTCGAAGGTGTAGGGCGAAGCGCCCGTCACCATCGGGTCCAGCGCCAGGCGGTGTTCCAGCGGCGGGAAGGCGCGGCTGCGGCAGTCCACCCGGTCGCACAGCCGGCAGCTCAGGCCGATGCCGACGGCGGCGCGCTCCAGGTCCAGCCCGTCGGCATAGATCACCTCCGTCGCCCGGGTGATGTCGCAGCCCATGGCCACGACATGCACCGGCGCCGGGTCGCCCCATATCGCCGCGCGGCCCTGCACCGCGCGGGCGAAGCACAGGAAGCTGCCGCCGTCCGGCAGTTGCGCCAGTTGCACCCGCACCCGCCCGGGGGAAGCGAAGGCGTGGTGGACGATCCACTTCGGGCAGGAGCCGCCGAAGCGCGCGAACGGGAAGCCCGCCGCGGAAAAGCGCTTGTCGACATTCCCCGCCGGGTCCACCCGCAGGAAGAAGAACGGCACGCCCCGCGCGCCTTCCCGCTGCAGCGTCGCCAGCCGATGGCAGGCCTGCTCGAAGCTGGTGCCGAACCGGCTGGCCAGCGCATCGGCGTCGTGCCGCAATTCGCGGGCGGCGGCCAGGAAGCTGGCATAGGGCATCAGCAGCGCACCGGCGGCGTAGTTCAGCAGGCCGATCCGCACCAGCGCGCTGGCCTCGCTGGAGGAGGGCTCGAAGCCGCTCATCGCCTCGGCCACCGCCTCCCCGGCTTCCAGCAGCATCAGCTGGAACGCCAGGTGGAAGCCGCGGCATTCGCGCGGCAGGCTGTCGCTCAGTTCCAGTCTGCGATTGGCGGCATCGTAGCGGCGCAGCGCGCCCTGCATCGGCAGCACCTGCACCACCAGGCCATGGCGGCTGCGCAGCCGCTGCGCCACCGCGTGATTCATCTCATGCGGGCCGACGCCAAGCTCGGCGCCCAGCCGTTCGGCCACCGCCTCCAGCGGCGGGAAATGATTGGCGCGGTCATGGAAGAAGTCGCGCGCTTCCTCGGTCGGCAGCAGGATGCGGCGCCCGGTCGGCAGCGCGATGCCGCCGCTGTCCTCCCGCGCCACGCGCCAGGCGCGGTACAGCGCCAGCACCGCGCGCGCCACGTTGGGCGCGCCACCGGCCAGTTGCGCCACCTCGGCCTCCGGCACCACGTCCAGGCCCAGCAGCGGGTCGCGCAGCACTTCCTGCAGGCCGGTCTGCAGCGCCTTCTCCCGCACGCCCGAAAGCGAGGCCAGGTCCACCTGCAGCACCTCGGTCAGCTTGATCAGCAGGCTGGCGGTCACGGCGCGCTGGTCGTGCTCGATCAGGTTCAGGTAGCTGGCGGAGATGCCCAGCCGCCCGGCCAGGCCCTGCTGCGCCATGCCCTTTTCCAGCCGCAACCGACGCACCGTGCGGCCGATAAGTGTCCGGGCCATTTTACTGCCTTTACTGAATTCCCGCGCTGTCGGTGAAATAACCGACCCGTTTGCCGCAGTGCAACAGGGATTCAGGCTGAACTCCGCACCCAAAAAGTGAATTCTTCACCATCGGCACCACGATGGAGGACCCCAGCATGCGCCCCACCCCAACCCCCTGCCTTGCCCCCGATGGCGGCTTCGGCGGCTACACCCCGCAGCCCGGCCGCTTCGACGGCATCCGCCGCGACTATTCGCCGGCCGAGGTCGAGAAGCTCGCCGGCAGCTTCCGCATCGACCACACCCTGGCACGCCGCGGCGCCGAGCGGCTGTGGCAGCTGCTGCAGACCGAGCCCTTCGTGAACACGCTGGGCGCGCTGACCGGCATGCAGGCGCTGCAGCAGGTCAAGGCCGGGCTGCAGGCCATCTACCTCTCCGGCTGGCAGGTGGCGGCGGATGCGAACACCAGCGGCACCATGTACCCGGACCAGTCGCTCTACCCGGTGGACAGCGTGCCGGACGTGGTGCGCCGCATCAACAACGCGCTGCGCCGCGCCGACCAGATCGCCACGCTGGAGCGGCTGGAGGGCCGCGCCGACGACCGCACCCACTACATGGCGCCGATCGTGGCCGATGCCGAGGCCGGCTTCGGCGGCGCGCTGAACGCCTATGAGCTGATGAAGGCGATGATCGCCGCCGGCGCGGCCGGCGTGCATTTCGAGGACCAGCTGTCCAGCGAGAAGAAGTGCGGCCACCTGGGCGGCAAGGTGCTGGTGCCGATCAGCCAGCACATCCGCACGCTGAACGCCGCCCGCCTGGCCGCCGACGTGGAGGGCGTGCCGACCGTGCTGCTGTGCCGCACGGACGCCGAGAGCGCGCAGCTGCTGACCGCCGATGTCGACGAGCGCGACCGCCCGTTCATCGGCAATGAACGCACCGCCGAGGGCTTCTTCCGCATCCGCCCGGGTGCCGGCAAGGCCTACGCCATCGCCCGCGGCCTGGCCTATGCGCCGTACAGCGACCTGCTGTGGTGGGAGACCAGCGACCCGGATCTCGACGACGCCCGCGCCTTTGCCGAGGCGATCCACCGCGACTTCCCCGGCAAGCTGCTGGCCTACAATTGCAGCCCCAGCTTCAACTGGCAGCGCAAGATGGGCGTGGAGGCAGCCAGCCGCTTCCAGCGCGAGATCGCGGCCATGGGCTACAAGTTCCAGTTCGTCACGCTGGCCGGCTTCCACAGCCTGAACCTCAGCATGTTCAAGCTGGCGCGCGGCTACCGGGACCGCGGCATGGGCGCCTACAGCGAGCTGCAGCAGGCCGAGTTCGCCGCCGAGGCCGAGGGCTTCACCGCAGTGCGCCACCAACGCGAGGTCGGCGTCGGCTACTTCGACGCCGTCGCCCTGGCGGCCAGCGGCGGCAACAGCAGCACCACCGCGCTGGCGACCAGCACCGAGGCGGCGCAGTTCCAGCAGCACGCCGCCGAGTAGCGCCGACACCGGCACCACCAACCGGCCCGCATCGGGCGGGCCGGCGCCCCCCAGGGAGATCCGCACATGTCCGACGACAACTACGACGACGGCCTGGTCCACGGCCACGCCTGGGCGCAGGAAGCGATGCCCGAGGGCATCACCCGCCTGGTCGCGCCCCGGCTGCTGGTGCCGGCCAACGACACCGCGGCGGCGATGAACCGCCACCCCGAGGACCAGCACGACGACGGCCTGGTCCACGACCACGGCTGGGCGCGCGAAGGCTGATCCAACCGGCGCGCTACCTGATCAACCCCGAGACCAGGTTCACCGCGGCGGCCAGGATCACCGCGTTGAACAGGAAGCTGACCACCGCATGCACCAGCACCAGGCGCCGCATCGGCGGCGTCTGCGTGCTGGCGTCCGAGACCTGGAACGTCATGCCGATGGTGAAGCCGAAGTACAGGAACTCGAAGAAGTCCGGCCGGTCGTTGCCGGGGAAGTCGATCCCCTTGCCGCTGAGCCAGTGCTCATGCGCGTAATGGGCGGCGAACAGCACGTGCACGAAGGTCCAGGACAGCAGGATGGTGCCGAAGGCCAGCACCAGCGTGCCCGGCGGCACCGGCGTCGGCGCCGCGGCAATCTCCCACATCACCGCGGCCAGGGAGGCAAGGGCCGCGCCCAGCGTGGCCGCCAGTATCGCCCAGCGCCCCTCGTCCAGCCGGGCCGCGCGCAACTCCATGAGGCTCGGCGAGGCGCCGGCCATGCTGGCGGTGATCAGTCCCAGCCAGAGCACCACCCCCAGGTTCCAGCCCAGCAGGATGGCCTGCGAAGGCCGCAGCCCCAGCATGAAGCCGGCCGCGTCGAAGGCCAGCCCGACGCAGGCGGAGAACAGCAGCAGCGGGCGATGCCGCAGGCCAAGCTTCACGCCGCCAAGGCCCGGGCGAAGACGGCAGGGTCCACGTTGCCGCCGCTCAGCACCACGCCCACCACCTTGCCGCGCACCGGCAGCCTGCCCGCCAGCACCGCCGCCAGCGCCACGGCGCCGCCGGGTTCCACCACCAGCTTCAGGTGCTGGAAGGCGAAGCGCATGGCCGCGAACACCTCGGTGGGCGTCACCGCCACGCCGCCGGCCAGGCGCGGGTGGTTGATCGCGAAGGTGATCTCGCCGGGCTGCTTGCTCAGCAGCGCATCGCACAGGTTGTCGCCCTGGCCGTCATTGGCGATGCGGTGCCCGGCGCGCAGCGACCGGCCGTAGTCGTCCCAGCCCTCCGGCTCCACCGCCCAGACCTCGGCCTGCGGTGCCAGCGCTTCGATGGCCAGCGCGCAGCCGCCGATCAACCCGCCGCCGCCGGTGCAGACCGCCAGCCCGTCCAGCGCCAGCCCGGCGGCGCGGGCATCGGCCAGCAGCTCCAGCGCCACGGTGCCCTGGCCGGCAATGACGTCGCCGTGGTCGAACGGCGGCACCACCGTGGCGCCGCGCGCCCGCGCCAGCTCGGCCGCCAGCGCGTCCCGGTCGGTGTTGTGGCGGTCGAAGAAGTGGATCTCCGCCCCCCAGCGCCGGGTGCTCTCCACCTTGATCGCCGGGGCGTCCTGCGGCATCGCGATCAGCGCGGGCATGCCCAGCATGGCCGCGGCGCAGGCCACGCCCTGGCCGTGGTTGCCGGAGGAATGCGTCACGATCCCGCCGCGCCGCGCCGCCGCCTCCAGCAGCAGCGCCGCGTTGGTGGCGCCGCGCAGCTTGAAGCTGCCGGTCTTCTGCAGCGGCTCCGGTTTCACCAGCACGGTGGCGCCGGCCAGCTCGTCCAGCAGGGCGTGGCGCAGCAGGGGCGTATGCACCACCTTGCCCCGCAGCCGCGCCGCCGCGGCCTGCACATCGTCGAAGCCGGGGATCATCGCTGGAACCTCATGGGGTCGGTGAGCGGCACGGCGCGGGCCAGCTCCTCGCCGGGATGCGTGCCGTTGACCAGCGCCGCCACCAGCACGCCGGCGGCCGGCGCGGTCTGGATGCCATAGCCGCCCTGGCCGCACATCCAGTGAAACCCCGGCACCTCGCATGGCCCGATCACCAGGCCGCGATCGGGCGAGAAGGTGCGCAGGCCGGCCCAGCTGTGCTCGATCCGCCTGACCGGAATGTCCAGCGCCTGCTGCATCCGGTCGATGGCGATGGCGACGTCCAGCTCGTCCGGCTGCACGTCATGCGGCGTGTCGTCGGTCTCGTCGGCCGGGGAGACCATCAGCTTGCTGCGCGCCTCCGGCCGCACGTACCAGCTGTGGTCCACGTCGCCGAGCATCGGCCAGTCGGTCACGTCAAACTGGCCGGGGTCGATGATGCAGGCGGTGCGGCGCTTCGGCTGCAGGCCCACCGGCCGCACCCCGGCCAGCCCGGCCACCTCGTCGCCCCAGGCGCCGGCGGCATTCACCACCACGGGCGCGGCGAAGACCACGCCACCCAGCGCTTCCACCCGCCACTCGCCGGCCACGCGCTCCACCCGGCCGGCCCGGTGCCGCAGCGCCAGCGCGCCGCCCAGCTGGCGCAGCTGCCGCAGGTAGCCCTGGTGCAGCGCGGCGACATCCATGTCGAAGGCATCGGCCTCGATGCCGCCGCCCACCGCGTAGCCAGGCTTCAGCGCCGGCACCAGCGCCCGCACCGCAACGGGGTCGATCGGCACCATGCCTTCCCCCATCGCGATCATGTCAGCCAGGTGGGCCTGCTGTTCCGGCGGGGCGATGAAGACCACCGCGCGCTTGTGCGCCAGCGTCGCCTCGGTGAAGCCGGGCGGCGGCGTCTCGAAGAAGGCGCGGCTGGCGCCGGTCAATATCCGCGCGTCGGCGCTGCCGTAGTTCAGGATCCAGATCGCGGCGGAACGGCCGGTGGTGTGGTAGCCGGCGCTGTCCTCGGCCTCCAGCAGCGCGGTTTTCCGCCCGCTGAGCGCCAGGTTGGCCGCGGCGGTGGCGCCGGCCATGCCGGCACCGATGACGATGGTCTCGAAGCGTTGGATGTCCATGCCCACATGCTCCCTAGCGCCGGCCGAAAGGGCAAGGCCCGGTGCCGGCACAACCCGCCGCTGCATGCGGCGTTTGCGCGCGGTGCCTGCGCCTGCCCCCCGGGAACTGCCGCGATGTTGGCCACCGCCCTGCCGCAACGACCCAACTATACCCGGCGGGAACGCGCCGCCGATGCCGCGGTGCATGCGGTGGGCGGCGCCGGCGCGCTGCTCGGCTGCGTCGGCCTGGCGCTGCTGGCGGATGGCGCGCGGGACGCGGTGGCGCTGGGGCTGTACGGCTTCGGCCTGCTGGCGATGTATGGCTGCTCGGCGCTGTACAACCTGGCGCCGGGCGGCTCGGCGCGCGGGGTGCTGCGCCGGCTGGACCACGCCGCGATCTTCCTGATGATCGCCGGCACCTACACGCCGGTGGTGCTGCTGGGCTTCCCCGGGGATCGGCTGGGCCTGGCCGCGCTGGCGCTGGTCTGGGCCGGCGCGCTGGCCGGCGCCGCGCTGAAGCTGGCCGCGCCCGGCCGGTTCGAGCGGCTGTCCCTGGCGGCCTACCTGCTGCTCGGCTGGCTCGGCGTGATCGGCGTGCCGCGGCTGGTGCAGGTGCTGCCCACCACGGACCTGGCGCTGCTGCTGGCCGGCGGCCTGGTCTACAGCCTGGGCGTCCCGCTGCATCTGGCCCGCGGCCTGCGCTTCCACAACGCGCTGTGGCATGGCTGCGTGCTGGTCGCCAGCGCCTGCCACTTCGTGCTGGTGCTGCACCTGGCCGGCGGCTGAGCGACGCCCGGGCCGCTCAATCCAGCGGCGTGCCGGGGCCCCGACGCAACTGACTTTCGCGCACCACGCGCTCATGCCCGTCGCGCGCGTTCTTCACCCGGTACTCGCGGTCCTGGCCATCATTCGGCAGTTGCCGCACCACGGTGTAGACGCCGCTCGGCGCGGCGCCGTCGTAACGGCCAGGGACGAACTCGATCTTCTGCCCGATGGCGAAGCGATGGGACGACACGGACATGGGGCCTCCTCGGGGGCGGCCAGCGCGGGTTCCGCCGACATGCGTCGCGGGGCCGCGGCGGCCGAAGGGTTGAACGGGCAAAACGCCGCCAGCTGGGCCGCGTTCGCGGCGGCGTCAGCCTTCGCTGCGCGGACCGGATTTCTTGGTCGGCGCGACCGGGCGCAGGAAGGTGGAAAGCGCAATCGGCGCGCCCTTCTTGTCGGCCTTCGGCTTCTTGGCTTCGCGGGTGCTCTTTTTCTGGCCCTTGGCCATGGCAGCGTCCTTTCGGGTTCGGTTCAGCCGGCCGCGGCCGGGGGTGGGGATGGCGCCGCGGCCGGCTCGGCCAGGTCGTCGGACCAGATATGCAGCAGCCCGGTCGGCTCGGCGCTGCGGGCGCGCAGCTTGCCCAGCGCAATCGCCTCTATCCGCGGCCGCGTCGCCTCGAAGCATTTCAGCAGGTCGGCCGGCTTGAAGCGGCGGACCTCGCTGAGGTCCTGCAGCGCTGAGAGCGAGATGGCGCAGGCCACGCTGCGCTCGGCGTCCTGCACGTCGAACAGCACCTGGCGGCCGTCCCAACGGGCCGCAGGGCGGGCCGCGGACGGCACCGGCTTGGGGGTTGCGGCGGCCATGCCGGGCGCTCCCTCAGCGCGCCAGCTTGCCGGCGCAGGCGTAGACCACCTCGGGGTCGACAACCTCCGAACCCGGCATCGCCGCGTGGCTGCGCGCCAGGTCGTTCTGCGCCTGCCAGCCGAGCGCCGTGGTGGCGGGCGTGTCGCGATGGGCGCGGAAGGAACAGATGTCGGCCTGCATCTCCACCATGGCGGAATGCGCCGCCGCCTGGGCGCTGCTGCTGCGCACCTGGAAGCCGAGGTAGCCCGACAGGATCGGCCCCGCGATCAGGCCGATCACCGCCCCGAACACCACCGGCTTCACTTCGGCCCACTTGGAAGCCGCCCGCGCGCCGAGGCTGGGTGTCTGGCTGCTGCTCATGCCGAATACTCCGGTGCCGCGAACGCGCAGGAACTGCCACACCCCCGGACGGGGACGCTGTTTTGACTGATGCAGTATTCCATGGTCTCACGTACCCGCAATATATAGCGCTGCGGCCGGGCGTTTGCATCTTCGTTCGCGAAGATATGGATAAATAAATTCAGCGGCTGTTTCTGCGCGGTTCTACCAGAACAACTCGCCGCGCAGGAAGGCGGCGGCTTCCTCGGTGCGCGGGCCGGCGAAGAAGGCCTCGGCGCCGGCGCGTTCCACCACCCGGCCGTGATGCAGGAACAGCACCTCGCCGCCCAGCCGCCGGGCCTGGGCCAGGTCGTGCGTCGTCATCACCACCTTGGTGCCGCTCTCGGCAATGGCGCTGACGATGGCTTCCACGCTGCGGGTCGCCGCCGGGTCCAGCGCCGCGGTGGGTTCGTCCAGGAACAGCACCTCCGGCGCCAGCGCCCAGGCCCGCGCCAACGCCAGGCGCTGCTGTTCGCCACCCGACAGCCGCCGCGCCGGACGATGCAGCAGCCGCCCCAGGCCCACCCGTTCCAGCGCCGCCTCGGCGCGCAGCCGCGCCTCCGCCCGGCCATGGCCCAGCAGGCGCAGCGGATAGATGGCATTGCCCAGCACCGACCGCCGCAGCAGCACCGGGCGCTGGAACACCATGGTATCGCGTGGGCCCAGGCCGGGCGGCCGCGCCGCCGGATCGGCCCATTCCACCGTGCCGCCGCTGGGCGCCAGCAGCCCGTGCAGCAGCCGCAGCAGCACGGACTTGCCGGCGCCGTTCGGCCCCACCAGCAAGCTCGGCGCGCCCTCGCGCAGCTCCAGCGTGATGCCGCGGATGATCTCGGTGCTGCCGATGGCGAAGCGCAGGCCGTTCAGCCGCAGGGGCAGGGCGAAGGGCATCAGCGCGCCTGCTGCGCCGCGCCGCGCAGCGCCTGCGCCAGGCCGTTGACCAGCAGCACCACGGCCAGCAGCACGCCGCCCAGGGCCAGGGCCAGCGGCAGGTCGCCCTTGGAGGTCTCCAGCGCGATCGCCGTGGTCATCGTGCGGGTATAGCCCTCAATGTTGCCGCCGACGATCATCACCGCGCCGACCTCGGCCGCCGCCCGGCCGAAGCCGGCCAGCAACACCGTCAGCAGGGTGAAGCGCCCCTCCCACAGCAGGGTCCGCACCGCCTGGCCCGGCCCGGCGCCGAAGCTGCGCAGCTGCTCCTCGTATTCCTCCCACAGCGCCTCCAGCGCCTGGCGGGAGAGCGCCACCAGGATCGGCGCCACCAGCGCCGCCTGGGCCAGCACCATGGCGCCGGGCGTGAACAGCAGCCCCAGCGCGCCGAGCGGCCCGGAACGCGACAGCAGCAGGTACAGCACCAGGCCGGCCACCACCGGCGGCAGGCCCATCATGGCATTGGCGATGGCGACGACCACGCTGCGGCCGGGGAAGCGGTGCACCGCCAGCCAGGCGCCCAGCGGCAGGCCGGGAATGGCCGCCAGCAGCACCGCCAGCAGGCTGGTCTGCAGCGACAGCCCGACGATCCCCGCCAGCGCGGGGTCCGGCCCGGCCAACAGGCGCCAGGCGGCATCGAAGGCGTCGGCCAGGTCGGTCATGCCGGCGCAAAGTGGCGGCAGGGCGTCGCCGGGTCAAACGGGATCGGCGGGCAGCGCTGCCCCGCCGATCCTGTCAGGGGCATGGAAGCACTCTTGCGTTTCGATCATCGGCCTCACCGCGATGGGCGGTTGCTTTGCAGCCACCCACATGGATACGCTGCCTGCAGAACCAGGGCCGGGCTCAACCCGGCCCGCGGTGGGACCAACCCGCCGCGAAACAGGAGGACCGACTGGAATGACAAGCAACGGGACAACCCGCCGCAACGTGCTGCGCTCCGGCGCCGGTGTCGTCGCCGCCGGCACGCTGGCAGCACCGATGGTGCATGCGCAGGGCACCGCCGGCGCGCTGCGCTTCGCCTTCTGGGACCATTGGGTGCCCGGCGGCAACGACGCGCTGAAGGA
>CAIMOR010000453.1 GCA_903843125.1 uncultured Rhodospirillales bacterium
ACGGCCCGAGCCCGCGGGGGGCTAGCCCCCGGCGGGCTCGGGCGGCCCCGGCTTGGCCCCAGGATGCCCCTCGGCATTGGTGGAGCGGCCGGTGGTCAACCTCGGGGAGCTTGTCATGATCCTGGATCTCGCCCGGCAGGGGCTGTCCGTCTCCGCCATCGCCCGCCGCACCGGGCACGACCGAAAAACCATCAAGAAATATCTGGAGCGCGGCATGCAGGCGCCGGCCTACACGCCGCGCCCACCGGCACCATCACCGCTGGCGCCGCACCACGCCTGGCTGCGGGAGCGCGTCGCCCGCTTCCCTGACCTGAGTGGCAGCAGGCTGTGGCGGGAACTCCGCGATCAGGGTTTCACCGGCGGCTATTCCACCGTCACCGACTTCCTGCGCACGACCCGCCCCGCAGGCGCGCCGGCGCCGTTCGAGCGTCGGTTCGAGACCCCGCCGGGGCGCCAGGCGCAGGCCGACTTCGCCTTCTTCCGCGTCCGCTTCGAGGCCGAGCCGGGCACCGAGCGCATCGTCTGGCTGTTCTCGCTGGTGCTGGGCCACAGCCGCATGCTCTGGGCCCGCTTCGTCGCCCAGCAGGACCTGGCGACGGTGCTGCGCTGCCACGTCGCCGCCTTCGCCGCGCTGGGCGGCGTGCCGGAGCAGATCCTCTATGACCGCATGAAAACCGCGGTGCTCGGCGAGGTCGACGACCGCGGCATCGTCTACAACGACAAGCTGCTGGCCCTCGCCAGCCATTACGGCTTCACACCCAAGGCCTGCCGCCCCTACCGCGCCAAGACCAAGGGAAAGGTTGAACGGCCGTTCCGCTACGTGCGCGAGGATTTCTTCCTTGCCCGCAGCTTCCGCGACCTCGACGACCTCAACGCCCAGTTCGCCCAATGGCTCGACCAGGTCGCCAACCGCCGCCTGCACGGCACCACCGGGCGCATCGTAGCCGAGCACTTCACCGAGGAACGCCCCAGCCTCAAGCCGCTGCCGGCCGGGCCATTCAACGCCGTGCTGCGGCTCGAACGCCGCATCTCCCGCGACGGCATGGTCTCGATCGGCGGCAACCTCTACTCCGTGCCCGACGGCACCCGCCGCCGTCCGGTCGAGGTCCAACTCACCGCCGCCGAGGTCAACATCCTCGAGGAGGGCCGCCTCATCGCCGCCCATCCGGTGCTGGACGGGCGTGGCAAGCGCCGCATCGCCGAGGGCCACCGCAGCACGCCCGTACCGCGCGCCGGCGCCGCGCCACCACCCCTGGCTGAGGCCGGCGTCACGCCACGCTCGCTCGCCATCTACGAGGCCATCGGCCGCCGCCTCGCTAACGCGGAGCCGGCTCGATGACCAGCGCCCCCGCCACCCTTGACCGCATCCGTGGCCACCTGGTCGGCCTGCGCATGCCGCGCGCGCTGGAAGTGCTGGAGCACCTCTTGCGCCAACTCGAACGCGGCGAGCTTTCGCCCATCGAGGCGATCGACCAGCTGCTCGACGAGGAGCTCAGCCTGCGCGAGGGACGCCGCGTCAAGGCCGCGCTCAAGATGGGCCGCCTGCTCAACATCAAGACGCTGACCGGCTTTGACTTCGGCTTCCAGCCCTCGCTCGACCGCAACCGCATCCTCACCCTCGCCGGGCTCGACTTCATCACCCGTCACGAGGTCGTCCACTTCCTCGGCCAGCCCGGCTGCGGCAAGACCCATTTGGCCATCGCCCTGGCCGTCGAGGCGGTGAAGGCCGGCCGCAGCGTCTACTTCACCACGCTCGCCGAACTCATCAGTTCGCTCGCCAAGGCCGAACGCGAAGGCAACCTCCGCGAGCGCATCCGCTTCCTGTGCCGCCCGCAGCTGCTGGTCGTCGACGAGATCGGCTACCTTCCCGTCGTCGCCGGCGGCGGCAACCTGTTCTTCCAGCTGGTCAACGCCCGCTACGAGCGCGGCGCCATGATCCTCACCTCCAACCGCGGCTTCGCCGAATGGGGCGAGGTCTTCGGCGACACCGTCGTCGCCACGGCGCTCCTCGACCGCCTGCTGCACCACGCCGTCGTCGTCCGCATCGAAGGCGCCAGCTACCGCCTTCGCCGCCACGCCGACCTGCTGCCAGACAGCGCCGCCGCGCGCAGCATTACCGCACCGACGCCGCAGCAGCCCCGGCGCCGCGGCCGGCCACCGAAATACCCGCAGCCAGCCGCCGCTGCCACCGAGTAGCGGCACCCGGATATGGGGAATTTTCAGCCAGCACTTTTGGGGAATTCAGCCTCAGCATTGACACACGCTGACCCGAGAGCACCTGGCCCGCCTGATGATGCAGCTGCGCGGCCGTGAGAGGCTGCGGTCATCATCGCCCATCGGCTGTCCACCTTCGAACTCGTCGACCGCGTGCTGGTGCTTGACCGAGGCCGCCTCGTGCAGGAAGGCAGCGTCGACGAATTATCCAAAAGGCCGGGCCTGTTCCAGGACCTGGCTCGCCGCCGAATGGCCTGAGGGGACATCCATGCGCAAGGTACTCTACATGCTCGGCCAGTTGGACGACCTGGAGGAGCTGGGCGCGGCGCTGCCGGACTGCGCCGCGAACCAGGTGCTGTACAACCTGTCGGTGCGCGGCCCGGAGTTCGACCTGCTGCCG
>CAIMOR010000454.1 GCA_903843125.1 uncultured Rhodospirillales bacterium
GCGCCGGGGCGCTGGCCACCGGGGACGAACCAGTCCGGCTGCTGCTGCTGAGCCTGGGCCACGCCTGGCCCGGTCGCCACCGCGGCGGCCAGTCCGGCGATCAGCGCAACGGCCGGGGAAAAAACACGGGTCTTCGCCATGTGAGGAACGTCCAGAAGGGTCAGAAGCGGGTACCGAAGCCGAAGCGGAAGATCTGCGTCTGATCGTAGCGCTGCTTCACGACGGCTTGGGCCAGGTCGATGTTGATCAGGCCGAAGGGGCTGCGCCAGGAGACGCCGACACCGGCGCCGACGCGCGGCGAGGTGGTATCGGCCACGTTCGTGCCCTTGGACGACTGCGACAGCGCGCCGACATCGACGAAGGCGCGCCCGACCAGCCCGAGTTCGGCGGGCAGTGGCAGGGGGTAGCGCAGCTCGGTGGACTGGGTCCACAGGAAGCGGCCACCCAGGCTGTCCGAGGTGCTGGTGTCGCGCGGGCCGACGCCGGCGATGCGGAAGCCACGCAGGTTCTCGCCACCGAGGAAGAAGCGGTCGACGATGCGGTCGCGGCGGCCGAACAGGTCGTACAGGTAGCCGACGCCGCCGGTGAACGAGAGCACGTAGTCGGGGTCGCCGAAGTAGGCTTCCAGCGGAATGTGATAGACCGCGTCGATGCGGGTGCGCAGGTAGGCGACGTCGCCGCCCAGGCCGGCGAAATCGGTGCCGAGGCGGATCAGGCCGCCCTTGTGCGGGTCGATCAGCGAGTCGCGGTAGTCGTAGGACAGCGTCTGGCCGACCTGGCTGAGCAGCGTGGTGCCCTTCTGCTCGGTGATGTACTGCGACGCATTCGGCGAGATATTGTAGACGGTACGATTGCTGAGCGTATAGGTCCAGACCTGCCGCAGCCGGTCGTTGAACGCATAGCCCATGCGCAGCGCGAAACCTTCCCGCCGTTCCTGGTAGCTGGCGATGCTCAGCAGGTTGCGCTGGATGTAGAAGATATCGGCGCCGACCGCGAGGTTGCGGTTCAGGAAGTAGGGGTCGGTGACCGAGATGTCGGCCTGGCTGCGGCGCTGCGCCAGCGTGCCGCCGATGCGGCTGTCGATGCCGGTGCCGAGCAGGTTGCGTTCGCGGATGCCGGCGTCGACCAGGAAGCCGGCGTCGGTCGAGTAGCCACCGCCCAGGGAGACTTCGCCGGTGGGCCGTTCCGTCACCGCGGTGTTCAGCACCGACTTGTCGGGCGCCGAGCCGGGGGTGGAGGAGACCTGCACATCGGCGAAGTAGCCGAGGTTGCGCAGCCGGTCGCGGCTGCGGCGGATCTGCGCGGCGTTGAAGGCATCGCCCTCGGCCACGCGGAACTCACGCCGGATCACCCGGTCCTCGGTGCGGCTGTTGCCGTTGATGTCGATGCGCTCGATGTAGATGCGCGGCGCCTCGTTGACGTCGAAGGCCAGGTCGACGCGGCGCGCCTCGCGGTCGCGCGTGACGCGCGGCTGCACCTCCACGAAGGGGAAGCCGCGCAGGTTGGCGCTGTCCTGCAGTGCCGTGGTCACCCGCTCGACCGCGTCGCCGTCGTACCAGTCGCCGGTTTCCAGCTCGCGCGCCGCGATCGGCTGCATCGAAGCCGCTTCCAGGTTGCGGATATTGGAGACGATGTCGACCTTGCCGACCCGGTAGCGCGGACCTTCGTCGATCGTATACGTCAGGAAGAAGCCGCTGCGGTCGCCGGCCAGCTCGGCGGTGGCATTGGTGATCTGCACGTCGGCATAGCCGGCGCGCAGGTAGTAGCGGCGCAGCAGCTCGCGGTCGAAGGCCAGGCGGTCCGGGTCGAACTGGTCGCTGCTGGAGAAGAAGCGGTACCAGGCCTGTTCGCGCGTCGCCACGATCTCGCGCAGCTTGCTGTCCGAGAAATGCTCGTTGCCGACGAAGTTGATGCGCGCCACCAGCGCCGCGTCGCCCTCATGGATCTCGAACACCACGTCGACCCGGTTCTGGTCCAGCTCGATGATCTTCGGCTCCACCGAGGTGGCGAAGCGGCCGCGGCGGGCATAGGCATCCAGGATGCGCTGGCGGTCCGCCTGGACCTGCTGGGTGGTGAACACCGAACGCTGGCGCAGCTGCACCTCGGCATTCAGGTTGGCGTCGCTGAGCTTGCGGTTGCCTTCATAGGCCACCCGGTTGACCAGCGGGTTCTCGGCCACCGTCACGATGACCTTGGCGCCCTCGCGGCTGATGCGCACGTCCCGGAACAGGCCGGTGGCGTACAGCGACTTCAGGCTGCGGTCCTGGCGGTCGGCGTCGTAGGTGTCGCCGGGCTGCAGCAGCATGTAGCTGCGGACGGTATCCGCCTCGATCCGCTGGTTGCCGCGTACCTCGATGCTCTGCACCACGCCTTCCGGCGCGGCCGGGCGGGCAGCGGGCAACTGGCGCGGGCGCTGCTGGGCGGCAGCCTCCAACGACAGCAGGCCCGGCGCGAGGCAGGCGGAAGCGAGCAGAAGGGCGCGTGCGGTGCGGTGCAAGGGCGGTGGCCTGGCTCGTGGGTTTTGTCAGGCCCGGAACATAGCCGCCGGTTACTCCGGCCGCCACCCCGCACCTCTCAGGTACGCGATTGCCACGCACGGGGACGCGGGGCAAGCGCCAAGGCGGTTAAGGCTTCGTCAGACTGCCCGTCAACCGATCAGCCCGGCCACCCAGCGGCCGATGCTGCCATGCGCGATGTCGTTCCACGACGCAAAGAGGAACAGCGTGACCAGCACGGCGAAGCCGGCGCGGAAGCCGTATTCCTGCGCCTTGGCCGGCAGCGGTCGGCCGCGAATCGCTTCCGCCGCATAGAAGATCAGGTGGCCGCCATCCAGCAGCGGTATCGGGAACAGGTTCAGCAGCCCCAGGCTGACCGAGAGCAGCGCCATCAGGTTGACCAGCGGCGCCAGGCCCAGCTTGGCGGCGTCGCCGCTGATCTCGGCGATCCGGATCGGGCCGCCCAGTTCCTTGGCGCTGCGCTGGCCGACCAGCATCTCGCCGATGCCGGACAGGGTCTGCCAGGTGATGTCGCCGGTCTGCACCACGCCGGCCACCACCGCCTGCGGCAGGCTCAGCCGCTCGAATCGGACCGGGCCGCCCTGGATGCCCAGCACGCCGTTGGTCTGGCCGTTCGGCAGCGTCCGCGCATCCGGCGTGGCGGTCACGGTCAGTTCCACGCCGTCGCGGGCGATGCGCAGTTCCACCGGCTGGCCGGCGCGCGGCTGGACGTGGCGCTGCACCTGGTCGAATCGGGTCACGCGCTGGCCGTCCAGCGCCAGGATCTCGTCGCCGGGGCGCAGGCCGACGCGCGCCGCCGGCGAATCGGCCACCACGGCACCGACGCTGGTGCCGCCAACCGGCTGGCCCAGCGTGGCGAACAGGCCGGCGAACAGCACCATGGCCAGCAGGAAGTTGGCCACCGGCCCGGCGGCCACCACGATCGCCCGGCTCAGCACGCTCTTCTCATGGAAGGTCTGGCCGGCCCGCCACTTGGCGCGGTCCTCCGGCGAGACGTCGGCAGGGGTTTCCTGGCCGTGCAGCTTGACGTAGCCGCCGAGCGGGATCCACCCCAGCCGCCATTCGGTGCCGCGGCTGTCGGTCCAGCGCAGGATCGGCCGGCCGAAGCCGATGGCGAAGGCGTCCGAATGGATGCCGCGCCAGCGTGCCGCCAAGTAGTGCCCCATCTCGTGGATGAAGACGAGCACGCCCAGCACCACGGCAAAGGCCAGCAGGGTCCGCAGCAATTCCATCGCCAGCTATCCTCGGTTCAGGCCAATACGCGCAACGCGGCCAGGCGGTGAGCCTCCGCCCGCGCGGCGGTGTCCAGCGCAATCACATCGTCCAGGCCGTCCACCGCAGGGGCGCCGAGGCGCTGCAGGGTTTCCTCCACCACCGTGGCGATGTCGAGGAAGCCCAGCCTGCGCGCGAGGAACAGCGCCACGGCGGCCTCATTGGCGGCGTTCAATATACATGGGGCACCCTGCCCGGCGATCAACGCCTCCCGCGCCAGGCGCAGCGCCGGGAAGCGAACGGGGTCGGGCGCCTCGAAGGTCAGGCTGCCGAGCTTGGCCAGGTCCAGCCGGGCCATCGCCACCTTCATCCGCCGCGGCCAGCCAAGCGCGTGGCTGATCGGCGTGCGCATGTCCGGCGCGCCGAGCTGCGCCAGCAGGCTGCCATCGGCGTACTGCACCAGGCCATGCACGGTGGATTGCGGGTGGACCAGCACTTCCAGCTGGCTTTCATGCACCGGGAACAGCCGCTCGGCCTCGATGACCTCCAGGCCCTTGTTCATCATGGTGGCGCTGTCGACGCTGATCTTGGCGCCCATGCTCCACATCGGGTGCTTCACCGCCATTTCGGGCGTCGCGCTGCGCATCACGCTGATATCGGCGGTGCGGAACGGGCCGCCCGAGGCGGTGATGATGATCTTCTCGATCAGGCTGGGGTCGCTGTTGTCGAGCGCCTGGAAGATGGCGTTGTGCTCGCTGTCCACCGGCAGCAGCAGGGCGCCATGGGCCTTGGCGGCCGCCAGCACGATGGGCCCGGCGCAGACCAGGCTTTCCTTGTTGGCCAGGGCAACCGTGCCGCCGTGGGAGAGCGCGGCCAGCGTCGGCTGCAGCCCGGCGGCACCGACGATGGCGGCCATGGTCCAGTCCACCGGCCGGGCCGCGGCCGCGATGACCGCCTCCGGCCCCGCCGCGCATTCGATGCCGGTGCCGGCCAGCGCCGCCTGCAGCGCGGCGTAGGAGGCAGGGTCGGCGACCACCGCCAGCCTGGCGCCGAAGCGGATCGCCTGCTTCGCCAATCCCTCGGCGTCGCGCCCGGCCACCAGGGCCTCCACCGCGAATTCGCCGGGTTCGGCGGCTTCCAGCAGCGCCATGGTGCTGGTGCCGATGGAGCCGGTGCTGCCCAGGATGGTCAGCCGCCGCGGCGCCTCGGGTTTGCCGCTTGTCATCGCCAAAGAAACTCTCCCAGTCCCGCAAGCCGGCCTGCGGTCGACCCCTGGAGCAGCCCTTGCGCCAGCCCGAGCAGGGCGGCGACCGGGGCGGCCCAGAGCAGGCCATCCAGCCGATCCAGCAGGCCGCCATGGCCGGGGATCAGCGCCGAACTGTCCTTTACACGAAACCGACGCTTGACCCAGCTTTCAAACAAGTCACCTGACTGCGAAACGATACTGAGCGTGGCCGCCAGGACAACCGCCGAAGGCCCGGACCCCGGCGCCGCCACCGCCGCCACGGACCAGCCGAACAGCATGGCGGCCAGCAGCCCGCCGACGGCGCCCGACCGGGTCTTGCCCGGGGAGATCGCCGGCGCCAGCTTGGCGCCGCCCCACCAGCGGCCCGCGACATAGGCGCCGATGTCGCTGGACCAGACCACCACCAGCACGAACAGCACATTGGCCAGGCCAACCCCGCCCGGCGCCTGCCGCAGCGCCGCCAGCGCCAGCCCGGCCAGCCCAAGGTACAGCACCCCGCCCGGCAGCCAGAGCCGGCCGATGGCCGGGCGGTCCACCCGCAGCCAGGTTGCCGCCGCCGCGGCGAGCACCCAGACCAGCCCCCAGGCGCCGTGCCCCAGCAGCGCCAGACCGGCGCCACCGAGCACCGCGGCCTGCAGCATCAGGCCATCCGGCCCGCGCGGCTCGCCGCCGGTCAGACGCGTCCATTCCCAGGCCAGCCCGACCAGGCCAAGCAGCACCAGCACCGCCCAGGGGGTGCCGCCCAGCCACAGGCAGCCGATCGCCAAGGGCAGCAGGATCAATGCCGAAGCCGCCCGCCTGCCCAGGTCCTGCCAGCGGCCCGGCGCCGCCACCATGGGTGGGTTCACCTAGGCGGTACGGGCGCCGTAGCGCCGTTCGCGGCGGCCGAACTCGGCCACCGCCTGGCCGAACTGCTCGGCGCCGAAGTCCGGCCACAGCACGTCGAGGAACAGGAACTCGGCATAGGCCGCTTGCCACAACAGGAAGTTGGACAGCCGCTGTTCGCCGGAGGTCCGGATGATCAGGTCCGGGTCGGGCTGCCCGGCGGTGAACAACCGGCTGCCGAAGGCCGCCTCGTCCACCGCCTCGGGGTCCAGCGTGCCGGCCCGGGCGGCGGCGGCAAGGGCGCGGGCGGCATGGACGATCTCGTCCCGCGCGCCGTAGGACAGCGCCACCACCAGGTTCAGCCGGGTACCGCCGGCGGTCACCGCCTCCGCCTGGTCCACCGCCCGCACCAGCTCCGGCCCGAAGCGGTCGCGGTCGCCGATGACTCGCAGCCGGACGCCTTCCTTGGCGAGCGTCGCCACCTCGGAGCGCAGGTACAGCCGCAGCAGCGTGGTCAGCTCCTGCACCTCGTCGGCCGGACGGGTCCAGTTCTCGGAGCTGAAGGCGAACAGCGTCAGCCATTCCACGCCCGAGTTCGCCGCGGCCTCGATCGCCCGGCGCGCCGCCTCGGCCCCCGCCTTGTGGCCCAGCGCCACCGGCAGGCCACGCGCATGCGCCCAGCGGCGGTTGCCGTCCATGATGATCGCGACGTGCCGCGGCACCCGGCCAGGCGTGGCCGGTGCCTCGCGCGGTTGGGTCATGGCGCTCATCGGGGGTCCGTGCTGCCGCTCAAACCGTCCGGATGTCCTTTTCCTTCTCGGCCAGCGCCGCCTCGACGTTCTTGATGTACTGGTCGGTCAGCTTCTGGACTTCCTCCTGCCACTTCTTGGATTCGTCCTGGCTGATCGGCGCCTTCTTGTCCTTCTCCTGGGCCTTTACCTGCTCCATGCCGTCACGGCGCACGCCACGGATGGCGACTTTCGCGCCCTCCGTGTACTTCTGCGCGGTCTTGATCAACTCGTTGCGGCGTTCCTGGGTCAGCGGCGGCAGCGGCACGCGGATGCTCTGGCCCTCGGTCTGCGGGTTCAGGTTCAGCCCGCTGTCGCGGATGCCGATCTCGACCGACTTGACCACCGACTTGTCCCAGACCTGCACCACCAGCAGGCCGGGACCGCCGACCTGCACGTTGGCCACCTGGGACAGCGGCACCTCGCCGCCATAGGCCAGCACGCGGACCGGCTCCAGCAGCGCCGGGCTCGGCCGGCTGGTGCGCAGCCCCTGGAACTCCTTCTTCAGCAGGTCCATCGTCGAATCCATTCGACGGGTCAGGTCCTGCTTCAGGGCCTTGATATCCTCGGGCATGACCCGGTTCCCCCAAACTGCGGCGGACCTGGCCGGCCCGCCGTCGACTGCTACTGCTCGATGACCGTGGTGAACCGGCCTTCGCCCTTCATCACACTCGTAAAAGCGCCTTCCTCGTGGATGTTGAACACGATGATCGGCAGCTTGTTCTCGCGCGCCAGGCTGATGGCGGCAGCATCCATCACCTGGAGGTCGCGCGCCAGCACGTCCAGGTAGCTCAAGGTCACGTAGCGTTCAGCCTTGGGGTTCTTGCGCGGGTCGGCGCTGTAGACGCCATCCACCTGGGTACCCTTCAGCATGGCGTCGCAGGCCATCTCGGCGGCGCGCAGCGCGGCGGCGGTATCGGTGGTGAAGAACGGGTTGCCGGTGCCGGCGGCGAAGATCACCACCCGGCCCTTCTCCATGTGGCGGATCGCCCGCCGGCGGATGTAGGGCTCGCACACCGATTCCATGGTGATGGCGGACTGCACGCGGGTGGGCACGCCGACCTTTTCCAGCGCGTTCTGCATGGCCAGCGCATTCATGATGGTGGCCAGCATGCCCATGTAGTCGGCCTGGGCACGGTCCATGCCGGAGGCGGCGCCGGAGATGCCGCGGAAGATGTTGCCGCCACCGATGACCAGGCAGACCTGCACGCCCAGCGCCGTCACCGCCTGCACGTCGGCGGCGATGGCCTTGATGGTGGCGTTGTCCAGCCCGTAGTCGCGATGGCCCATCAGCGCCTCGCCGGACACCTTGAGCAGGACGCGCTTGTAGCGAAGGGGTTCGCTCACTGTGACTCCGGTGTGGTTTGGCGGCGGCGGAACATAGGCGCCGGCGCCCTGGCCCCGCAAGGCCACTGGGGTCACGCGGCAGCGAGCCGCCGGCACCCCGGACATGGCAAGGGCCGCCATGCCCCAGCGCAGGCGGCCCCGTGGTGATGGCCGGTGGCGCAGGCGCCACCCGCGTGGTTCAGGCCTTGGTCAGGCCGGCCGCGGCGGCAACCTCGGCGGCGAAGTCGCCGGTTGCCTTCTCGACGCCCTCGCCGAGCACGAAGCGCTGGAAGCCGGTCAGGTTGCCACCGGCCTTCTTGACCACTTCCTTCACCCGCGTCTCGCCGTCGTGCACCCAGACCTGCTCCAGCAGCACCACTTCCTCGTAGTACTTGCGGATGCGGCCCTCGACCATCTTCTCGATGACCGCGGGCGGCTTGCCGGAGGCCTGGGCCTGCTCGGTCAGCACCCGGCGCTCACGCTCCAGCGCCGAGGGATCCACCGAGGAGGCATCCAGCGCTTCCGGCTTCGTCGCCGCCACGTGCATGCCGATCTGGCGGCCCAGCTGCTCCAGCGCGTTCAGCTCCGAGGAGCCTTCCAGCGCCACCAGCACGCCGATCTTGCCGAGGCCCGGCTTGATGGCGTTGTGGATGTAGGTGGCGACCGTGCCGCTGGAGACCGTCAGGCGCTTGGCCCGGCGGATGGTCATGTTCTCGCCGATGGTGGCGATCATGTGGGTCAGCTGGTCCTGCACCGAATGGCTGGTGCCGGGGAAGGTCGCGTGCTTCAGCTTCTCGATGTCGTCGCCGATGCCCAGCACCAGGCCGGCCAGTTCGGAGACGAAGTGCTGGAAGGTCTCGTTGCGGGCGATGAAGTCGGTTTCGGCGTTCACCTCCACCATGCCGCCGACCTGCGGGCCGGTGGCAACACCGACCAGGCCTTCGGCCGCGGCACGGCCGGACTTCTTGGCGGCGGCCGACAGACCCTTCTTGCGCAGCCAGTCGATCGCGGCTTCCATCTCGCCGTCGCTCTCAACCAGGGCCTTCTTGCAGTCCATCATGCCGGCGCCGGTCTTCTCGCGCAGGCTGGCCACCAGCTGGGCGGTGATCTGGGCCATATCCGGGTCTCCTTGGGTGCGTTGGCGGGCCGGGGTTGGTCCCCAGCCCGCTGGCAGGTCTTATTCGGCGGTCGCGGCGGGGGCCGGCTCGGCCTCCGCGGCAGCGGGAATGCCGTATTCCGCGGCGGCCTGTTCGGCGCTCGGCAGCACTTCCTCGATCTCGACTTCCTGCACGTCCTCGGCGCTGCCGAGGTCGACGCCGCTGGCCTGCAGCTCGGCGCTGATGCCGTCGAACACGGCGGCGGCGACCATGTCGCAGTACAGGTTGATGGCGCGGATCGCGTCGTCATTGCCCGGGATGGGGAAGGCGACGCCCGAGGGGTCGGCATTGCTGTCGCACACCGCGACGACGGGGATGCCGAGCTTGTTGGCTTCCTCGATCGCCAGCTTCTCCTTCACCGTGTCGATGATGAAGATGATGTCCGGCAGGCCGCCCATGTCCTTGATGCCGCCCAGCGCGCGGTCGTACTTTTCCTTCTCGCGCGTCAGCATCAGGACTTCCTTCTTGGTCAGACCCGACGTGTCCGTCCCGAGGCGCCCTTCCATCTCCTTCAGCCGCTTGATGCTGCCGGTGATGGTCTTCCAGTTGGTCAGCATGCCGCCAAGCCAGCGGTGGTTGACGTAGTACTGGCCGCAGCGCGTGGCGCTCTCGGCCACGTATTCCGCCGCCGCCTTCTTGGTGCCGACGAACAGCACGCGGCCGCCGGCGGCCACCGTGTCGCGCACGGCCTTCAGGGCGCGGTCCAGCATCGGCACGGTCTGCTGCAGGTCCAGGATGTGGACCTGGTTGCGGATGCCGAAGATGAACGGCGCCATCCGGGGATTCCAGCGGCGGGTGTGGTGGCCGAAATGCACGCCGGCTTCGAGCAGCGTGCGCATGTTTGCCTGTGGCATCGCCATGAGCGATCTTCCTTCCAAGATAAGTCCGGTTGAGCCTCCGCGGTGCTGACCCCCGGGATCGGGGGACCGGACCCTGCCTGAATGGAAGGGCGCGCCGCGTGCGGATTTGCCGCCGCCAGGGAACCCCGACGCCGACGCCGCGGCATATGGCACAGCGGGTGCCCCGCGGCAAGCCGGGGCGGGCCGGCGCCGGCGCCGCCACGGCGACAGCCCGACCGATTGTCCGGCCGACCGGCAGCGGATATAGCCGGCGCCATGCACCCCTTCCCTGCCCTGGCCACGCTGCCCTTCCGCGTGCCCGGCCCGGCGCGGCTGCATCGCTTCCCCGCCGCCGCCGCCGCCGAGACCGAGGGGGTTCGCGGCACGCTGCGCCACCTGCAGGTGGCGGAGTTGCCGGTGACCACGCACGCCAACGCGGTGCTGCATCCGCTCGGCCCCTGGCTGGGCGAATGGTGGCAGGGCGGCGCGCAGGACGCCGACGGCGCCTTCATCCCCGAGACCGGGCTGTACCACTGGGCGCAGTCGGTCCCGGTGGCCAGCCTGCAGGGCGGCCAGCCGCAGCCGCCGGTGGCGACGCTGGACGAGAGCCTGGTCTGGGGCGGCTTCCTGCCGGCGCATCACGGCCATTTCATCATTGACAGCCTGTCGCGGCTGTGGCGCTGGCCGGTCGCCGGCGCCCGCCGCCTGGCCTGCATCGGCAAGCCGGACGAGTACAACCCGGTGATGTGGGACATGCTGGCCAAGGCCGGCGTGCCGCGCGACGCGATCGTGATGCTGGACCGCCCCACCCGGGTGCGCGAACTGGTGGTGCCCTACCCGTCCTCGCTCTGCTACGCGCTCTCGTCGGATGCCTGGGCCGCCACGGTGCGGCGCGTCGGCGACCAGGCGGTGCCCGGCACGGTCGAGCGTTCCGGCCAGCCGCTCTACCTCTCCCGCAGCCGCTTCGCCACCGCCGGCTATGCCCGTGGCGTGGCCGGCGAGGCGGTGCTGGAACAGACCCTGCGGCAGGCCGGCTTCGCCATCGCCTACCCGGAGGAGCTGGACCTGGCGCAAGCCATCGGCCTGGTGCGGCGGCACGAAACCATCGTGGCGCAGCTCGGCTCGGCGCTGCACTGGACCGCCTTCGCCGCGGCGCCACCCCGCATCGTGGGTATTGCCGCCACGCCGGTGCCGGCCAGCTACCTGCTGTGCGACAGCGCCATCGGTGCCGAGGCCCACTATCTGTGGGGCCCGGATGCCGCCATTGCGGCGCCGGCGGTGCCGATGGTGAACGCCGCCCAGCACTCCGTTGCGCTGGACCTGCCGGCGGTGGTGCAGGACCTGCAGGGCCTGGGCCTGCTGCCCGCCGGCACGGCCATTCCGCCGGCCGGACGCCGGCCGCGCGTGGAGGCGCAATACCTGCGCTACTGGCAGCGCGTGCTGGGCGAATACGTGCGCAAGCGGCCGGAGGATGCGGGGTTTGCGGCGGCGCAGGCCGCGGTGGCGGCGCGCTTGGCGCGGCTGGGCGGCTAGACCGCCTCGACCTCCGCCACCCCGGGCAGCACCAGCATGGACTGCACCAACCGCGGCGAGACGTTGAAGCTGCCGGGCAGCGCGATCTCGACATCCTGGCCGGTGCCGGTGCGCGCCACGATGGTGACGCGGCCGCGCCCCTTGCCCTCGGCCTGCAGCACGTCGCGGATATGCTCGACGCTGGCGGTCTCCTCCAGCCACAGCCGGATGCCCTGGCCGACGTTCTGCGCCGCCTTCTCCAACCCCTCGACGTCATTGGCGGTCAGCCGCAGCGTCTCGTTCTCGCTCTTCGCCTCGACGCTCATCAGCACGGCGGTGCCTTCGGCGAGCAGCTCGCGCGAGCGCGACAGAACCTCGGAGAACAGCGTCACCTCGGTACTGCCGGATGCATCGGAGAGCCGCACCCAGGCCATGCGGCTGCCGGACTTGGTCGTGCGTTCCTTGCTGTTGACCACGGTGCCGGCCAGCTTGAGCCGGCTGGTGCCCTTGGACTGCGCCGCGATCTGCACGATGGGCGTGACGCCGAGCCGCCGCAGCACGGAGCGATACACATCCAGCGGATGCGCCGAGAGGTGGAAGCCGACCGCCTCGGCCTCGAAGGCCAGGCGTTCCAACTGCGGCCAGTCGTTGCACTCCGGCAGGCGCAGCGGGTCCGGCTTGGCCTCGGTGCCACCGAACAGCGCGGCCTGGTTGCTGGCGCGTTCCTCGGCGGCGGCCTGGGCGCGGCGCAGCACGGTCTCGGCGCCGGCCACCAGGCGGGCGCGGTTCTTTTCCAGCCCGTCGAAGGCGCCGGCCTTGGCCAGGTTCTCGATCTGCATCTTGTTCAGCAGCTTGGGGTCCACCCGCTGGGCGAAATCGGCGATGCTGACGAAGGGTCTGTCGCGCGCCGCCACCAGGTCCCGCATGGCCTGGGCACCCACGCGCTTCACCGCGGAGAGCGCGAAGCGGATGGCCTGCTTGCCGTCCGGGCCGACCTCCACCAGGAACTCATGGCCGGATTTGTTGATGTCCGGCGGCAGCACCGCGATGCCGAGGCGCGCGGCTTCCTGCATGTCGCCGGCCAATTTTTCCGTCTTGTCCATGTCGAGCGTCATCAGCGCGGCGAGGAAGGCGACCGGATGGTTCGCCTTCAACCAGGCGGTCTGGTAGCTGACCAGCGCATAGGCCGCGGCGTGGGACTTGTTGAAGCCGTAGTCGGCGAACTTTTCCATCAGGTCGAAGATCTCGCCGGCGTTCTGCGGCTCGACGCCGTTCTTCTCGGCGCCCTCGCAGAAGATGGAGCGCTGCTTCTCCATCTCCGCCTTGATCTTCTTGCCCATGGCGCGACGCAGCAGGTCGGCGCCGCCAAGCGAGTAGCCAGCCAGCTCCTGGCTGATCTGCATGACTTGTTCCTGGTAGACCATGATGCCATTGGTCTCGGCCAGGATGTGGTGGATCTTCGGGTGTGGGCTTTCCCACGTCTCGCCATGCTTGCGCTGGCAATAGGCGGGGATGTTCGCCATCGGCCCCGGCCGGTACAGCGCCACGGCGGCGACCAGGTCCTCGAAGCGGTCGACGCGCATCTGCCTGAGGCAATCGCGCATGCCCTGGCCTTCGAACTGGAACACCCCGGCGGCGTCGCCCTTGCGCAGCATCTCGTAGGTGCGGGCGTCATCCAGCGGAATCTGCGCGATGTCGACCTCGATCCCCTGCCCCTTCAGCGTCTTCAGCGCCTTCTCGATGACGGTCAGCGTGGTCAGGCCGAGGAAGTCGAACTTCACCAGGCTGGCCTGCTCGACGTACTTCATCGAGAACTGCGTGATCAGCATCTCCTTCCGCGGGTCGCGGTAGAGCGGCACGATCTCGATGAGTGGCTTGCGGCCGATGACCACGCCGGCGGCATGCGTCGAAGCGTTGCGGTACAGGCCTTCCAGCTGGTTGGCGATCTCCAGCAGGCGGGCCACGCTTTCGTCGGCGTCGCGCATCTGCGCCAGCCGCGGTTCCTCGGCGATGGCCTGGGCCAGCGTGACGGGCTTGGCGGGGTTGAACGGGATGAGCGACGCGATCTTGTCCACCTGGCCATAGGGCATGCCCAGCACGCGGCCACTGTCCCGGACCGCCGCCTTGGCCTGCAGCTTGCCGAAGGTGATGATCTGCGCCACGCGGTCCGCGCCGTATTCGCGGCGGACGTAGTTGATGACCTCGTCCCGCCGGTCCTGGCAGAAGTCGATGTCGAAGTCCGGCATCGAGACGCGCTCGGGGTTCAGGAAGCGCTCGAACAGCAGGCCGAAGCGGATCGGGTCCAGGTCGGTGATCAGCAGGCTCCAGGCCGCCACGCTGCCAGCGCCCGAACCGCGGCCCGGGCCAACGGGAATGCCCTGCGCCTTGGCCCACTGGATGAAGTCCGCCACGATCAGGAAGTAGCCGGAGAAGCCCATCTTCTCGATCACGCCGAGTTCGTAGTCGAGCCGCTCATGGTAAAGCCTGCGCTTGTCGGCATCGGCCTGCATGGCGTCCAGCCGCGCATCAAGGCCGCGCGTGGCCATGTCCCGCACCGTCTGCGCCTCGTCCATGCCTTCGCCCACCTTGGGGCAGATCGGCAGTTCCGGCTTCTTCGTCTCCACCATCACGGCGCATTTGCGGGCGATGGCCAGGGTGTTGTCGCAGGCATCCGGCAGGTCGGCGAACAGCGCGCGCATCTCGGCCGCGGTCCTGAAGTAGTGGTTCGCGGTCACGCGGCGGCGGTCGGTCTCGGCCAGCACGCGGCTCTCGCTGATGCAGAGCAGCGCGTCATGCGCCTCGTGCATCTCCCGCTTGGCGAAGTAGACATCGTTGGCGGCGACGATGGGCAGGCGCGACGCTTCCGCCAGCGCCAGCAGGCCAGGCTCCACCATGCGTTCCAGCTCAAGCCCGTGGCGATGCAGTTCCACCGCCATGCGGTCGGGGAAGGCTTCGCCGAGGCGCGCCAGCAGGCGCAGCGCGCCGTCGCGCCGGCCCTCGGTCAGCAGCCGCGCGAGGGGCCCGGTGGTGCCGCCGGTCAGCAGGAACAGGCCGGGCGCGTGCCGCAGAAGCAGGTCCAGCGTAATGGCCGGCTTGCCGGAGGCATCGGCCTCCAGGAAGCTGTGCGAGGAGAGCCGCTGCAGGTGGTCCAGCCCCTGCGCGTCCATCGCCAGGGCCACGATGGGGTCCGGCGCCAGGCGGGCGCTCTCGGGCCGGTCATCCGTGGCGCTGCGGGCCAGCCAGAGCTGGCAGCCCATGATCGGCTGCACGCCCTTGCCGCTGCAGGCCTGCGAGAATTCAAGTGCGCCGAACAGGTTGGCCGTGTCCGTCAGCGCCACCGCCGGCATGCCGGCATCCTTGGCCAAGGCGGCCAGCTTCTCGGCCTTGATGGCGCCTTCGCTCAACGAATAGCTGGAATGGGTATGCAGGTGGATGAACGAGTCGGCCATGGCCGGAGTGTAGGTCAGGCCTCGGTCAGCTTGCCATCCCGCAGCGTCACCTTGCGGTCCATCATCGCCGCCAGCTCCGGGTTGTGGGTGGCCACCAGCGCGGCCACGCCCTGGCCGCGCACCGCGCCCAGCAGTTCGGCGAAGACCTTCGCCGCGGTCGCGGTGTCGAGGTTGCCGGTCGGCTCGTCGGCCAGCAGGATGCGCGGGCGGTTGGCCAGAGCACGGGCGATGGCGACGCGCTGCTGCTCGCCGCCCGAGAGCTTGCCCGGCCGGTGGTTGAAGCGTTCCCCCAGGCCGAAGCTGGCCAGCAGGGCGCGCGCCCTCTCGGCGGCGGCCTTGCGGGTGGCTCCGGCGGCCATCTGCGGCAGCACCACGTTCTCCTCCGCCGTGAATTCCGGCAGCAGGTGGTGGAACTGGTAGACGAAGCCGATGGTGGTGCGGCGGACAGCGGTACGATCCTTGTCGGAAAGGCTGCCGGCGGCGCGGCCTTCCACATAGACCTCACCGGCATCGGGGCGTTCCAGCAGCCCGGCCAGGTGCAGCAGCGTGGACTTGCCGGTACCCGAGGGCGCCACCAGGGCGACGATCTCGCCGCCCGCCAGCACCAGGTCGGCGCCGGTCAGCACCGCCAGCTCGCCGGCCTCGGTCTTGTAGGCGCGGTGCACGCTGGCCAGGCGCAGCGGCGCCACCAGGTCGGCCACGTTATTCATTCCGCAACGCCTCGACCGGGTCCATGCGCGCCGCGCGCCAGCTGGGATAGATCGTCGCCAGCAGCGACAGGCCAAGGCCCATCAGCACCACCTGCGTGACCTCGTTGGGGTCCACCACCGCTGGCAGGCGGGAGAGGAAGTAGACCTCGGGGCTGAACAGCTGCGTGCCGGTCAGGGATTGCAGCAGCTGGCGGATGCCCTCGATGTTCCAGCAGAACAGCATGCCGAGCAGAAAGCCGATGCCGGTGCCGAGGATGCCGACGCTGGCGCCGCAGAGCAGGAAGATGCGCAGCACGTTGCCGCTGGTGGCGCCCATGGTGCGCAATACCGCGATGTCCCGCCCCTTGTCCTTCACCAGCATGATCAGGCTGCTGATGATGTTGAAGGCGGCGACGATGATGATCAGCGTCAGGATCAGGAACATCACGTTGCGTTCCACCTGCACCGCGTTGAAGAAGCTGCTGTTGGCGTCCTGCCAATCCAGGATGCGCACCGGCCTGCCGGCCAGCGCGCGGCGGATTTCCAGGTTGATCGCGCGCACCCGGGTGGGGTCCTGCACGAAGACCTCCACCTGCGTCGCCGCCTCGGGCGTTCGGAAATACACCTGCGCCGCCGCCAGCGGCAGGAAGACGAAGCTGCTGTCGTATTCGTTCATGCCGACGTTGAAGATGGCCACCACGCGATAGGCACGGATGCGCGGCACGGTGCCGACCACGGTCGCGCGCCCCTGCGGCGAGACCAGCGTGATGCGGTCCCCCACGCCGACGCGCATCTTGAACGCCAGGCCGGAGCCGATGACGATGGCGTCGTCGCCCTCGAACTGCGCCAGGCTGCCGGCGCGGATATTGCCGGCGATCAGCGCCCGCGCGCGCAGGTCCTCCGGCCGGATGCCGCGGGCCAGGCCGCCACTGGCGCCGCCCTGCTCGCTGGTCATCAATATCTGGCCTTCCACGATCGGCGCCGCCTGCACCACGCCCGGCAGGGCGCGCACCTTGGCGGTGATGTCGTCGAAGTCGCGCAGCGGCTCCCCGGTGGTGGTGTAGATGCCCATATGGCCGTTCAAGCCCAGGATGCGGCCGAGCAATTCCTGACGGAACCCGTTCATCACGCTCATCACGATGATCAGCGTGGCGACACCCAGCGCGATGCCGACCAGCGAGAAGATCGCGATGACCGAGACGAAGCGTTCCCCCTTCCGTGCCCGCAGGTACCGGAAGGCGACCATCCGCTCGAAGGCGTTGAACATCAGTGCATCAACCTCGAATGCGCGCGATGGCGTCATCCAGGGAAAGCTCCAGCTTTTCCCCGGTCGCCCGGCGCTTCAACTCCACCTTGCCGGCAGCCGCGCCACGTGGCCCGATAACGGCTTGCCAGGGGTATCCCATAAGGTCGGCGTCGGCGAACTTCACACCCGCGCGCTCACCGCGGTCGTCGTAGACCGCGTCGTCCGGGAAGGCGTCGTACAGCGCCTGGCACATGGCGTCGCAGGCCGCGTCGCCCTGCTTCAGGTTCAGCACCGCCACGCGGAACGGCGCCACCGCGTCCGGCCACTTGATCCCGGCCTCGTCGTGGTTGGCCTCGATGATGGCGCCGACCAGGCGGGAGACGCCGATGCCGTAGCTGCCCATCTCCGGCGTCACCATCGCGCCGTCCGGGCCGCTGACCTTGAGTCCCATCGCCGCGCTGTACTTGGTGCCGAAGTAGAAGATGTGGCCGATCTCGATGCCGCGCGCGCTCACCTGCTTGTCGGCCGGCACCTGCGCCCAGGCGGCCTCGTCGTGCTTCTCGTCGGTGGCGGCGTAGCGGCTGGTCCAGAAGTCCACCGTGGGCGAAAGATCGCCCTCATAGTCCGGCGCCGCGGCCATGACGTCGAACTCCAGCAGGTCCTTGTGCAGGAAGACGCCGCTCTCGCCGGTCTCGGCCAGGATCAGGAATTCATGGCTGAGGTTGCCGCCGATCGGGCCGGTATCGGCCTGCATCGGGATCGCCTTCAGCCCCATGCGGGCGAAGGTGCGCAGGTAGGCGACGAACATCTGCCGGTAGGATTTCTGCGCTCCCTCGTAGTCCAGGTCGAAGGAGTAGGCGTCCTTCATCAGGAACTCGCGGCCGCGCATGACGCCGAAGCGCGGGCGGATCTCGTCGCGGAACTTCCACTGGATATGGTACAGGTTGCGCGGCAGGTCGCGGTAGCTGCGGGCGTAGGTCTTGAAGATGTCGGTGACCATTTCCTCGTTGGTCGGGCCGAACAGCATCTCGCGGTCGTGCCGGTCCTTGATGCGCAGCATCTCCTTGCCATAGTCCTCGTAGCGGCCGCTTTCGCGCCACAGCTCGGCGGACTGGATCGTCGGCATCAGGATTTCCTGCGCGCCGGCGGCGTCCTGCTCCTCGCGCACGATGGCGGCGACCTTCTGCAGCACGCGCAGCCCCAGCGGCAGCCAGGCATAGATGCCGGCGGAGGTCTGCCGCACCATGCCGGCGCGCAGCATCAACCGGTGCGAGGCGATCTGCGCCTCGGTCGGGGTTTCCTTCAGGGTGGGCAGGAAGGCGCGAGACAGGCGCAAGGCAAAGGTCCTCAGGCAACGGGGCGGGCGGACACTAGAGCCTGATCGACCGGGACGGAATCGTCGAAAGCCGGGATTCGGCCGTTCGGCCAAAAAAGCTGCGCTGCGGGAAGCCGGCCGCTGGCGCCTGGCGGCCCGCGCGGCGGCGGCCGGGGGGAAAGCGGCAGCGGCAAATCATCGTGGAATGGAATTATCGTTCGTGTTGCAGCGCAGCAGGCACAGAGAATTTCAATTCTCGCCCTCGTGATGGCGGAATCTACTTGCTCGCGGCATCGAAAGGGTTAAAAAAAGGGCCGCAACCCCAAAGGGGTGCGGCCCGAGTTTAGGGAGGAAACGCCAGTCACACGGCAGAAAGAGGACCAACCCTCTTCCTGTCAGTATGTTGGCGCCGGGGAGAACGCGGCACAATTCGAAAGGCTGCGGAAAAAGAGAGAAAAAGCGGCGTCTAGCCGCCAACTGAATAACAACAAGGCAGGACCGGGTGAACAACCCCTAACCTGCCTAGTTTTCTGGCAAAGCCAGCCAGCCGGTCCGAAAGCTCAGCAGGTCGCTGGCGATGATCCCGTACAGCACCGCCCACACGATCGCGGCAACGACCGTGGTGATGATGGCCTTGCGCCCGATCTGCGGCGCCTTGGGCACGCCGCGCCAGCCGCCATCCTCCGGATTGGCTTCAGCCACCGGTTGCGTCCCGATGGGCAGCACCGCGAACAGCGTGATCCACCAGACCAGCAGATAGAGCACCGCACCGTTGAACCAGGTCATGCTTACCTCAATCGCCGGCGCTGACCGGCCTGGCACTTACCGCCCCGTAGCCTAGGCAGGCCGTGACGCCATGGGTCCGGCAGGGCGGCCGTCGTTCCACCTTCAACCTGCACCCTACCGGGGGCCTGGTGCGCCGCGACCGACGGACGCCAGGCAAGACGTTCGGCCTGACGCTGCCATCGGCACGGATGGTGCCTCAGACCCGCAGCAGGTGAATCTCCACATTCGGCCGCTTCTTCAGCCGCCGGCCCACCGCCTTGCGCAACACGGCCCGTGCCGCCTCGCGCAGCGCGTCGTCTTCCCGCTTCAGGCCGCCGGGCAGGTCCTGCACCGCGCGCATCAGGTCGCCGGCCAGCTGCATCGGCTCCAGGTCGGTGCCCTCGAACAGCCCGGGCGCCGAGATCTGCGGCGTGCCCAGCACCTTGCCGTTCACGTCCACCGCGAAGCTGGCCATCACCACGCCGTTGAACAGCATGCGCTTGCGCGCTGCCAGCACCCCGCCTTCCAGCGGCAGCAGGCGGTTGCCATCTACCACCAGGCGGCCGGTCGGCGCGCCCTCGCACACCTCCGGCTTGCCGGGGGCCAGGCGCACCATGTCGCCATCCTCGATCAGGATCGGGTTGGCACCGCACTGCTTGGCCAGCGCCGCATGTTCGGAGAGGTGGCGCCATTCGCCGTGCACCGGGATGGCGATCCTCGGCTTCACCAGCGCATAGAGCCGCTTCAGCTCATCCCGCGCCGGATGGCCGGAGACGTGGACCATGTGGTCGTCGGCGGTCATGATGCGGCAGCCGCGCCGCGCCAGTTCGTCCTGCACCTTGATGATGCCGCGTTCATTGCCGGGGATCATGCGCGACGAAAAGATCACCGTATCGCCCTCCCCCAGCGCGATGCTGGGGTGGGTATCGGCGGCGATCTTGGCCAGCGCACTGCGCGGCTCGCCCTGGCTGCCGGTGCAGATGATGCAGAGCGAGTCGTCGGGCAGGAAGCCGGCCTCGTCCTCGGGCACGAAGGGGTCGATGCCCTTCAGGTAGCCGCATTCGCGCGCCGCGTTCTCGGCGTTGCGCAGGCTGCGGCCGAACAGCGCCACCTGGCGCCCGGCCGCCTTGGCCGCGCGGGCCACGCTTTCCACCCGCGCCACGTTGGTGGCGAAGCAGGTGACGGCCACGCGCCCTTTCAGGCTGCGGATCAGCGCAGTCATGTTCCGGCGCACCTCGGCCTCGCTGCCGGAATGGCCTTCGACCATGGCGTTGGTCGAGTCGCAGACGATGGCCAGCACGCCCTCCTCGCCCAGCGCGGCGAAGGCGGCTTCGTCGGTCGGCGGGCCCAGCAGCGGCTCGGGGTCCAGCTTCCAGTCGCCGGTATGCACCACCAGGCCGTGCCGGGTGCGGATGGCCATGGCCTGGGCTTCGGGAATGGAATGCGCCACGCGGACGAATTGCAGGTCGAACGGGCCCATCTGCCAGCGGCCGCCGGTCGGGATGGTGGTGACCTTGGCTTCGTGCGAAAGCCCGGCCTCCCCCAGCTTGCGCTTCAGCACCGCGGCAACGAAGGGGCTGCCGTAAATCGGGCAGCGCAGCATGGGCCACAGGTGCGCAACCGCGCCGATGTGGTCCTCATGCGCGTGGGTGATGACGAGGCCTTCCAGCTTGCCGCGGCGTGCCGCCAGCCAGGCGGGGTCCGGCGCCATCACCTCCACCTCCGGGTTCTCCGGGCCGCCGAAGCCGATGCCGCAATCCACCGCCAGCAGGCGGCCATCGCATCGGTAGACGTTGAGGTTCATGCCGATCTCGCCGGTACCCCCCAGGGGCAGGAAAGCGAGATCGGAGTCGGAATCCGGTAGATCGAAAGGGGAAAGGTCCATCACCTACTATACAATGCTGTTCATGGTTCGCGCGGGTTCTTCGGCAAGGTGGGGGCGGCATTGCGTCCCGCCAACAGCCTGAGCCCTTCCAGCGTGATATCCGGGTCGATTCTCTCGATAACGGTTGTGCCCTCGCTGAACAGAGGGGCCAGACCGCCGGTGGCGATCACCTTCAGGTCACCGTCGTATTCGCCGCGGATCCGGCCGACGATACCCTCGATCAGCCCGACATAGCCCCAGAACACGCCGGACTGCATGGCCGAGACGGTGTCCCGCCCGATGACGGCCTGCGGCCGGCCGATGCCGATGCGCGGCAGCCGGGCGGCGGCCTGGTGCAGCGCCTCGATGCTGAGGTTGATGCCCGGCGCGATGATGCCGCCGAGGTAGGCGCCGTCCTTGTCCACCACGTCGAAGGTGGTGGCGGTGCCGAAGTCGATGACGATGAGCGGCCCCTTGTAGTGGTAATGCGCGGCCAGCGAGTTCAGCAGGCGGTCGGCGCCAACCTCGCCGGGGCGGTCCACCTTGATCTCGAAGCCCCAGTCCAGGTTGGAGCGGGTGATCAGCGGCTCGCAGTCGAACCAGTCGCGGCAGAGCCGGCGCAACCCGTACAGCGCCGCCGGCACCACGGTGCCGATGACGCAGCGGTCCACTTCCGCCGGGCGCAGGCCGCAATGCTGCAGCAGCGTCAGCAGCCAGACCGCGTATTCGTCCGACGTGCGGTCGGCGCGGGTGGCGATGCGCCATCGGCCGCGCCATTCCACGCCGTCATGAACCGCGAAGACCACGTTGGTATTGCCGGCGTCGATCGCCAGGAGCATCGCCTACCTCATCCCCTCCACCTCGCCGGCGATGATCCGACGGGTGGTATCTTCCGTGTGCAGCAGCAGGCTGCCGTCTTCCGCCAGCCCGGCATAGAGGCCTTCGACGAAGCCGGCACCCTGGCGCACCCGCAACGGCGTGCCAGGCGGGGCGCTCAATGCCTGCCAGGCCAGGCGCACCGGGGCGAAGCCGACAGTGAGCACCAGGTCTCGCCAGTGCGAAAGCCGGGCAAGCAGGCGCCCGGCGAAGGCTTCCGGTGCCTCGGCCGCAGCGAGATGCGCTGTCGGCCGTTCCGGCAGCACCGGCGCCTGCGCCAGGTTCACGCCGAAGCCGAGCGCGAGCCAGTCCAGCACGCCGTCCGCCGCGAGTGCTGATTCCGCCAGGATGCCGGCGCATTTGGCGCCATCCAGCAGCAGGTCGTTCGGCCATTTCAGCGTCAGCCGGGCCGGGTCGGCCAGCAGCGCGCCGGCGGCTTCGGCCAGGGCCACGCCGGCCAGCAGGCTCCACCGCCCGGCTTCACGCGCCGGGGTGTGCGGCCGCAGCAGCACCGAGAGGTAGACGTTGCCCGACGGCGAGGACCATGTCCGCCCTGCCCGGCCGCGCCCCGCTGTCTGCCGCAGCGCAAGGACCGCCAGGCCTTCCGCCTCGCCGGCCGTGGCGGCCCGGGAAACCAGGTCCGCCGTGCTCGGCAACGCCGAGTGGACCGCCAGCCGCCAGATCAGCGGCGGGGCAGCACTCACCCCACCAGCGCCGCGACCGCCAGCTGCGCCGCACCGATCAACGGCGCGGGCCACAGGATGAACAGCACGTTGAACAGGCCCGAGCCGGCCATGACCAGGCCGACGCCGGGCGTGGCAGCGTCCAACGGCTGCTCGGTGCTGTCGAAGTACATCACCTTGATGATGCGCAGGTAGTAGTAGCCACCGATGACGCTGGTGCCCACGCCGATCAGCGCCAGCCACAGGTATCCGGCCTGCATGGCGGCCAGGAAGACGTAGAGCTTGCCGAAGAAGCCGGCCAGCGGCGGCACGCCCGCCATGGAGAACATGAAGATCGCCATCCACATCGCCGTGCCGGGATGGCTGCGCCCCAGGCCGGCGAGGTCGTCGATCAACTCGACCGACTTGCCCTGGCGACGCATGGACACCAGCACCGCGAAGGTGCCGACGTTCATGATAAGGTAGATCGCCATGTAGATGAGCACGCCACGCACGCCGACATCGGTGTCCACCGACAGGCCCATCAGCGCGTAGCCGACATGGCCGATGGAGCTGTAGGCCATCAGGCGCTTGATGTTGCGCTGGCCGATGGCGGCGAAGCTGCCGAGCAGCATCGAAGCCGCGGAGATCAGCAGCAGCACCTGCTGCCACTGGTCGGACAGGTCGGCGAAGGGGCCGGTCAGCACCCGCACGATCAGCGCGATGGCCGCCACCTTAGGCGCCGCGGCGAAGAAGGCGGTCACCGGGGTCGGCGCGCCCTCGTAGACGTCGGGCGTCCACATGTGGAACGGCACCGCGGATGCCTTGAACGCCAGGCCGGCGATGACGAAGACCAGGCCGACGACCACACCGGCCGAAACCGGCTGGCCCGGCGCGAAGGCCTCGGCCAGCTTGTCGAAGTTGGTGGAGCCGGCGAAGCCATAGACCAGCGAGGTGCCGTACAGCAGCAGGCCGGACGCCAACGCGCCCAGCACGAAATACTTCAGCCCGGCTTCCGCCGAACGCCCGCTGTCCCGGTTGAAGGCGGCGATGACGTAGAGCGGCAGCGACAGCAGTTCCAGGCCGATATAGACCGACATCAGGTCGTTGGCCGAGATCATCACCATCATGCCGGTGGTGGCGAACAGCGCCAGCAACGGAAACTCGAAGCGCGCCAGCTTCTCGCGCTCGTTGAAGTCGATGGCCAGCAGCAGCGTCGCGGCGGCACCGGCCAGGCACAGCAGCTTCATGAAACGCCCGAACGGGTCGGCGATGTACTGGCCGGAGAAGGCGGTGCCGTCGTCCTGCATCAGCACCAGGATAGCGGCGCCCAGCAGCGCGCCGATGACGGCCATGCTGCCGCCATAGGCGGTGTCCTGCTTCGGGATCACGCAGGCAAGCAGGATGACCAGGCCGGAGACGGCCAACAGGATCTCCGGCAGGGCAAGGGTCCAGTTCATCGGCTCACATCCCTGCCAGCTTGGCGACATTCAGCGCGGCCTCGTGGCGCGCCAGCAGCGCCGCGACGCTGGTCTCGAAGAAGGAGAGGAACGAGGACGGGTAGATGCCCATCCAGATGGTCAGCACCACCAGCGGCGCGAACACCACGTATTCACGCGCGCTGAGGTCCAGCAGTACGCGCAGGTCCGGCTTTTCCAGCTTGCCGAAGATCACGCGGCGATAAAGGTACAGCATGTACGCGGCGCCCAGGATCATGCCGGTTGCGCCGCCGCCGGCGACCCAGGGGTTCACCTTCCAGGCGGCGATGATGACCAGGAACTCGCCGACGAAGTTGGCGGTGCCCGGCAGGCCGATACTGGCCATGGTGAACAGCATGAACAGCAGCGCGTAGCCCGGCATCACCTTGGCGACGCCGCCGTAGCGCGCGATCTCCCGGCTGTGGACGCGGTCGTACACCACGCCGACGCAGAGGAAGAGCGCGCCGGAGACGACGCCATGCGCCAGCATGGTGAAGATGGCGCCCGACATGCCCTGCGGGGTGAAGGTGAAGATGCCGAGCGTGACGATGCCCATGTGGGCGACGGATGAATACGCAATCAGCTTCTTCATGTCCTGCTGCGCCAGCGCGACCAGCGAAGTGTAGATGACCGCCACGACCGAGAGCGTGAAGATCAGAGGCGCGTATTCGGCCGAGGCAAAGGGCAGCAACGGCAAACTGAACCGGAGGAAGCCATAGGCGCCCATCTTCAGCAGCACGCCGGCGAGGATGACGGAACCCGCTGTCGGCGCTTCCACGTGCGCGTCCGGCAGCCAGGTGTGCACCGGCCACATCGGCACCTTGACCGCGAAGCTGGCGAGGAAGGCGAAGAACAGCCAGCCCTGCACCGCCCGCGGCACTTCATAGGCGAAGAGCTCCGGGATATCCGTGGTGCCGGCGTTGTACCACAGCCACAGGATGGCCAGCAGCATCAGCACGGAACCGGCCAGCGTGTAGAGGAAGAACTTCATCGCCGCGTACACGCGCCGCGGGCCACCCCAGACACCGATGATCAGGAACATCGGGATCAGCACGCCTTCGAAGAAGACGTAGAACAGCACCAGGTCCAGCGCGCAGAACATGCCCACCATCATGGTCTCCAGCACCAGGAAGGAGATCATGTATTCGCGCACGCGGGTGCCGATGGATTCCCAGCTGGCCAGGATGCAGAGCGGCGTCAACGCGGTGGAGAGCAGCACGAACAGCACCGAAAGCCCGTCGACGCCCATGTGGTAGCCGATGCCGAAGTCCGGCAGCCAGTCCACCTCCTCGGTGAACTGGAACTCGGCGCTCGACTTATCGAAGCCGAACCACAGCGCCAGGCTGAGCAGGAAGACGATGATGCTGGTCCACAACGCCGTCCAGCGGGCGTTCTGCGCCACCACCTTCTCCTCGCCGCGGACGGAGAGGATGATCGCCGCGCCGACCAAAGGCAGGAAGGTCAGCAGCGACAGCAAGGGGAAACCGGGGTTCATCGAGCTCAGGCCCCCTTGAACAGCGAGTAGAGGAACAGCGAGACGAAGATGACCACGCCGATGAGCATGACGAAGGCGTAGTTCGCCACGCGCCCGGTCTGCAGTCGCACCGCGCCGCGCCCGACATCGGCGGCCAGCGCCGCCATGCCGTTCGGCATGCCGTCGATCAGCTTGGCATCCCCGACCTTCCAGAACACCCGTGCCAGCGCCATCGCCGGGCGCACGAACAGGAAGTCGTAGAGCTCATCGAAGTACCACTTGTTCAGCAGGAACAGGTAGATCGGCCGCAGCCCGTTTGCCAACGCCCGCGGCAGGGCCGGCGCCAGCATGTAGAACACGAAGGCCAGCGCGATGCCGACCACGCCGACGACGGTCGGCGCCAGGCCGACCCATTCCGGCACCTCGTGCATCGCGTGCATGATGTGGTTGCCGGCGCCGTTGAAGATGGCGCCGTGCCAGAAGTCGTGCTGCTCCTCGCCGATGAAGTAGGGCGCGAAGACATAGCCGGCCAGCACCGCACCCACGCTCAGCAGCAGCAGCGGCACCAGCATCACGGCCGGGCTTTCGTGCACATGCTCCATGGTGTGGTGGTCTGCCCGCGGCTTGCCGTGGAAGGTCAGGAACAGCAGGCGCCAGGAGTAGAAGGCGGTGAGGAAGGCAGCGATGATGCCGCAGGCGAAGGCGTAGGTGCCGACGCCGCTTTCAGCCGCGAAGGCCGCCTCCAGGATCGCGTCCTTCGAGTAGTAGCCCGCAAACAGAGGCACGCCGGCCAGCGCCAGGCTGCCGATCCACATCACCAGGTAGGTGACCGGAATCTTGGTCCAGATGCCGCCCATCTTCCTGATGTCCTGCTCGTCCGACATCGCATGGATGACCGAGCCGGCACCGAGGAACAGCAGCGCCTTGAAGAAGGCATGGGTGAACAGGTGGAAGATGGCCACCTGGTAGGCCCCGACGCCGATGGCGAAGAACATGTACCCCAGCTGCGAACAGGTGGAGTAGGCGATGATCCGCTTGATGTCGTTCTGCACGCAGCCGATGGTGGCGGCGAACAGCGCGGTGCTGGCGCCGACCACGGTCACGATCATCAGCGCGGTCGGCGCGTATTCCATGATCGGCGACATCCGCGCCATCAGGAAGACGCCGGCGGTCACCATCGTCGCCGCATGGATCAGCGCGGAAACCGGCGTCGGACCCTCCATGGCGTCCGGCAGCCAGGTGTGCAGGCCGAGTTGCGCCGACTTGCCGCAGGCACCGAGGAACAGCAGCACGCCGATCAACTCGATGCTGTTGATGCCGAGATAGGTGTCGTTGGTGTGCTGCGCGACGGCGGCGAAGATCACCGGGAACTCGATGCTGCCGAAGGTCAGGAAGGTCAGCGCCACGCCCAGCATGAAGAACAGGTCGCCGACGCGGTTGACGATGAACGCCTTCATCGCCGCCTTGTTGGCGCTTTCCTTCTCATACCAGTAGCCGATCAGCAGGTAGCTCGCGAGGCCCACACCCTCCCAGCCGAAGAACAGCTGGGCCAGGTTGTCGGCGGTCACCAGCATCAGCATCATGAAGGTGAAGAGGCTGAGGTAGGCGAAGAACCGCGGGATGGTGTGGTCGTGCGACATGTAGCCCACGCTGTACAGGTGGATCAGCGTGGAGATGAACGTCACCATCGCCACCATGACCACGCTCAGCGTGTCGTAGCGCAGCGCCCAGTTCACCTGCAGGCCGCCGACATCGATCCAGCGCAGCAGCAGCACCGTTTCCGGATGACCGTCCATGGCCACCTGCATGAAGGCGGAAACGCCGCACACCGCGGCCAGCACCATGCACAGCACAGTGGTCCATTGCGCCACCCGGTCGCCCAGCAGCCGGCCGAAGAAGCCGCTGATGGTGGCGCCCAGGAGCGGGAAGAAGATGGCACCGACGAACATGGCCCTCAGCCCTTCAGGGTCGAGATTTCCTCGACCTCGATGCTGCCGCGGTTGCGGAAGTAGATGACGAGGATGGCGAGGCCGATCGCGGCTTCCGCCGCGGCGACCGTGAGCACGAACATGGCGAAGATCTGCCCGTTCAGGTCGTTCAACCAGGCGCTGAAGGCGACGAAGTTGATGTTCACCGCCAGCAGGATGAGCTCCACGCTCATCAGGATGATGATGACGTTCTTGCGGTTCAGGAAGATGCCGAAGATGCCCAGCACCAGCAGGATGGCGCTGACCACCAGATAATGGCCGAGACCGATTTCCATCTCAGTGATGTCCCCCATGCGCGTCGTGATGCTCGACCGCCTTGGGCGCATCCTTCGGCGGCGGCCGCAGGATGCTGCCGGGACTGATGCCGGCGCCGATGGCGACGTTCTGCAGCACCACGCTGCCGCTGCGCGAAACCTGGTCGGCGATGACCTGGCGTCGCGTGCCGACGCGCTCCCGGTGCGTCAGCACGATGGCGCCGATCATGGCTACCAGCAGGATCAACCCTGCCGCCTGGAACAGGAAGACGTAGTCCGTGTACAGCAGCCGCCCGATGGCCTGGGTGTTGCTGACCGGTCCCGCCGGCACCGGCGCCAGTCGCAGGTCGGCGGCCAGGTCGGTGAAGCGCCAACCGGCCAGCACCAGCACCAGTTCCAGGAACAGGATGCCGCCGATGATGGCGCCGATGGGTGCGTAGCGCTGGAAGCCCTCGCGCAGCCGCGCGAAGTCGATGTCGAGCATCATCACGACGAACAGGAACAGCACCGCGACGGCGCCGACGTAGACGATGACCAGGATCATCGCCAGGAACTCGGCGCCGGCCAGCAGGAACAGCGCCGAGGCGTTGAAGAACGCCAGGATCAGGAACAGCACCGAGTGCACGGGGTTGCGGGCGGTCACCACCATCACCGCCGAGGCGATCAGCACGGTGGCGAAGGCATAGAAGGCAAGCGCCGCGATCATGGCGTGCCTCCGGGGCTGCGGATGGTCATGTCGTCCGTCTCAGCGATAGGGGGCATCGAGTTCGAGCCGCTTGGCCAGCAGGGGTTCCCAACGATCACCGTTCGAGAGCAGCTTGGCCTTGTCGTACAGCAGTTCCGCCCGGGTCTCGGTCGAGAACTCCATGTTCGGGCCCTCGACGATGGCGTCCACCGGGCAGGCTTCCTCGCACATGCCGCAGTAGATGCACTTCACCATGTCGATGTCGTAGCGCGTGGTGCGGCGGCTGCCATCCTCGCGCGGCTCGGCCTCGATGGTGATGGCCTGGGCCGGGCACACCGCCTCGCACAGCTTGCACGCGATGCAGCGTTCCTCGCCATTCGGGTAGCGGCGCAACGCGTGCTCTCCCTTGAAGCGCGGCGACAGCGGCGTCTTCTCGTACGGATAGTTCAGCGTCGCCTTCGGCTTGAAGACGTAGCTCAGCGTCAACGCCATGCCCGAAACCAGTTCGGACAGCAGCAGGCTGCGCGCGGTGCGATCCAGCAATGCCATGATTTCCGTCCTAACCCGGCAGCCAGCCGGTCAACATGAGCACGCCCGCCGTCAGCACCAGCCAGACCAGGCTGAAGGGCAGGAAGACCTTCCAGCCCAGCCGCATCAGCTGGTCGTAGCGGTAGCGCGGGAAGGTCGCCCGCACCCAGATGAAGGTGAACAGACAGACGCAAATCTTCAGGATGAACCAGATCGGCCCCGGCACCCAGTTGAACGGTGCGATATCCATCGGCGGCAGCCAGCCACCCAGGAACAGGATGCTGGTCAGCGCCGACATCAGCATCATGTTCGCGTATTCGCCGAGGAAGAACAGCGCGAAGGTCATCGCGCTGTATTCCACGAAGAAGCCGGCGACCAGCTCGCTCTCGCCTTCCGGCAGGTCGAAAGGCGCACGGTTGGTCTCGGCCAGCGTGCTGATGAAGAAGATGATGAACATCGGGAACAGCGGGATGCAGAACCAGACATTCTTCTGCGCCAGCACCACGTCCTGCAGGTTCAGGCTGCCGACGCAGAGCAGGACGGTGACGATGACGAAGCCCATCGAGACCTCGTAGCTGACCATCTGCGCCGCCGAGCGCAACGCGCCGAGGAAAGCGTATTTCGAATTGGAGGCCCAGCCGGCGATGATGATGCCGTAGACGCCGAGCGAGCTGATCGCGAACAGGTACAGCACGCCCACGTTGATGTTGGCGATGGCCCAGCCCTCGTTCACCGGAATGACCGCCCAGGCCAGCATGGCCAGCATGAAGGTCA
>CAIMOR010000455.1 GCA_903843125.1 uncultured Rhodospirillales bacterium
CGCCCCCGCCGGCCCCTATGCGCCGGCGCCGCTGCCCTACACGCCGGCCCCGGTGGCCTATGTGCGCCCGCCGCAGCCGGTGCGGCCGCAGCCGGCGCCGGAGCCGCCCGCGCATTCGCTGCTGGGCGGCCTGGGTGCGCCGCTGCTGGCGCCGCCGGTGCCCTATGGGTCTGCCCACGCCGCCACGCTGGGGGGTTATGCGCGATGACCGAAGACCCCTTCATGCCGGACCGGCCGCCACCGGCCCCAGATTCCCAGCCGCTGGGCCGCACCGTTGGCGCGGCGCCGCGCACCGCCGGCCGCGCGTTGGAAAAGGTCAACTCCGCGCCCGACCTGGCCCGCCGCCGCCAGGCGGAGACCAGCCGCGGCCGGCTGCTGCTGGCCGCCATCGGCTTCTGCGGGCTGTTCGCGGCGGTGGGCGGGCAGCTGGTCCGCGCCACCGTACTGGACCCGGCCTTGCCGCGGCCGCGGCAGGCGGTGCGGCTGCCCTCTCCCACCGAGACCGCCGTGACCCGCGCCCGCATCCTGGACCGCAACGGCGAGACCCTGGCCGCCAGCCTGCCCGGCGCCTCGCTGACCGCGGACCCCGAGGCGATCGGCTCGGAGGCCAATGCCACCCGCGTCGCGGACCTGCTGCGCACCGTCTTCCCGGACATGAACCGCGAGGCGCTGATCGCCAGGCTCAGCCCGCACACCGTGCCGGGGACCGAGGAGCCGGCCCGCTTCGTCTATATCCGCCACGACGTGACGCCGCAGGAGCATCAGCGCGTCATCAACGCCGGCGCCTACGGCATCGAATTCCGCAACACCGAGCGGCGCATCTACCCCCAGGGCCGCAGCGCCGTGCATGTGCTCGGCCAGGTGATCGACCTGGAGAACAAGGGGGTCGCCGGCGCCGAGCTGACCTTCGACCATCAGTTGCGGATCGACCGCCAGCCGCTGCGCCTGTCGCTCGACATCCGTGTGCAGTTGGCGCTGCGCGACGCGGTCAGCCGTGCCATCCTGGACTACAACGGCATCGGTGGCGCCGGCGTGCTGATGGACATCAACACGGCCGAGATCCTCGGCATGGTCAGCCTGCCGGACTACGACGGCAACGACCCGATGGGCGCACGATTCTGCGGCCCCGAGCACGAGCTGGCCAACCGCACCTCCAACCGCTGCGAGCGCTACAACCGCGTCACCAGCGGCGTCTATGAACCCGGTTCCACCTTCAAGCTGCTGACCGCGGCGATGACACTGGACTACGGCACCGCCACGCTGAACAGCAGCTTCGACGCCTCCCACCCCATCACCTTCGGCCGCTTCACCGTGCACGACTACCGCGGCAAGAACCGTTGGTTGAGCTTCCCCGAGGTGCTGCAATTTTCCTCCAACCTCGGCGCCGCGCACATGGCGATGACGGCCGGGCCGCAGCGCCAGCGGGAGTTCCTTGGCCGCATGGGCATGCTGGCGCCGCTGACGGTGGAACTGCCCGGCCTGCGCCGGCCGCTGGCACCGCCGCCTTCCGCCTGGCGCGAGATCAGCACCATGACCATCGCCTATGGCCAGGGCATCGCCGTGACGCCGCTGCACGTCATCACCGCCATCTCCGCCCTGGCCAATGGCGGCACGCTGCGGCAGCCGACCATCGTGGCGCAGCCCGCCAACGAGCCGCGCCCCGGCACCCGCGTGATCAGCGAGCGCACCTCGGAGACGATCCGTCGGCTGATGCGCCTGGTGGTGACGGATGGCTCCGGCAAGGCGGCCGAGGTGCCCGGCTTCTTCGTCGGCGGCAAGACCGGCACGGCGCAGAAGTCCGGCCCGCACGGGCGCTACATGGAAGGCAAGCGGATCACCGCCTTCGTCGGCGCCTTCCCGATGAACGCACCGCGCTTCGCGGTCTATGTCATGGTCGACGAACCCAGCCCGAACGCGAACAGCCATGGCTTCGCCACCGCCGGCTGGGTGGCGGCGCCGGCGGCGCATGACGTCATCACCCGCGTTGCCCCGGTGCTGGGGCTGGTGCCGGAGATCGACCGCGCGGCGCAGATCCAGCAGACCATCGCCATTTCGATCCCGCCGGCCCGGCCGGGCAACGCCGCACGGCCGGCAGCCGCGGCCCAGCCCTCGGCCGGCCAGGCCGCGCCGACCCGGCCGGCCGGCATGCCGGCGCTGCCGCCGCCCAGCGTCATCCGGCGCACCGCCGCCGAGACCCCGGTGCGCATGGTTGCCGCGCCGGAGGTGCCGATTGCGTCTCGGTGAGCTCATCGGCCTCGCGGGCGCCCGCCCGCCGGACGGCGCCACCCCGGCGGAAGCCGAGGTGCTCGGGGTAACGGCCGACAGCCGGGCGGTGACGCCCGGCTTGCTGTTTGCCGCCCTGCCCGGCAGCCGGGCAGATGGCCGCAGCTTCATCGCGGCGGCCGAAGCCGCCGGGGCCGTGGCGATCCTGGCGCCCGAGGGCACGCCGCCTGAGCGGACCCCGATGCTCTGGGCCGCCGACCCGCGCCGCGCCCTGGCGCTGGCCGCCGCTGCATTGGCCGGGCCGCAGCCGGCTTGCGTGGTGGCCGTGACGGGCACCAACGGCAAGACCAGCACGGTGGATTTCCTGCGCCAGTTCTGGACGCTGGCCGGGCTGCGCGCCGCCAGCATCGGCACGCTGGGCGTGGTGGCGGAGGGCTTCCCGCCCGGACCTTCGCTGACCACGCCCGACCCGGTGGCGCTGCATGCCACGCTGGCCGCGCTTGCCCGCGCCGGGGTGACCCACGTGGCGATTGAGGCCAGCAGCCATGGGCTGGATCAGCGCCGGCTGGACGGCGTGCGCCTGGCTGCCGCCGGCTTCACCAACCTGACGCGCGACCACCTGGACTACCACGGCGACATGGCGACCTACCGCGCGGCCAAGCTGCGGCTGTTCGATACCTTGCTGCCCGCGGGTGCGGCGGCGGTCGCCAATGCGGACATGGACAGCGAGACGCTGCGCGCACTGCGCGGCCGGCCGCGCCTGCTGACGGTGGGGGAAGCCGGCGACGTGGTTCGCCTGGTCCGTCAGCAGCCCCGGCCGGACGGCCAGGCGTTGGAAGTCGCGGTGCGGGGCCAGGCGTGGACGCTGCACCTGCCGTTGGTCGGGCGCTTTCAGGCCGACAACGCGCTGCTGGCGATGGGCCTGGCCATGGCCTGCGGCTTGCCGGCGGCACAAGCCCTGGCACTGCTGCCCCAGTTGAAGCCCGTGCGCGGCCGGCTCGAATTGGCCGCCACCCTGCCCAACGGCGCCGCCGTGTACGTGGACTACGCCCATACGCCGGACGGGCTGCGCACCCTGCTGCGCTCGCTCCGCCCCCACGCGCACGGCCGCCTGCTGGTGGTGTTCGGCGCCGGCGGCGACCGCGACCCCGGCAAGCGCCCGCTGATGGGTGCGGCCTGCGCCGAGTTGGCCGACCGCTGCTTCGTCACCGATGACAACCCGCGCAGCGAGGACCCCGCCGCCATCCGCGCCGCCGTCCTGGCGGGGTGCCCCGGCGGCATCGATGCCGGCGACCGCCGCCACGCCATCGCCCTGGCCCTGGCCGACCTGCAACCCGGCGACGTGCTGGCCGTGGCCGGCAAGGGTCATGAAAGCGGCCAGACCATCGGCGCCGTCACCCAGCCGTTCGACGACGTGGCCGTGATACGGGCGCTGGTCGCCGGATCGGACCGGCCGCAGCCATGACCCAGCCGCTCTGGACCGCCGGCGACCTGCGTGCCGCCACCGCCGGCACGCTCACGGTTGAATTGACCGTCTCCGGCATCGCCATCGACAGCCGCGCGGTGCAGCCGGGCGACCTGTTCGTTGCGCTGCGCGATGCCCGGGACGGCCACGACTTCGTCCCCGATGCCCTGGCCGCCGGCGCCGCCTGCGCCATGGTGGACCGCGCCGTTCCCGCCGCACCGCTGCTGCTGGTGACGGACACCCTGGCCGGCCTGACCGCGCTGGGGGCCGCCGGCCGGGCGCGCAGCCAGGCTCGGTTCGCCGCCATCACCGGCAGCGTCGGCAAGACCACCACCAAGGACATGCTGCGCACCGCGCTGGCCGCCTGCGGCCCGACCCATGCGGCAGTGGCCAGCTACAACAACCATTGGGGCGTCCCGCTGACCCTGGCCCGCCAGCCGCGCGGCGCTGCCTTCGGCGTCATCGAGATCGGCATGAACCACCGCGGCGAGATCGCCCCGCTGGCCCGGCTGGCACGGCCGCATGTGGCGGTCATCACCAATATCGGCACCGCGCATATCGGGCATCTCGGCAGCAGGGCGGAAATCGCCCGCGAGAAGGCCGATATCTTCCAGGGTCTGGAGCCTGGCGGCATCGGCCTCTACCCCGCCGACAGCGACTTCGCCGCGCTGCTGCGGGCCGCCGCCGGCCCGCGGGCGCAAGGCTTCGGCGAGGCGCCGTGCGATGCCCAGTTGCTCGGCTACATCGGCACCGCCGATGCCGGCGAGGCGACCATCCGCCTGCATGGCGAGACCCTGCAGGTCGCGCTTGGCGCCCCCGGCCGCCACCTGGCGCTGAATGCCTGTGCCGCGCTGGCC
>CAIMOR010000456.1 GCA_903843125.1 uncultured Rhodospirillales bacterium
CGGAAGGCCGCAACGCCGCCTGGCCGGCCGAGACGCTGGCGGTGCTGACCGGCCGCAGCGCGGACCCGTTGGCCGGCGGCGCCCGGCACGTGGTGGCGCCGCTGCTGCTGGGCCTGGCGGCGGCGCAGGGCTTCGACTGCTCGCTGATGCCGGGCATGGGACCCGGCCTGCCGGCGCTGATGCTGGCGCGGCGCTGAATCGACCCGGCCGCCGATGTTCATCGGCTGGTAACGTAATAATCCGCAATTAGTTCCTAAAATCCTGGCTGCCGGCCCGCCCGTCGCGGGTCCGCCCAGCAACAGGAGAGCCCCGTGTCCGGAACAGGTCGTTCAAGCTCAACGCTGCATGGCGCGCTGCGCCCCGGCGCCATCAGGTCGCGGCCGCGGCCGAAGCAGTCCCAGGCCCATGCCGGGGTCAGCCCGCTCAATCCCGTCACCCATCGCAACACCAGCTTCCAGCCGCTGCCGCGGCCGCTCGGCCTGGCGCCCTACCACTATGACCTGGACCTCCGCTTCGCCGACCTCACCGCCGCCATCCAGCAGGCCGGCAAGCAGGTGTTCCACGTCATCGGCGATTCCGGCGGCGTCCAGGACGGCGAGTTCCAGCACAACGTCGCCGAGGCGCTGACCGAGGCGCTGCACGCCGGCGGCAAGGACCAGCCGCATTTCTGCTACCATCTCGGCGACGTGGTCTACTTCACCGGGGAGCGTGACCAGTACTACCAGCAATTCTACGAGCCCTACGCCCATTACGACGCGCCGATCTTCGCCATTCCCGGCAACCACGACGGCGAGGTCGACGACACCGCGGCGGAGCCCTCGCTCGACGGCTGGGTGTCCTACTTCATGCAGCAGCATCCGGACGTCGACCCGCTGTCGAAGGACGCGCCCCGGGTCCAGCTGGACCTGCCGAACGTCTATTGGACGCTGAACACGCCGCACGCGACGATCATCGGCCTGTACACCAACGTGCCGGAACACGGCTCGATCGACTCGACGCAGCAGCAATGGGTCACCAACGAGTTCGCCACCGCCCCGGCCGACAAGGCGCTGATCCTGGCGCTGCACCACCCGATCTACTCGTTCGACGTCTATCACAGCGGCAGCTCCAAGATGGCCGACGTGCTGGAGAACGCCATCCGCGACACCGGGCGGGTGCCGAACCTGGTGCTCTCCGGCCATGTCCACAACTACCAGCGGATCGAGCAGTCCATCGTCGAGGGCCAGCCGACGCCGTTCATCGTCAGCGGCAACGGCGGCTACCACAACCTGCACAACGTCCACACCGAGGTGGGCACCAAGGCCGAGGATACCGGCGCCACGCTGACCTACTACGCGCGGTGCTGGGGCTTCCTGACCCTGACGATAGATCGCAACAACATCACCGGCTTCAGCACCGAGATCGACCGCGACGGCAAGGTGACCAGGGGCGACAGGTTCAAGTACTCGGCCAAGGAAATCCGCCTGGCCAACCCGAAGGACGTGCCGACGCTGTGATGCCAGGGCCGGCGCCCGACCGCGGGCGCCGACAGCGGGCGCCGGCGCCGGGCGCGCCCGGCCCGCGGCGGCTGAATCGCCCGCGCGCTTTACGGTTTCTTCGCGCGCCCCGCGCCACTCTGCCGGCCTGACTAGCCGAGAGAGCGCGATGGACGACCTTCTGGCCGACTTCCTTACCGAGACCTCCGAGGGCCTGGTGACCCTCGATTCCGCCCTGGTCCGGCTGGAACGCAACCCGGAGGACCAGGCCACCCTGTCGGAGGTGTTCCGCATCGTCCACACGGTGAAGGGCACCTGCGGCTTCCTCGGCCTGGGCCAGCTGGAATCGGTGGCGCACGCCGCCGAGAACGTGCTGGGCCGCTACCGCGACGGCGCGCTGAAGGTCTCGGCCGCCGGGGTCACGCTGATCCTCGCCGCCACCGACCGCATCCGCGCCATCGTCACCAGCCTGGAGCAGACCGGCGCCGAGCCCGGCGGCGACGACCTGCCGCTGATCGACGCGCTGAACGCCGCCGCCGAGGGCCAGGTCGCGGCGCTGCCCGTCGCGCCGGCCAAGGCAGCCCCCGCCGCAGCGCCACC
>CAIMOR010000457.1 GCA_903843125.1 uncultured Rhodospirillales bacterium
CGCCTCGTTCATGGTGAACATGGTGTGGACGTGCGGCCGGATGATCCAGCCTTCCTCGGCCACGCCGATGGCGGGCTCGAACAGCGCCGCCCAGGGCTTCCGCCCCAGCCGGGCATGCGCCTCGGCAAACACCTTCAGCGCGCCCGGCACCGTCACCGCCAGCGGGCCGAGTTCATTGGCGTAGCCCTTCACCCGATAGCCGAAGCCGTCGCGGCATTCGCCCAGGAAGTCGGCCTGCCACATCGCCGCCGTCGCCGCGCCCGGGCAGGTGCCCAGGCCGTTGAGAACCAGGTGCGTGCCGCTGGCGGGGTCGTAGACCTGCATCGTGGCGATGCCGCCGATCCCGCACATCATCGGGTCCACCACGCCCTGGGCCAGTGCCGCCGCCAGCGCCGCGTCCAGCGCATTGCCACCGGCGGCCAGCATGGCGGCACCGGCCTCGGCGGCCTCCGGCTGCGGCGTCACCACCATGGCGCGGGCTTGCGGCAGGCGGCGTGGCGGTTGCGGCATGGTGGTCTCCTCCCACATCCGGCTACATTGCGGTGCCAGGGCGCGAGAGGGAAGCATGCTGCGACGGATACTGCTGTGCCTGGTGCTGGCCATGCCCGCCATGGCGCAGGACCGCTTCATCACGGTCGCCAGCACCACCTCCACCGAGCAATCCGGCCTGTTCGGCCACCTGCTGCCGGCCTTCACCGCCGCCACCGGCATCACCGTGCGCGTGGTGGCGGTGGGCACCGGCCAGGCGCTGGATATCGGCCGACGCGGCGATGCCGACGTGGTCTTCGTGCACGACCGGGAAGCCGAGTTGAAATGGGTCGCCGAGGGCGCCGGCGGCCCGCGCCACGCCGTGATGTACAACGACTTCGTGCTGGTCGGCCCCGCCGCCGACCCGGCGCATATCGCCGGCACGCGCGACATCGCCGCCGCGCTGCGGGCCGTGGCCCAGGCCGGCGCACCCTTCATCAGCCGGGGCGACCGCAGCGGCACCCACGCCGCCGAACTGCGGCTGTGGCAACTGGCCGGGCTGGACCCGGTGGCGCAGGGCCGTGGCCGCTGGTACCGCGAGATCGGCCAGGGCATGGGCCCGGCACTCAACACCGCCGCCGCCCAGGGCGGCTATGTGCTGGCAGACCGCGGCACCTGGCTGGCCTTCCGCAACCGCCAGGACCTGAAGGTGCTGGTGGAGGGCGATGCGCGGCTGTTCAACCAGTACGGCGTCATGCTGGTGAACCCGGCGCGCCATGCCGGCGTGAAGGCCGCCGATGGCCAGCGCTTCGTCGCGTGGCTGGTCTCGGCGGCAGGCCAGGCCGCCATCGCCGGCTACAGAATCAACGGGGAGCAGCTGTTCTTTCCCAATGCCGGCTCACCCGGCGCCTGAAACCGGGCAGGCCAGGCCGTCGACCAGGGCTGGCGGCGCGCCGCTGCGGCAGGCCGGCACCGCCATGCCGCAACGGGGATGGAACGGACAGCCCGGCGGCGGCGCGGCCGGGTTCGGCGGCTCTCCCGGCGCGGCCACTTGGCCGTCGCCCGGCGCGGCCACCTGGCCGTCGCCCGGCGGGACGCTGCCACCGAGGCGCGGCACCGAGGCCAGCAGCGCCCGCGTGTAGGGGTGCCGCGGCGCACCGAACACCTGCGCCGCACTGCCCTGCTCGACGATCCGCCCGAGATACATCACCGCCACCTCGGCACATACCTGCCGCACCACCGCCAGGTTGTGGCTGATGAACAGGTAGGCCAGCCCGCGGCGCTCGCGCAGGTCGGCCAGCACATCCAGCATCTGCGCCTGCACGCTCACATCCAGCGCGCTCGTCGGCTCGTCCAGCACCAGCAGGGCCGGCTCCGGCGCCAGGGCGCGGGCGATGCAGACCCGCTGCTTCTGGCCGCCGCTCAGTTCATGCGGGAAACGCGGCAGGAACTCGGCACCCAGCCCGACCTCCGCCAGCAGCGCCGCCACGCGGTCGCGCAGCGCCGCGCCCTTCGCCAGGCTCTGGATGATCAGCGGCTCCGCCACCGCCTGCGCCACCGTCAACCGCGGGTCCAGCGCCGCGCCGGGATTCTGGTGCACCAGTTGCAGCCGCCGCCGCAGCGGGCGCAGCTGCGCCTCCGGCATGGTGGTGATGTCCTGGCCCTGGAACACGATCCGCCCGGCCGAGGCCGGCACCAGGCGCAGCAGCAGCCGGGCCAGGGTGGACTTGCCGCAGCCGCTCTCCCCCACCAGTCCCAGCGTGCCGCCGGCTGCCAGCGCCAGGTCCACCCCGGCCACCGCCTGCAGCAGCCGCGCCGGCTGGAACGCGGTCCGCGGCAGCGCGTAGGTCTTGGCCAGGCCGGTGGCGTTCAGCAACGCGGTCATGCGTGGTGGCACGCCACGTTGTGGCCGGGCGCCACCTGGCGCAGCAGCGGCTTCTCCACCCGGCAACGCTCGGTCGCCAGGGCGCACCGCGGATGAAACCGGCACCCCGGCGGCGGCCGCAGCAGGTTGGGGATGCTGCCGGCAATGCCGCGCGGGCGATGGTCAGGACGGTCCAGATCCGGCACCGCCGCCAGCAGCCCCTGCGCGTAGGGGTGGCGCGGCCCGCGCAGCAGCGTGGCCGTCGCCGCCTCCTCCACGATGGTGCCGGCATACATCACCGCCACCCGTGCGCAGCTGGCGGCGATCACGCCCAGGTCGTGGCTGATCAGCAGCAGCGCCAGGCCGCGGTCCCGCACCAGGCCGGCGATCAGCGCCAGCACCTGGGCCTGCACCGTCACGTCCAGCGCCGTCGTCGGCTCGTCCGCCACCAGCAGCGCGGGGTTGCCGGCCAGCGCCATGGCGATCAGCACGCGCTGGCGCATGCCGCCGCTGAGCTGGTGCGGATGGCTGGCCAGCAGCCGCTCCGGCTCCGCCAGGCCCACGCTGGCCAGCAGCGCCGCCGCCCGCGCCCGCGCTTCGGCGCGGCTCGGCTGTGCTTCACGGGCCGCCGCATGCTGGCCGCGCAGCGCGTCCGTCATCTGCGGGCCGATGGCGAGAAGTGGGTTGAGGTAGCTGACCGGGTCCTGGAACACCATGGCAATGCGCCGCCCGCGCAGCCGCCGCATCTCGCGCTCGCTGAGCGTGAGAATGTCGGTGCCTTCGAACTGAATGCTGCCGGAGACCACGCGCGCCGGCGGCGCCGGGTTCAGCCGCAGCAGGCTGCGCGCCAGCACGGATTTGCCGCAGCCGGTCTCGCCGACAATGCCCAGCGTCTCCCCGGCCGCCAGTTGCAGCGAGACACCGTCCAGCACCTGCGCCGTGCCATCGAAGCTGTCGAAGGCCAGGCGATAGTCGGTGATGGCGAGCAGAGTTTCGCGGGGCCGATTCAGCTCTCCGCGTGTGTCGGCGCTCCGACCATCAGACCCGGGGCTCATCCGCGGTTGCTCCGCGGGTCGAGGATGTCGCGCAGCCCGTCGCCCAGCAGGTTGAAGCCGAGCACGCTGACGTAGATGAAGGCCCCCGGGCAGATCGCGTACCACCACCAGTCCGGCAGGTAGCCACGCGCGATCGAGATCATCGCGCCCCATTCCGGCGTCGGTGGCCTGGCCCCCAGCCCAAGGAAGCCGAGCGAGGCGACGGCGAGAATGGCCTGCCCCACATCCATGCTCATCTTGACGATGATCGGCGACAGGCTGTTCGGCAGCACGTGCCGCCAGAGGATGCGAAACCGCGAGGCACCCGCCACGCGCGCCGCTTCGATGAACGGCTCCTCGCGCAAGGAAAGCGCCTTGGCCTCGGCCAGCCGCACATAGCCAGGCCACCACACCAGCACCAGCGCCACCATGGCGTTGACAATGCCAGGCCCCAGCGCCGCCACCAGCGCAATGGCCAGCACCAGGCCGGGCACGCTGAGGAACAGGTCGGTCAGCCGCATCACCGCTTCCCGCACCACGCCGCCGGCGGTGCCCGCCATCACACCCAGCGGCACGCCGATGGCCGCCGCCGCCAGGGTGATGCCGACGCCGACCAGCAACGACAGCCGCGCACCGATGATCACGCGCGTGAGGATGTCGTTGCCGACCTCATCGGTGCCGAACCAATGCGCGGCACTCGGCGCCTGCAGCTTGCCGGCGATGTTCACCGCGCCGGCGACGTCATCCGGGTAGGGCACCACCCAAGGCCCCAGCAGCGCCAGCCCGACGATGCCCAGCACCAGCCCGAGCCCGAGCATCGACGAGAAGCTGCGGCCAAGCTGCCAGAGCGCCAGGCGGGTCCGGCGGGAAAGCATCACGCGTCGCGCAGCCGCGGGTCGAGCGCGCCGTACAGCAGGTCCACCACCAGGTTGGCCAGCATGAAGTTCAGCCCGACGATCAAGGTCACGCCCATCACCGGCTTGAAATCCCCGGCAATGGCGGAGGAAACCGCGTAGAGCCCCGTCCCCGGCCAGTCGAACACCGTCTCCACCAGCACCGTGCTGCTCATCATCCAGCCCCAGCGCAGCCCGATGATCGCCAGCGTCGGCAGCATGGCGTTCTTCAGCGCATGCACGGCCACCAGCCGCCACGGCACCGTGCCATGCGCCCGCGCCGCGGTGATGTAGTCGGCGCGCAGGCACTCGACCATCTCGCTGCGATTGACGCGCAGGATGCTGGCCAGGCACGGCAGCGAGAGCACCACCGCCGGCAGGATGATGTAGCCGGCACTTTCCGCGAACAGCGCGGGGTCACCGCGCAGCAGGCTGTCCAGCAGCAGCATGCCGGTGATCGGCTCGGGCGGTTCCGTCGCCACGCCCAGCCGCCCGCTGGTCGGCAGCCAGCCCAGCCAGGTGGCGAAACCCAACTGCAGCAGCAGGCCGAACCAGAACGGCGGCAACGCAATGCCGGAGACGGCGAAGATGCGCGTCAGGTGGTCCAGCCAGCGGTCCTTGAACAGCGCCGAGAGCATGCCGAGCGGAATGCCGACCAGCAGCCCGATGCTCATCGCCACCAGGCACAATTCCAGCGTCGCCGGGAAGTACCGCGCCAGGTCCCGCCCCACCGAACGCCCGGTCGCCACGCTGCGGCCGAACTCGCCCTGCGCGAGGTCGCCGACATACCGCAGGAACTGCTCAGGCAGCGGCTTGTCCAGCCCGTACTCGCGCCGCGCCTGCTCGATCTGGCTGTGCCCCGCATCCGGCCCCGCCGCCAGCGCCGCGGGGTCCGATGGCGCGACATTGGCGATGACGAAGGTCAGGCAGACCAGGCCGAACAGCATGACGCCGGCCAGCGCCAGCCGCCGCGCGACGTAGGCGACCATCACGCGATCAAACAGGAAGGTGAGGTTCACGGCTACGGTACTCGGCTGCGCCTGCGCCCTTCGCCAACCGCACTCAGGCGTCGATCCACATCGGGTAGAGATCGACCTCTCCGGTGAAGCGGATGGGGCTGAACTCGAAGCCCTTCACGTAGTCGCGCATGGACCAGGTGCGGTTCGGGATCATGCCGAAGATCTCCGGCTGGTCGGCCACGATGCGGCGCTGGATCTCGGCGTACAGCGCCAGCCGCGCCGGCTTGTCCACCATGCCACGCGCCTCGCCGATCATGCGCCACACCTCGGGGTTCTCGTAGTGCGACATGCCGTAGTACAGGCCCCAGCTTTCGCGGTGGTACTGGTAGGCCACGGTGTCCGGGTCGGTCCCCACCGGCGTCACGTACACGCTCGTCATGTTCGGCGCCGTCTCCGCCTTCGACCCGCGCGCCACCATCGTCGTCCAGGGCTGGCCGACGATGTTCAGCCGGATGTTCAGCGGCCGCAGGCTGTCCAGCAGCGTGAGGCCGATCCGCCGCGGGTCCTCCAGCCCCTGCACATGCACGTATTCCAACTCCAGGTCGCCATTCGGAACGCGGCTCTGCGAAAGGTAGTGCTTCGCCTTGTCCAGGTCCTTCCGCGGAATCCCCGGCACGCTGATATGGCTCTCCATCCCCGGCGGGAACGGGCTGTCCATCAGCCGCGCGCCGCCATTGTGGATGGCGATCAGCGCGTCGTAATCCATGGCGTGCGCAATGGCGCGGCGCAGGTTCACATCCGCGGTCGGCCCGTTCTGGCAGTTGAACTTGATGCCGAAGGTGGTGAACCCCGGATGATCCTCGTTGCGGATGCCCGGCAGCTTCGCCAGCTGGTCCATGTCGTCCGGCGACATGTTGGTGATGACGTCGATCTCGCGCCGCTGCAGCCCGGCCCGGCGCGGCGCCGCCTCGCGCACGATGCGGAAGATCGCGCCCGCCAGGCGGTTCGCCTCGCCCATCGGCCAGCCCTTCCAGTAGGCCGCGTGCGTGTCCATGTGGATCAGGCTGTTGCCGTCGAACCGCCGCAGTTTGAACGGTCCGGACCCCGCGGCATTCTCGGTCAGCCACTTCTTCCCGTAGTCGCCCTCGCTGACATTCGCCATCACCTGCTTCGGGTTCACGATGTACCACCACGGCACATAGCTTATGAAGGGCGCGAAGGGCCGTTCCAGCGTGAAGCGCACGGTCCGCGCATCCACCGCGACAATGCCTTCCGGTTTCAGGAAATCCTTCAGCATCCAGGCGATGCCGGCGTTCAGCTTCAACCCGCGCTCGAAGGAGAAGCGCACCGCCTCCGCATCCACCGCGTCGCCGTTGTGGAACGTCGCGTTCGCCGCCAGGTGGAAGGTATAGGTCAGCCCATCCGCACTCGCGTCATAGCTCTCCGCCAACCAGGGCACTATCCGCGGGGGGTCCCCGACATACTTCAGCAACGCGTCGTACACGCCCTGCTGGATCATCCGCGTGGACCAGTCGTAGCGCACATGCGGGTCCAGCACCGGCACCGCCTGGTTGCCGGAGAACACCAGCACCTTGCGCCCGCCCTCGCGCTCGAAGCCCATCGCGCGCCACGGCGCCAGCAGCGCCGCGCCCGCCAAAACCCCGCGTCGTGTCGCGTTCATCGCTCAGCCCCCCGTCGTGGTCAGCGCGCGCTGGCTGAGCGTGGCGGCCACGTCCAACCGCCCCTCGGCATCCAGCACGCAGCCGTAATCCCGCACCGCGCCTTCGGGCGTGATGTAGCCATCCTCCAGGTCGGCCGCGATATCCTCAAGCGCTCGCTCCCGCGCTGGCCCGAAGCCGCTGCCGCCAGCGATCGTCGCGTCGATCTCGATGCGGTTGTCGGTCAGCGCCACCATCTCGCCGGTGGTCACGTTGTGCGCCGCCTCGCCCGGCCGCTTGACGATGCCGACCGCCCCGCCACCAGGCTGCCCACCGAACAGCCCCTGCACATGAATGCCGTGGCCCTCGGGGAACAGCCCGACGCTGATCGGCTCCGCCCCACTATCCAGCCGCCGCGCCCGCATGCGCTGCCCGAGCCCACCACGCCGCTTGCCGGCACCACCGCTATCCGCCGCCAAGCCCTTTTCCAAAATCAGCACCGGCATCCGGCTTTCCAGCAGCTCCACCGGCGTGTTCGCAGCCGAGGTCGGGAACAGCAGCCCCGATTTTCCATCCTGCCGCTGGCTGGCGCCCTGACCGCCGCCCATGAAGAAATGGTCGCTGGCCACGCGCCCCTGAATGTTGCGGCCGTAGAAGCCGAACGCCTTCGGCATGCCCGTGAACGCCTGCACCTTGTCGGGTATCGCCGGCGCCAGGGCGCGATACAGGTTCGGCCCCAACCACCACGAGATTCGCGTGCGATACGCCACCGCCGCCGGCGGGTCGCAGTTCAGCGACGAATGCGCCGGCGCCGTCACGCTGAGTGGCGCGTAGCAGCCGGCATTGCCGCGCACATTCGGCGTCAGCATGCACTTCACGGGGTAGCTGGAATGCGCCGCCGTCACGTTCAGCGTGCAGTTCACGCCCCCGCGCGGCACTTCCGGCGGCGGGTCGACATGCTCGATATGGATGGTCTCGCCGGCCTTGTGCACGCGCACCTTGAAGCGCAGCAATTCCGTGCCCACCGGCCGATTCTCGATCTCGCTCTCATACACGCCGTCGGGCACAGCGCGAATGGCCGCGCGCGTCGCGGATTCGCTGCGGCCCTGCACCACCGCGGCCAGCGCGGCCAGGTCCTCCAGCCCGTACTCGGCCATGAAGGCCAGCAGCCGCTGCGCGCCAAGCGCATTCGCGGTCACCATGCTCTCCACGTCGCCCAGCACCTGGTCGGGGTTGCGGACATTGCTGTGCAGCAGCCGCAGCAGGGACTTGTCGGGCTTGCCGGCGCTGTACAGCTTCATCGGCGGAATCAGCACGCCTTCGTCGAACAGCTCGCGCGCCGCGTTGGGGTCCTTGACGCCGCCGATATCGCTGACGTGGCCAACCGTGCCCATCAGCGCCACCAGCCGGCCTTCCCGGAACACCGGCGTCACCAGCGCAATGTCGAACAGGTGCCCCGCACACAGCCATGGATCATTCGTCACCAGCACGTCGCCCGGCGCCAGCGTCTCCGGCGGAAAGAACTCCAGCAGCGCCTGCACGCAGCGGGTCAAGGTGAGATTGAACAGCGGCATCGCCCGCGGCGAATGCGCCAGCGGATTGCCCTGCGGGTCGAGGATTTCATTGGCGAAA
>CAIMOR010000458.1 GCA_903843125.1 uncultured Rhodospirillales bacterium
GGCTCCAGCCGCGGCGGGCGGGGGTATTCGGCAACGCGTTCCTGCATGCCGGCGCAGATGGCGTCGAAGCCTGCCGCCGCAAGGTCAGTCCGGCTTGATCTCGCCGCGGCGCACCACCTCGGTGGCAACCGCCAGCTCCCGCGCCAGCCGGGCCGAGAGCTCGGTGGCGCCGCCGCTGCCCGGGGTGGCGCCCTGGTCCGCCATGCGCCGCCGCACCCCGGGTTGGGCCAGCGCCTGCTGCACCGCTTCGCCCAGCCGGGCCAGCACCGGGGCGGGCGTCGGCCTGGCGGCGAACACGGCGTTCCAGGTCACCACCTCCAGCCCGGGCATGCCCTGCTCCGCCGCGGTCGGCAGGTCCGGCAGGGTCGGGCTGCGCTTGCTGTCGGTCAGCGCCAAGGCACGCAGCCGGCCGTCCCGCAGGAACCCGGCGACCGGCGGAATGGTGGTGATGAACAGCCGCACCCGGCCGGCCAACAGGTCCGCAATGGCCGGCCCCACCGCGCGGTACGGCACATGGGTCAGCGCCGGCACCCCGGCCAGCTGCCGCCACAACTCCGTGCCCAGGTGCTGCACCGAGCCGGTTCCGGTGGAGGCATATTCCAGCCCCGGATTGGCCCGCGCGACGTCCGCCAGCTCCGCCAGGGTGGTCGCGGGCACCGAGGGATGCACGATGACCGCATGCGGCGTGTCCATCACCGGCGCCACCGCTGCCAGGTCGCGCAGGGGCTGGTAGGGCAGGTCCGGGATGATCGCCGGCGTGCCGGTCAGGTAGCCGGAATAGGCCAGCAGCAGCGCATGGCCATCGGCCGGCGCCCGCAGCACCGCCTGGGCGGCCAGCACGCCATTGGCGCCGGGCCGGTTCTCCACCACCACCGGCTGGCCGAGCAGGGGCGCCAGGGCTTCGGCCAATATGCGCGCGGCGATATCGGTGGTGCCGCCAGCGCCATTCGGCACCATGAAGGTCAGCGGCCGGTCCGGCGCCCAGGCGCGGGCACGCGGCGCCGCCAGCAGGGCAGGGGAGGCAAGCAGCAGGGCACGGCGAAGCATGGGCATGGGGTCTCCGGCAAAAGTGGCGGCGACCGTGGGCAGGCCCGTTGACCGGGCCGGTTCTGCGTTCCTCGCAGGCGAAGTCATGTGGTCCGGCTTCTGTGTCGACCCTGGCCGCCTGAACCGCGCAGCGGAAGTCAGGACTTCCGCCGCACGCCGTCAGTCCAGCGCGTCGCCATGGCCATGGCGCAGCGCGTGGCGGGCGTGCCAGGCGAAGGTGGCGCCGATGGTGCGCGGCTTCAGCCGGTAGTCATGCGCTTCACGCGCGGCCGCGGGTGGCAGGTCCTGCACCGTGCCGGCGGCCTGCGCCATCAGTTGCAGCTTGGCGCAGCGCTCGAAGTACAGCGCCAGCACGGCGGCCTCCTCCAGCGTGGTGCAGGCGGTCAGCAGCCCATGATGCGCCAGCAGGATCGCCCGCTTGTCGCCCAGCGCGCCGGAGATCAGCTCGCCCTCCTCGTCGCCGATCGGCGGGCCGGGCCAGGTCGGCAGCCAGGCGCAGTCCTCGTAGAACATGGAATGATCCATGTGGCTCGGCTTCAGCGGCACGCCCAGCATCGAAAGCGCCGAGGCATGCGGCGGGTGTGTGTGCACGATGGACCGCACCGCCGGCCGGCTGCGATAGATCCACAGGTGGAAGCGGTTGGACGGGTTGGGCATGCCATCGCCCTCCAGCACGTTCAGGTCGTTGTCGACCAGCAGCAGGTTGGAGGCGGTGATCTCGTCCAGCCCCAGGCCGAAGCGCATGGTGTACATGCTGCCCGGCTGCGGTCCGCGCGCCGTCAACTGCCCGGCCAGGCCGCTGCCATGGCCTTCCTCGGCCAGCATCCGGCAGGCCAGCGCCAGGCGCTGCCGCTCGGTCCAGTCGCCGCTGCTCAGGTGCCGGTCGAAGTCGGCCGAGGATTTCGCGTGGTATTCGGCCTTGTCGCGGATGACGGTGTCCATCGGCTTCCCCCTGCTGGCGGCAGCCGCACCCTAGGGGTGAAGGCCCAGGCCGTCACGGGGCTTTCCGCGGCCGGCCACCAGGGCTATTCGACGTTGAACGGTCTTCCATCACATCCCCGCGAGCGCAACCGCAGCGCGGGCGTGGTGGCTGACCCTTGGCGGCGAAGGGAAGCCATGGACCAAGCCTTGTCGAGACCGACCCGCATCCAGCGTCTCGGCGGCGATCTTTCCGCCGCGATCACCGGCAGCCTGATGACCCTGCCGACCTCGATCGGCTACGGCCTCATCATGTTCAGCCCGCTCGGGGGCGATGCGGTTGCCGCCGGGCTGGTCGCGGTGCTGATCGCGGTCGTGCTCGGCGGCGCCATCGTGGGCATCGGCAGCAGCACCGGCGGATTGGCGGTCGGCGGCAGCTCCTCGGTCGCGCTGCTGCTGGCCGGCCTGGTCGGCACCGAGCTGGGCCAGGATGGTGGCGCGGACCCGGTTGCGTTCGGCCTGGCGCTGGTGATGGCCGCCACCGTGCTGGCCGCCCTGCTGCTGGCCCTGCTGACGCGCCTGGGCGCCTGGCGGCTGGCCCAGCTGATGCCCTACCCGGTGGTCGCCGGCATCGTGAACGGCACCGCAATCCTGATGATCATCGGCATGCTGCGCCACGCCGCCGGCTTCTCCCCGGGCGGTTATGACGACGACTGGGACCCCGGTGCGGTCGTGGTCGCCGCCGTGGTGGTCGGCGTCATGCTGGCGCCGCGGCGGCGCTGGCTTCGCAACGTGCCCAAGGTGCTGGTGGCGGTACTGGCCGGCACCGCGGTGCACCACGTGCTGCTGCTGCTGACGGACCCGGGCTTCGTCGGCCCGCTGCTCGGCCCGCTGCCGTCTCCGGCGGTGGTGGCGGGCAACTGGCTCGGCGCGGTCCGCAGCCTGCGGCTGATCGGTTCGGGCGCGCTGCTGCTGCAGGTGCTGCCGGTGGCCGCCTCCATCGCGGCGCTGGGCATGCTGGAAACGTTGGCCACCGCTTCCGCCCTGCACGACGCGACCGCGCGCCAGGGCGACAGCCGTGTGGACCTGCGCGCCGTCAGCCTGGCCACGCTGGCCTGCGGCCTGGCCGGCGGCATCGCCCCCTCCGGCAGCCTGAGCAACTCCATGGGCATGCTGCGGGCCGGTGCGGCCAGCCGCCTGGCCCTGCCGCTGCGCAGCCTGGTGCTGGCCGGATGCTACCTGGCGCTGGGGCAGGAGATCGGCCAGGTGCCGATGGCGGCGCTGGCCGGCGTGGTCATCGCCAGTGGCATCGGGTTGCTGGACCTGGCGGCCCTGCGCCCCGCCTGGGCGGCCCTGCGCAGCAAGGCGCAGCACCGTGGCGACATCATCGGCAGCGCCGTGGTGGTGCTGACCGTCACCGGCATCGCCGTGCGCTGGTCGCTGCTGACGGCGGTGGCGCTGGGCATGCTGCTGGCGCTGATGGTCTTCGCCGCCTCCATGGCCCGGGACGTCGTGCGCCGGGTCTACGCCAACCCCACCGGCCGGTCGCGCATCCGCCGGCCGGAAGGCGAGACGGCGGTGCTGCTGGCCGAGGGCCGGCGCATCGTGGTGGTCGAACTGGAGGGCGCCATCTTCTTCGGCAGCGTCGACCGCATCAGCAGCCGCGTGCAGCGCGCCACCGAGGCCGGCGCCCGCTACGTGATCCTGGACATGCGCCGGGTCAGCCGCATCGACCATTCCGGCGCGCGGCGCCTGCTGCACAGCTGCAACCAGTTCTGGCGGGAGGGGCTGCACCTGTCGCTGGCCTATGTACGCCCTGGCCTTGCGGTATGGGACTATCTGTCCGAACTGGGCCTGATGCCGCAACTGCAGCAGCAGCACGTCTTCGCCTCGCTCGACGCCGCGGTGGAGGTGGCGGAGATGCGCCTGCTGCAGGACCAGGACGCCCCGCCGCAACAGGCGCTCTCGCCCGAGGAGGGCCTGCGCAGCCTGCGGATTCCCGAGGCGGTCATCCCCGGCCTGCTCGGCCACATGGAGCGCATGAGCTTTCCGGCTGGCGACCTGGTCATCCGCGCCGGGGAGAACGCCAGCGACGTGTGGCTGCTGCTCTCCGGCCTGCTGGATGTGACGCTGCCGCTCTCCGGCGGCCCCGGCGCCGCTCCGCTCCGAACCCGGCTGGCCACGCTGACACCGGGGGCGCTGGCCGGGGAGATGGCGCTGCTTTCGGGCCAGCCGCGCTCGGCCGACGTGCTGGCCCGCACTGCGGTGGACTGCCTGCGCTTCGAGGTCGCAACGATGGAGCGGCTGCGGCGCGAGGCCCCGGAACTGGCCTATCACCTGCTCGCCGGCATCTCGCTGCAGGTTCAGCAGAACCTGCGCCAGGCCAACATGACCATCGGCAGCCTGGAGGAATAGCCGCCGCCGCCCTATCCTGCGCGGCCCAACCGCGAAAGCCGCCCATGCCCAAGCCCATCGCCCTCGGTATCATCGGCTTCGGCATCATGGGCGAAAGGCTGCTGCGGGCGGCGCTGGACCACGCCGCCGCCTCGGTCACGCCGGTGGCGGTCTGGGACCCCGCGCCCGAGGCGGCAGCCCGGCTGGCCGCGGTCTCGCCCCTGGTGCCGATGCTCGGCTCCGCCGCCGCGGTCATCGCCGCCTGCGACTGCCTCTACGTCGCCGCGCCACCGGCCGCGCACATCCCGCTGGCCGAGGCCGCCTTCGCCGCCGGCCGCGCCGTTTTCCTGGAAAAGCCGCTGGCGACCGACCTGGCACAGGCCCGTGCCTTCGTCGCCCGGGCCGAGACCAGCAACGCCCGCGCCGCGGTGAACTTCCCCATGGCGTCCTCGCCGGCCGTGGCGCAGCTGGCCGAATGGCAGGCGGCGATGACGCCGGCCGCGCTGACCATCGAGGTCGGCTTCGCCACCTGGCCGCGCGGTTGGCAGCGCGACGCTGCCGGTTGGATGGCTCGTCGCGCCGAAGGCGGCTTCACCCGCGAAGTGGTCTCCCACTTCCTGTTCCTGACCCGCCGCCGGCTTGGCCCGCTGGTGCTGCAGGAAGCCGCGGTGACCTACCCCGCCGGCGATGGTGCCGAGACCGCCATCCGCGCCCGGCTCACCGCCGGCGGCGTGCCGGTGACCTTGGCCGGCAGCGTCGGCACCACGGCGCAGGACGACCGGAACAGCTGGACGCTCGATGGCCGCATCCGCCTGCGCGATTGGTCCTTTGCCGAGCAACTCGGCACCGATGGCGCCTGGGCACAGGCGCCGGATGCCCAACCGAACGAGCGCATGCGCCCGCTGGTGCTAAGCGGCCAACTCGCCGGCGTGGCGGCGATGACCGCCGGCCAGCCGCACCACCTGGCGACGCTGCGCGAGGCGCTGGAGGTGCAGGAAATCGTAGAGGCGATCCTCGCCGCCTGAGCCCGCCTAACGGACCGTGCGCCGCGCCAGGACCAGGTTGTCGAACACCAGGCTGGAGGACCAGATCCAGTGCGCGCCGGCGAAGGCCTCGGGGTAGCGGGTATAGCCGGTCAGCGAGGTCACGCCGACCTCGGTGTCGGTGTATTCCGCCGCGCGCGGCCAGCCGCTGTCATCGAAGTTCCGCGCCGCCCAGTCGGCCGGCAGCGGGTAGTGCACGGCGAAGCAGCGCTCCCGGCAGTCCGGCACCCGCACCTGCGGGTAGGTCCGCCCGAAGGCCGAGGTGTCGTGCACCGCACCGCGCTCCACCACGTCCTCCGGCCGGGCCAGCGGCGCGACATAGAAGCTCTGCGCCCGCCATGAGGCATCGGTCACGGTGCCATCCGAGAAGCGCGCGATGACGCCGCCATCCCCGGCGAACCAGTCGTTGCCGCGCATGGTCTCCATGCCCAGGCCCAGCCGCTCCTCCCAGTCCACCAGCAGCAGCGCGATGGTGTAGGGCCGCTTGACCCGGAACCGCACGATCGCCGAGTTGAACGGCGTGTAGGGATGCGCATCCACGCCCACCAGCCGGCCATTGATCCAAAGTTCGAAGTAGTTGTCGCCGATGATGCTGCCGGTGACGACCTCGCCATCGGGGTCGATCTCCACCACCGGCACCCGGTTCAGGTCGACATCGGCGAAGCGCTCCGGCGTGACGCCGGTGCACAGGTTGTACAGGTCCGGCAGGCGCGGCCCGGTGGCGAAGCTGGTGACGGCCGGCACCACCAGCATGGCGCCGTCCTGCGCGGTGATGCTGCCCAGCCCGCTGAGCCGGCTGTTCGGCGCCGGGCGGCCACATACCGCGATGTTCTCGGCGGTGGTGCGGGCCAGGCCCTGGGTGACCTGGCGCTGCGCCGCCGGCTGGGCGGCGGCCGGCAGGGCCAGCGCCACCATCGCGCCGCAGATGGCGGCGAACCGCAGGATGCTGCCTTGGCGCATGGCCTTCCCTCCCGTTGGTAGCTGTTGGTCGCCATTCTGGACGCAGCGGGCGGCGTTTGGCCACTGCCGCGCATGCGGGAGACGCCCACCGGCCGGTTTCATCGAAGCTTCACCCCACTGTCCGCGAATTTGTCGCTTCTGGTCAGACCACCGGAAGCCCTGGGAGTCGGCATGCGGCGCATCGTCATCACCGGCATGGGCATTGTCTGCCCCCTGGGCCAGGGGCTTGAGCCGGTGTGGCGACGGCTGGTGAATGGGGAATCCGGCATCGGCGCCATCGCCAGCTTCAACGCGGACCTGCCCTGCCGCGTCGCCGGCCAGGTGCCCGCCGCCGTCTGGGCGCAACGGGCCGAGACGGATCGCATCGCCCGCTTCAGCCACCTGGCCCTGCTCGCGGCCCGGGAAGCCCTGGACGATTCCGGCTGGCACCCCACCGCGGCCGAGTCGCGTGAGGCCACCGGCGTCAGCGTCGGCTCCGGCTGCGGCGGGCTGGAAGCCCTGAACGACGGCGCGCTCCGCCTGGGCAGCGCCGCAACGCCGTTCCTGCCCGGCGCCATGATCCACCAGATGGCCACCGACCTGGCCGAGGCCTTCGCGCTGCACGGGCCGCGCCGCGCCGTCTCCACCGCCTGCTCCTCGGGCGCCCATGCCATCGGCGACGCGGCGCGGCTGATCGGCTTCGGCGATGCCGAGGTGATGCTGGCCGGCGGCGCCGAGGCCGCGGTGCATGAGCTCGGCATGGCCGGCTTCGCCGCCGCCCGCGCCCTGTCCACCGGCTTCAACGACACGCCGCAGCGCGCCTCCCGCCCCTGGGACCGCGACCGCGACGGCTTCGTCATGGGCGAGGGCGCCGGCATGCTGGTGCTGGAGGAGCGCGAGCACGCCCGCCGCCGCGGCGCCCGCATCTATGCCGAACTCTGCGGCTACGGCATGTCGGGCGACGGCTGGCACATCACCGCGCCGTCCGAAAGCGGCGACGGCGCCTTCCGTGCCATGCGCCAGGCGTTGCGCCATGCCGGCGTGGCCCCCGACGCGGTGCAGTACATCAACGCGCACGGCACCAGCACGCCGATGGGCGACGACCTCGAACTCGGCGCGGTGGAGCGCCTGTTCGGCGACGCGGTGCGGCAGTTGGCGATGTCCTCCACCAAGTCCGCCACCGGCCACCTGCTCGGTGCCGCCGGCGCGGTGGAGGCGATCTTCTCGATCCTGGCGATCCGCGATGGCGTGGCGCCGCCGACGCTGAACCTGGACAACCCCAGCCGCGAGAGCGCCATCGACCGCGTCGCCAAGGTGGCGCAGGAACGCCGGATCGATGCCGTGCTGTGCAACAGCTTCGGCTTCGGCGGCACCAACGCCAGCCTGCTGTTCCGCGCCGCCTAAGGGCTTCAGCCCTTCGGCAGCATCACCAGGTGCTGGCGGAAGGTCTCGGCGCAGGCCTGCCAGGAGAAGCTTTCCGCGTGGCGCCGGCACGCTTCCCGGCCGCAGTCCATGGCACCCAGCACGGCGGTGCGCAGGTCGTGGTCCAGCACGCCGGTCCCGGGCGCCACCACATCCAGCGGCCCGGTCACCGGGTAGGCCGCCACCGGCGTGCCGCAGGCCATCGCCTCCAGCAGCACCAGGCCGAAGGTATCGGTCACCGAGGGAAACACGAAGACATCGGCGCCGGCATAGGCCTCCGCCAGCGAGTCGCCCTGGCGCCAGCCGGCGAAATGCACGTCCGGGAAGCGCCGCTGCAGCACGGCGCGCTGCGGGCCGTCGCCCACCACCACCTTGCTGCCGGGCAGGTCCAGCTTCAGGAAGGCCTCGATGTTCTTCTCCACCGCCACGCGGCCAACGTACAGCGAAACCGGCCGCGGCAGGCCGGCCCAGGCGTCCGTGCTGCGGGGATGGAACTGCTCCAGCGCCACGCCGCGGGTCCAGGCGCGCAGGTTGACGAAGCCGCGCTGGCGCAACTCCTGCCGCAGGCTGGCGGTGGCGGCGAACACGCCGCTGGCGGCGCCATGGAAGCGCCGCAGCATCGCCCAGGCCAGGCCGGGCGGCAGCCCGGTGCGGGCCTGCAGATAATCCGGGAAGCGGGTGTGGAAGCTGGTGGTGAAGGGCCAGCCGCGCTTCAGGCAAAGCGCCCGCATCGCCCAGCCCAGCGGGCCTTCGGTGGCGATGTGCACCGCCTCGGGCTTGAACGCATCCACCATGCGCTCCAGCCGCCGGCGCGGCCACAGCACCAGGCGAATCTCGGGGTAGCTCGGCAGCGGCAGGGTACGGAAGCGGTCGGGGCCGATCACCTCGACCGTGTCGCCGCCGCGCAGCAGGTGGTGCAGCACGGTATCCACCGTGCGGACCACGCCATTGACCTGGGGGTGCCAGGCGTCGGTGACGACAAGCAGGCGCATCGGCGCCGTGCCTGCCATCGTCGGATGCACCGCCCAGGCCAGGTCGTTCATGCTTCGGCCAGGGCCCCGGCGCGGTCCTCGGCCCGAACCGAGAGACGCTGCCGCGCCGGCCAGTCGACCAGCTCGAAGGCGCCGTCGGCGTGCTCCACCAGGGCGGTGCAGCTTTCCACCCAGTCGCCGCTGTTCATGTACATCACGCCGCCCACCGGGCGCATCTCGGCGTGGTGGATGTGGCCGCAGATCACGCCCTGCAGGCCGCGCCGCTTGGCCTCGCCGGCCAGCGCGCCCTCGAACCGATCGATCGCCTTGACCGCTTCCTTGACCTGGCGCTTCAGCCACTGGCTCAGCGACCAGTAGGGGTAGCCCAGCCGCCGCCGCACCGCATTGAACACGCGGTTCAGGTACAGCGCCGTGTCGTAGGCCCAATCGCCCAGGTAGGCGAGGAACTTGGCGTAGCGGATCACGCCGTCGAACTGGTCGCCGTGGATGACCAGGAACTGCCGGCCATCGGCGGCTTGATGCACCGCTTCGGGCTGCAGGCTGATCCCGGCGATCTCCAGCCCGAACCAGTCGCGCAGCGCCTCGTCGTGGTTGCCGGGAATGTACACCACGTGCACGCCGCGGCGCGCCATCGCCATCACCTGGCGCAGCACCGTGTCGAAACTCTCGTGCCAGTACCAGGACTTGCGCAGACGCCAGCCGTCGAAGATGTCGCCGACCAGGTAGAGCGTTTCGCATTCCACCCGGCTGAGGAACTCCATCAGCAGGTCCGCCCGGCTACCCCGGGTTCCCAGGTGAATATCGGAGATGAAGATACTGCGGTACCGCAGCTTCGGTTCGGTCAGATGCATCCGAATCGTCCACCTGTTGCCTGCGCGGCCTGTAACGCGACCGGTGCAGCAACAGCGTGAAGCTTGCATGAAGTGCCGGGACCTCTCCGTCATGATACTGTCTCCATAATGACACAGTAGTGACACCGCTCTGCCGCTAGCAGGCTTCAAGAAGATGAAGGACCAGCCGATGTCGAATGCGATGCTGCGGGCTGACGAAGCACCCCAGGCCGGGAGCGGCCCGATACTGTTCCTGCGCCGGTGGTTGGCGAATCCGTTGCAGATGGGCTCCATCGTCCCGTCCTCGCCCAGCCTGTGCCGCCGCATTGCCGCGCTGGTGCAGCGCGCGCCGCAGGAATACGTGCTGGAGATGGGCGCCGGCACCGGCGTCGTCAGCCGCGCCCTGCTCGCCGCCGGCGTCCCGGCCGAGCGCCTGATCGTCGTCGAGATCGTGCCTGAGATGGCCGAGCACCTGCGCCAGGCGCTGCCGGGCGTCACCGTGCTGTGCGGCGACGCCTTCGACCTGCCGAACCTGCTGCCCGCGCACATGCAGGGCCAGATCGGCACCGCCATCTGCGGCATTCCGTTGGTGCTGCTGCCGCTGGAGATGCAGCAGCGCTTCGTCGCGGCGGTGGAGGCGGTGGCGCCCGGCCGCGGCTTCCTGCTGTATACCTATTGCGTCACCTCGCCGTTGCCCTGGCGCAAGCTGGGCCTGGCGGCGGACCGCCGCGCCTGGACACCGCTGAACTTCCCGCCCGCCAGCGTCTGGAAGTACCGCCCGGCCAGGGCCTGAGCGCGGCCCGGCTTCGCCCCCGCGGCGGAGCCGTCCGCTCCCGCGGCGGAGCCGCCCGCCCCCGCGGCGGAGCCGCCC
>CAIMOR010000459.1 GCA_903843125.1 uncultured Rhodospirillales bacterium
CTGGCGCCGCGCCGGCCCCGCGCCCAGACCCCGCCGCTGCGGCTGGGCGTGCTGACCGACATGTCCGGTCCCTATGCCGGCAATACCGGCGCAGGCTCGGTGCTGGGCGTGCGCCTGGCCGCCGAGGACTTCATGCGCGCCAACCCCGGCATCCGGGTGGAGGTGGTTGGCGCCGATGCGCAGAACCGGGTGGATATCGGCCTGCAGATCGCCCGCAACTGGTTCGACCGCGAGGGGGTAGACGCGGTGCTGGACGTGCCGACCAGCGCCATCGCGCTGGGCCTGGTGGACCTGGTGCGCGACAAGAACAAGGTCGGGCTGATCACCGCCGCCGCCGCCTCGGACCTCACGGGGGGCAAGTGCGGGCCGAACCACGTGCACTGGGTCTACGACACCTGGGCCATGTCGCACGCCGTGGCCACCGCCATGGTGGCGGAGGGCGGCGATACCTGGAGCTTCCTGACCGCCGACTACGCCTTCGGCCATGCGATCGAGCGGGATACCGGCGGCTTCGTCACCGCCGCCGGCGGGCGGGTGTTGGGGGCGGTGCGGCATCCCTTCCCGGGCACCACGGATTTCTCCTCCTTCCTGGTGCAGGCGCAGTCCTCCGGCGCCAAGGTGCTGGGCCTGGCCAATGCCGGGGCCGATGCGGTGAACAGCATCAAGCAGGCGGCCGAGTTCGGCCTGACCCGGAAGATGCGCATCGCCGCCATGCTGTTCCAGATCAACGACCTGCACGCGCTGGGCTTGCAGGCCGGGCAAGGGCTGTTCCTGTCGGAAGCCTTCTACTGGGATCTGAACGACGCCACCCGCGCCTTCGCCGCCCGCTTCGCCCAGGGGATGCGCGGCGGCCACCCGGGGATGATCCATGCCGGCGGCTATTCCGCGGCCGTGCACTACCTGAAGGCCGCCGCCAGCCTGGGCGTGGCCGAGGCGCGGGCCAATGGCGCCGCCGTGGTGGCACGGATGAAGGCGATGCCGGCTGACGATGCGCTGTTCGGCCCCGGCCAGCTGCGCGCGGATGGCCGCAAGGTCCACGCCATGCACCTGTTCCAGGTGAAGGCGCCCGCCGAGAGCAAGGCCCCCTGGGACTATCTGCGCCTGGTGCGGAGCATTCCGGCGGCCGAGGCCTTCCGCCCCATGGCCGGCGCCGGCTGCGCGCTGGTGCGGGCATGAGGCCGGTTGCCGAGTTGCCAGGGCTGAGCGCCGCCGCGCCGGGGCTGGCCCGCTGGGGCCGCGGCCTGGCGGCCGAGGTGCTGCTGGCCGTTGGTGCCGAAAGCTGGCTGCTCTCGGTGCGGGAAGGCGTGGTGGCCAGCGTGCGGCCCGGCCCCTTCGTGATGGCCAGCTACGACATCGCGCTGCGCTGCGAGCCCGCCGCCTGGGCGAAGTTCCTGGCGCCGGACCCGGAGCCGGGCTGGCACGACCTGATGGGGCTGCGGCGCAAGGGCGCCTTCGTGGTGGAAGGCCAGCTCGCGCTGTTCTTCGCCCACCTGCAATGGTTCAAGGAGGCGCTCGCCCTGCTGCGCGAGGCGGCGCCCCTCGCGCCCCGCGCCACGCCGGCGCGCGAGATGGGCTGGGAGCCGATCAGCGGTGGCTACCTGCGGCTGGAGATCGGTGGCCGGCCGCATCGCGTGTACGTGGAACAGGCCGGCGAGGGCCAGCCGCTGCTGCTGCTGCACACCGCCGGCAGCGATGGCCGGCAGTGGCGCGACCTGCTGAACGACAGCGAACTGACCAGCCGCTTCCGCTGCATCGCCTTCGACATGCCCTGGCACGGCAAGTCCAGCCCGCCGGAGGGCTGGGAGCGCGAGGAATATCGCCTGACCACCGCCGGCTATACCGGCATGGTCATGGCCGTCTCCCGCGCGCTGGGGCTGGAGAAGCCCATCGTCATCGGCTGCTCCATCGGCGGGCGGATCGTGCTGGACCTGGCGGCCGAGCATGGCCGCGAACTGCGTGGGGTGGTGGGGTTGCAGAGCGGCGCCTTCCTCAGCCCCTACTACGATATCGGCTACCTGCATCACCCGCGCATCCATGGCGGGGAGGTCTGTGCCTCCGTCGTCTCCGGCCTGGTCTCCCCCAAGTCACCCAGCGCCGGGCGGTGGGAGACGCTGTGGCACTACATGCAGGGCGGCCCTGGCGTGTTCAAAGGCGACCTGCATTTCTACAAGACCGATGGCGACCTGCGGCCGAAGCTGGGGCGGATCGACACCGCGGTCTGCCCGGTGGTGCTGCTGACCGGCGACTACGACTATTCCTGCACCGCCGAGGACACCCAGGCCACCGCCGCCGCCATTCCCGGCAGCCGGGCGCAGGTGATGCACGGCCTCGGCCATTTCCCGATGTCGGAGGATTTCGCCACGCTGAAGCACTACCTGGTGCCGGCGCTGGACGAGATCATGGCGCATCGATAAGCGGGGCGGATGATCCTTTCAGGCAAGGCCAGGCTGGCCGGCATTCTCGGTTGGCCGGTGGCGCATTCCCGTTCCCCACGGCTGCACGGGTTGTGGCTTGCCCGCCATGGCATCGACGGCGCCTACGTGCCGCTGCCGGTGGCGCCGGAAGCCTTCGTCAGCGCGGTGCGCGGCCTGGTGGCGCTGGGCTTCCGCGGCGCCAACGTCACCATCCCGCACAAGGAAGCCGCCTTCGCGGTATGCGACGAGGTGGATGCCACGGCACGGCGCATGGGCGCGGTGAACACGCTGGTGTTCCGCGAAGGGCGTATCCACGGCAGCAACACCGATGGCTTCGGCTTCCTGGAGAACATCCGCCAGCAAGTGCCGGGCTGGCAGGCCGAGGCCGGCCCCGCCGTGCTGCTGGGCGCCGGCGGCTCGGCGCGTGCCATCACCGTGGCGCTGCTGGAAGCGGGATGCCCCGAGGTCGTGCTGGTGAACCGCACGCCGGCACGGGCGGAGGCACTGGCGCGCGAGGTCGGCGGGCCGGTGCGCATGGCGGCGGCGGCGCCGCTGGGGCGCGCTGCCCTGCTGGTCAACACCACCTCGCTGGGCATGCAGGGCCAGCCGCCGCTGGACCTGGACCTGGCGCCGCTGCCGGCCGGGGCCGTCGTGGCGGACATCGTCTATGTGCCGCTGGAAACGCCGCTGCTGGCCGCTGCCCGGGCGCGTGGGCTGCGGGCCGTGGGTGGGTTGGGCATGCTGCTGCACCAGGCGCGGCCGGGCTTCCGGCACTGGTTTGGCGTGGACCCCGTGGTGGATGCGGAGCTGGAGGGCTTCGTCGGCGGGGATATACCGCGCTCATGATCGTGCTGGGCCTGACCGGCAGCATCGGCATGGGCAAGTCCACCGCCACGGCCAGCTTCCGCCGGCTGCGGGTGCCGGTCTTCGACGCCGATGCCGCGGTGCACCAGTTGCAGGCGCGCGGCGGCCGGGCAGTGGGGCCGATCGGCGCCGCCTTCCCCGGCACCGTGCGCGACGCAAGAGTGGACCGCGAGGCGTTGCGCCGTGCTGTGCTGGGCAATGCCGCAGCGATGAAGCAGCTGGAACGCATCGTCCACCCGCTGGTACGGGACGCCGAGCGCCGCTTCATCGCCAGGGGCCGCCGCGCCGGGGAGTCCCTGGTGGTCCTGGACGTGCCGTTGCTGTTCGAGGGCGGCGGTTGGCGGCGCTGCGACAAGATCCTGGTGGTGACGGCGCCGGCCGCGGTGCAGCGCTGGCGGGTGCTGCGCCGCCCGGGCATGACACCGGAGCGGCTGGCCTACATCCTCTCTCGCCAGACCCCGGATGCCGAGAAGCGGCGCCGAGCCGACTATCTGGTGCACACCAACCTGTCGCGGCACTCGGCGGACCGCGATATCCGGCGGTTGGTGCAAACATTGCGGGCCACACCCCTCCCGGCGACGAGGCCTCGGCCGCGGCGTTAACACAACCAGGGCGTGCATTGCCCAGCAAAGATTCTCGACAGGCTATTGTATTCAACATTGCGTGGCGCCGCATGTTACCCTAGGTTGCAGAGGTCGCCTGATCGTGATCGATCTGGCGAAACCGTGATGAAACCCTAGGGAGAAGGCCATGGCCTCGACCTGCTCCACCATTGCTTTCGGCATGGCGGCGAAACAGGGGCGCCGCAACGGCATCTGCTTCCGCCATCCGCTGCGCCGGCTGCTGCAGCCGCATCGGGCGCCCCCCGGCCGCGCCTAGGACGCCGCGCCGGCGCACCCGCCGGCCGCGCTGAACGCCCAACCCTGAGAACGTGGTCCTGAACCGCGAAGCTACCGGCACGCCCTGGCGCCGGCCGGCCTCCGCATGGCTGCGGCAAAACGCCGCACCGGCAACCCGTGCCCGCGCCGCCACCCCCTGTCCACCCGCATGAAGGATACCCCCATGTCCGGCACGACTGCGATGAGCATCACCTTCGACAACGGGCTCGGTTCGCTCGGCAACGCCTACAACGTTGACCAGTCGGTTCCAGGCCAAGTCACGCTAGCAGGCAATTCCGCCCTGATGGAATGGGCCAGCGGTCCGTCCTCCGGTCACGGTTACGGCACCTACACCATCCAGGCCGAAGTGAACGGCAATCAGCCTGGCCCGGCCATCATCCTCTGGCCCGGCGACAACAACTGGCCCGGCCAGGAAATCGACATGATGGAGATCACGCCGAACGGTTCTGGCCAGCAATACGGTACCGTCCACTGGAACGCCGGCGGCTCGGACGCCTATCAGGCGCAGATCTTCTACGGCGTCACCGCCTATACGCCGCATACCTACCAGATGGTCTGGGAGCCGGGTCTGATCACCTTCAAGGTCGACGGCGTGGTCGAGGCGACGGTCACCTCGCATGTGCCGGTCGACTACGCGCATGGCGGAATGAACGACACGATCGGCTTCCTGAACAACAACAGCAACACGTCGCTCACCGTCTACCAGGTGGACTACACCCCGCTCGGTACGACCACCGCCGCGGCGCCGGCGCCAACCCCGGCAACGCTTGCCGCCGGCAGCGGCAGTGACCAGCTGGTGCTCAAGCTCAGCGAGGACGCCTACAACGGCGACGCCCAGTACACCGTGAAGGTCGACGGCACGCAGGTCGGCGGCACCTTCACGGACACCGCGCTGCATGGCAGCGGCGACGATACGCTGACGCTTTCCGGTGCCTGGGGCGGCGGCGCCCACGCCGTCATCGTCAACTTCCTGAACGACGCCTGGGGCGGCACCGCCACCACCGACCGCAACCTCTATGTCGACGGCATCAGCTACAACGGCACCGCGGTGCCCAATGGCAGCGCCAGCCTGATGTCCGCCGGCCCGGTCAGCTTCAGCGTTCCCGCCTCAGCCAGCCACAGCCCCGCAACCCTGTCGGCGGGCAGCGGCAGTGACCAGCTGGTGATCAAGCTCAGCGAGGACGCCTACAACGGCGACGCCCAGTACACCGTGAAGGTGGACGGCACCCAGGTCGGCGGCACCTTCACCGCTTCCGCTCTGCATGGCAGCGGTGATGATACGCTGACCCTCTCGGGCAACTGGGGCACTGCGGCGCATACCGTCACGGTGAACTTCCTGAACGACGCTTACGGCGGCACCGCCGCAACCGACCGCAACCTCTATGTCGATGGCGTCA
>CAIMOR010000460.1 GCA_903843125.1 uncultured Rhodospirillales bacterium
AGTACATCATGACGCGGCCGTTCGGCGCGAAGGTCGGGCCTTCCATCTGCCAGCCTTCGGTCAGGATGCGCTCTCCCGAACCGTCCGGCCGCATGACGCCGATGGCGAAGCTGCCGCGGCCGAAGCGGGTGAAGGCGATCAGGTCGCCGCGCGGCGACCAGACCGGCGTGGCGTAGCGGCCCTGGCCGAAGCTGATGCGGCGGATGTTGCCGCCATCCGCGCTCATCACATAAAGCTGCTGGTCGCCGCCGCGGTCCGAGTTGAACACCACCTGCTGGCCATCCGGCGAGAAGCAGGGCGAGACATCCAGCCCGCCGCCGCTGGTCAACTGGCGTTCGCGCCGGGTGGCCAGGTCCACGATGTAGACATTGGCATCGCCGCCGCGCGTGGAGGACATGATGACGCTGCGGCCATCGGGGCTGAAGCGCGGCGACAGCGTCATGCCGGAGAAGCTGCCCAGCACCTCCTGCCGGCCGCTGTCCAGGTTGAACAGGTAGACACGGGGTTCGTTGCGCTGGTAGCTCATGAACGCGATCTGCCGCGCATTCGGGTGAAACCGCGGCGTCAGCACCTGGAAGCTGCCATCGGTCAGGAAGCGGTTGTTGGCGCCGTCCTGGTCCATGATGGCCAGGCGCCGGCCGCGGCGGTCGCGCGGGCCGGTCTCGGCCACGTAGACCACGCGGGTGTCGAAGTAGCCCTTCTCGCCCAGCAGACGTTCATAGATGACGTCGCTGATCAGGTGCGCGGTCTGGCGCCAATTGGCGGCGTCGCCGGTGAAGGCGGTGCCCTGGATCTGCTGTTCCGGCAGCACGTCCCACAGGCGGAATTCCACCCGCAGCCGGTTGCCCAGCATCTCGGCGCGGCCGGTGGTCAGCGCCTGGGCCCCGATGACGCGCCAGTCCTGGAAGCGCGGCAGCGCGGCGGCTGCCTCCGGCGTCTGGATGAAGGCGGCACGGTCGACCGGGCGGAACAGCCCGGAGCCACGCAGGTTGGCAATGACCACATTGGCGATGTCGGTGCCGATGCGCGCCGCATCGCCCTGGCCGGCGAAGGCCGGGATGGCGATCGGGATCGGGTCCGTCCGCGCCCGGGTGATATCCACCACCGAGGTCTGCGCCTGCGCGCTGGACAGGCGGGAAGCGGCGAGTGCGGCGGCACCCAGCAGGCCGGTGCGGCGACTGATGATGGTCATGGCGTCCTCGTCAGGGCTTGTGCCGTGAGCGCGGCAGTTGATAGGGGGCAATTCCGGCGGTCCTGAGGCATCGGCGCAAGCCGTCGACGACGCATCAGCGCAGACCCAGGTCGCGCGGGTTGAAGCGGAACACGGTATCGCGCAGCGCAGCCAGCCGATTAGCCGGCAGGGGCAGCGGGTTGCAGGCGGGGTCCAGCAGGGCACGGCGGGCGGCCTCGAACACCATGCGGGCGACCGGGTCACTCGGTGGGCTGCCATTGGGGCGCACGTTGCGGACCACGCCGCCGGCATCGACGTCCACGCGCAGTTCCACCACCACCTCGCGCACGTTCAGCGCGCCGGAGTTCACCTTCCAGCACTCGCCGATCTTGTCGGCCAGGCCGGTCCGCTCGCCGGCGGTCAGTTCGGCGGTGCCGGTGGGGGCGCCGCCGCCCTGCTGCGGCGCGCCGGAGGGCGGCGTCGGCCGGGCGCGCGGCGGCTCGCGCTGCTGCTGTTGGCGCAGGCGTTCCAGCGTGCTGAGGACCGACTGGCTACGCTCCTGCGGGCGGGGCGGCGGCGGGGTCTGGCCGGTGCCCGGGGTTTTGCCCGGCTCGGGCGGCGGCGGCACCGGGGGCGGCGGCAGCGGCAAGGGCGGCTCCGGTCGCGGCTGGGCCTGCTGCTGCGGCGGGGGCGGCTTCACCGGGCTCGGCTCGGGCGTCACCTCCCG
>CAIMOR010000461.1 GCA_903843125.1 uncultured Rhodospirillales bacterium
CGAACGTAGAGCGATGGCGCGTGCCATGGTGAGCCTCCAGGGATCACCAGCTTGAATCACATCAACGCCGCGTCGGGGAATCCCCCGCGTGAGTCACCCGCTGTGGGAGTTGGTATCAGCCCTCCAGAACGGTCACCTGGCCGTCGTCCAGGTCGTAGCGCGCGGCGACAACGCGCAGCCTGCTCGGCACCAGGGCGCGGAAGGCGGCATGCTCCCGCAGGTTCCTGGCCACCAGGCGGGCGTTCTCCTGCACCGACTGGTCCAGCAGGTCACCGCCCTTGCGCTGGGCGGCGCGCACCGCGGGCACGATCGGGTCCACCATGGCCATCATCGGGTCCGGCAGGCGGGTGCCCTTGGTGACGAACTCCACCGCGGCGGCGACCGCGCCGCAGCGCTCATGCCCCAGCACCATCAGCAGCGGCGCGCCGAGCACCTGCACCGAGTATGCCAGGCTCGCCAGCGCCGACGGGGTCATGGTGTTGCCGGCAACGCGAGCGGTGAATACCTCGCCCAGGCCGGCGCCAAACAGGGTCTCCGGCGGGGTGCGGCTGTCGGCGCAGCCGATCACGGCGGCGTAGGGCCCCTGGCCACCGGCCAGTTCATGCCGCCGGCCACTGCCGATCGCGGGTGCCATAGGGTTGTCGGCAACGAAGCGGCTGTTGCCCTCCAGCAGCCTGGCCAGCGCCTGGTCGGGCGTCAGGGAGGTCTTGGGCACGGTCGATTCGGCTGCGGTGGCCCGGCGGCCGGGCAGGATTCCGGCGCAAGCCAGGCAGGCGAAGCTGCCAAGCGCCGCGCGGCGTGTGGAGACTGACATGGCCACTCGTTAAAAATGCAGATTGGATGGGTAGCGGCTGCATTGCGGCAAGGCAATCAGCGCGGTTCAACGGTCGGGCCGGAGCGACCCGTTGCCGGGGCGCGCCCTGCCCGCCGCGCCAGGCGACTACTGCGCCCGCATGCCGGCGTCGCCGAGTTCCACCCGCGTGGTGATGCAGCCATCCAGGTTGGGGAACTCGGCGGCGCGGCCGTTGACCCAGACCAGGCGCAGGTTGAAGCGGCCCTCGCCCGGCCGCGGCAGGTTCAGGCTGGCGCGGGGCGCCAGCTCGCTGCCCGCCAGCAGGTCCGCACCCCAGGCACCCGGGGCGCCGAGATAGAGTTGCTCCACCGCCTGGCTGGAGGCGTTGGTCACCAGTACCGGCGCCTTGCTGCATTCACGGCGCTCGGCCTGTTGCGGGCGTTGCGGACCGTTGGCGCAGGCGGTCAGCACGGCGAGGGTGGCAAGGGCGGCGAGGCGCGGCATCATCGGCGAAAGCTCCCGGAAGCGACGCGGCCAGGGCGGTTCTGCCGCCAGCCGCGCCGTTCCGCACAGGTTGCGGCGGGCGGAAGCTAGGCAAGCCGCCGCGCCACCGCAACCGTGATCACGCCGGATCGACCCTGTGGCGGCGGTACAAAGGATGAGCCGGGTCGATCGGGGAGCGCCCGTCCGCGATCACGCGGGATCGACTTAACCGCGATCACGCGGGATCGACGATCATCGGCGGCACGCCGCCGGCCTCGATCGCCTCGCCGGCCGCCAGCGCCAGGTCCTCTCGGTAGCGGTTGGTGACGATCTGCACGCCGACCGGCACGGTGCCGACCAGGCCTGTGGTCACCGTCAGCCCCGGCAGGCCCAGAAGCGGCAGCCCGACCTGCGGCAACTGCGCCGCCATAATCTGCTTGAACCGCTCGAAGCTGACGACGTCGTCGTGGTCCGGGAAGGGCAGTTCGCCCGAGACCGGCATCAGCACCACGGCGTATTGCGCGAAGAACAGCGTCCATTCGCGCAGCAGCGTGGCGCGCTTGGTCAGGCCGTCCTGGAACATGTGCAGGTCCGGCTCCGGGCTCAGGCGCTCCATGAAGCCGTAGACCGTATTGGCGTCGGGGTCGTTCTCCCGCGCGAAGGCGGCGTTGGCGCCGCGCCGCGTCTCGGCCAGCCAGAGCATCGCCTGGATGTCGGCGGGTTCCTGCATCGGCGGCGTGTTGGCGATTTCCTCGACCACCCAGCCGGCGGCCTGCAGGCGGCGCCCGGCATCTCGCAGGGCGGCCTCCACCGCGGGCTGCACCGGCATGCCCTCGGGCGCGATGCAGAGCGCGGCGCGCTTCGGCACTTCCGGCCCCACCAGCGGCGCCGGCACCCACCAGGGGTCGCGCGGGTCCGGCTGGGCCATGGCGTTGAAGGCCAGCCGCACGTCGGCGATGGTGCGCGCCAACGGGCCGCTCGTCGCCATCAGCTGCGCCCCGATGGCGCGTTCCGGGCCGGAGGAATTCCACGCGGGAATGCGCCCCAGCGTCGGGCGGATGCCGTGGATGCCGCAGGCATAGGCGGGGTAGCGGACCGAGCCGCCGATATCCGTCCCGTGCCCGATGGCGCCGATGCCCGCCACCGTGGCCGCCGCCGCGCCGCCCGAGGAACCGCCGGGCGTGATGGTCTTGTCGCGCGGGTTCAGCGTGGCGCCGTGCAGCCCGTTGCGGGTGAACCAGCGCAGGCTGAAGGCCGGCGTGTTGGTGCGGCCGATGACGATGGCGCCGGCCCGCTTCAGGTTGGCGACAACCGGATTGTCCTGCGTCGCCATCAGCTCGGCCTGGATGCGCAGGCCGTTGGTTGTGGGCCAGCCGGCCATGTCCGCGTTCACCTTCACGGTGATTGGCACGCCGGCCAGCGGGCCGGGCTCCTCGCCGCGGGCAATGGCGGCATCCACCGCGGCGGCGGCGGCCAGGGCCTGCTCCGGCATCTCCGCGATCACGGCGTTGATGCGCGGGTTCACCGCCGCCAGCCGGCCGAGGGCTGATTGTACCGCTTCCACCGCGGACACCTTGCGGCCGCGGACCTGGGCGGCCAGCTCACCCGCGGAAAGTTGCCAGAGTTCGGTCATGCGTCGCCTGCCATGCGGTTGTTGCCGGCATGGTTCACCGACGCGCTGCATGGGTCAACGCGGCTGCCGGGGGATTTCGCGTCGGCGCAGGCGTGGGCTGGCGCCCGCAGGTGCAGCGAGTGCCTAACCCGGCAGCCCCAGCACGTTCTTGCTGAGGATGTTGCGCTGGATCTCGTTGCTGCCGCCATAGATCGTCGCCGGGCGCGCCTGGATGAACTGGCCGGTGGCGTTGAGGTTGCGGTTGCCCTCCATCGGCTCCAGCAGCCCGGCATTCTCGCCGGCGATCTCCAGCATGCAGTCGGTGATCTTTTGAAAGAGCTCGGTC
>CAIMOR010000462.1 GCA_903843125.1 uncultured Rhodospirillales bacterium
GATGCGCGCGCTGCGCGAGGCGCCCTTCCCGGTGGTGGGCGCGCCGAGTGGCATGGCGCTGGGCGGTGGCTGCGAGGTGCTGCTGCATTGCGACGCGGTGGAGGCACATGCCGAGACCTATATCGGCCTGGTGGAAGTGGGCGTGGGGCTGATCCCCGGCTGGGGCGGCTGCACCACCATGCTCCGCCGCTGGAGCGAGGCGCCGAAGCTGCCGAAGGGGCCGATGCCGCCGGTGGCCAAGGCCTTCGAGATGATCAGCACGGCGCAGGTGGCCAAGTCCGCCGCCGAGGCAAAGGAGATGCTGATCCTGCGCCCGACCGATGGCGTGGTGATGAACCGCGACCGGCTGCTGGCCGCGGCCAAGGCACGGGCGCTGGCGATGCTAGACGGCTACGCACCGCAGCAGGCCGCCAAGCTGCGGCTGCCCGGTGCAACGGGGCGTGCTGCGCTGACCATGGCGGTGCAGGCGCAGGTGGCCATGGGCCGCGCCACGCCGCATGACGCGGTGGTGTGCGAGCACCTGGCGAATACGCTGACGGGCGGCGACACCGACTTCCTGGACGAGACCACGGAAGACCAGGTGCTGAAGCTGGAGCGCCAGGGCTTCATGGCGCTGTTGAAGACCAGGGGCACGCTGGCGCGCGTCGAGCACATGCTCGAAACCGGCCGGCCGCTGCGGAACTAGGAGAAGCATCATGCCGACCTACAAGGCGCCACTGCGCGACATGCGCTTCGTGCTGAACGAACTGGCCGACCCCGAGCGTTTGCGCGCGCTGCCGGGCTTCGAGGAGATGACCGCCGACCTGATCGACCCGGTGCTGGAAGAAGCCGCGAAGATCTGCGAGGAAGTGCTGCTGCCGCTGAACCGCAGCGGCGACGAGGAAGGCTGCACGATCGAGAATGGCGTGGTCCGCACGCCGAAGGGTTTCAAGGAAGCCTACCAAGCGTTTTCCGAGGGCGGTTGGGGCGGGCTTTCGAGCGACTCCGAGGATGGCGGCCAGGGCCTGCCGCAGACCATCGGCATGGTGGTGGAGGAGATGATCTGCTCCGCCAACCTGGCCTTCGGCATGTATCCGGGGCTGACGCATGGCGCCTACGCCGCCATCAAGAAACACGGCAGCGCCGAGCAGAAGGCGCTGTACCTGCCGAAGATGGTCAACGGCGAATGGTCCGGCACGATGTGCCTGACCGAGCCGCAATGCGGCACCGACCTGGGCCTGATCCGCACCAAGGCGGTGCCCGGCGACGACGGCAGCTACCGCATCACCGGCAACAAGATTTTTATTAGCGCCGGCGAGCATGATCTCAGCGCGAACATCGTCCACCTGGTGCTGGCCAAGCTGCCGAATGCGCCGCCGGGGACGCGCGGTATCTCGCTCTTCATCGTGCCGAAATTCCTGCCGACCGAGGACGGCAAGCCCGGCCAGCGCAACGGCGCCGTCTGCACCGCGCTGGAACACAAGATGGGCATCAAGGCCAGCGCTACCTGCGCGATGAGCTTCGATGACGCCAAGGGCTGGCTGGTGGGCAAGCCGCACCAGGGCCTGCGCGCCATGTTCACCATGATGAACGCGGCACGCCTGGGCGTGGGCGTGCAGGGGCTGGGGCTGGCGGAGGTGAGCTACCAGAACGCGGTGGCCTATGCGCGCGACCGGCTGCAGGGCCGCGGCATTGATGGCGTGAAGGCGAAGGACAAGCCGGCCGACCCGATCCTGGTGCACCCCGACGTGCGCCGCATGCTGCTGACCATGCGCGCCCAGGCCGAGGGTTGCCGCGCCTTGTGTGCGATTACCGCCACCGAGCTAGACGTCGCCACGCGCCACCCTGATGCGCAGGTCAAGCAGGACGCGGACGACTTCGTGCAGCTGATGACGCCGATCATCAAGGCGATGTTCACCGACTTCGGTTGGGATGCGACCGCGATGGGCATGCAGGTGTTCGGTGGCCACGGCTATATCCGCGACCACGGCATGGAGCAGTTCGTGCGCGATGCGCGGATTGCGCAGCTGTATGAGGGCACCAACGGCATCCAGGCGCTGGACCTGGTGGGGCGCAAGATGCCGCAGCATGCTGGGCGCTACCTGCGCAGCTTCTTCCACCCGGTGCTGGCGTACATCGAACAGCATGAGGAGAACGAGGCGATGGCCGAGTTCATCCTGCCGCTCTCAAAGGCGTTCGGGCGGTTGCAGCAGGCCACCGCGGAAGTGGCGCGGCGGGGCTTCAGCGACCCGTTCGAGGCCGGGGCCGCGGCCAGCGAATACCTGCGGCTGTTCGGGCTGACGGCGCTGGCCTGGATGTGGGCGCGCATGGCGGAAGCGGCGCTGAAGCATCCGGATGACGAGACCGGCTTCTACAAGGCCAAGCTTGCCACCGCCCGCTTCTACATGCAGCGTATGCTGCCGCAGACCAGCGCGCTGGTGGCCTGCATCATGGCCGGCGGCGAGACGCTCAAGCAGTTCGAGGACGCCGCCTTCTGATGTCGCTGCCGCTCGCCGGATTGACCGTCCTTGACCTGACGCAGATCTACAACGGCCCCTATGCCGCCTTCCTGCTGGCGCAGGCGGGGGCGGAGGTGGTGAAGGTGGAGCCGCCGGACGGTGAGCATCTGCGGCGGCGCGCGGCGGGCGGGTTTGCGCTGCCGTTTGCGTCGTTGAATGGCGGCAAGCGGTCGGTACGGCTCGACCTCAAGCAGCCGCGCGGGCGGGATGTGCTGCGCGAGCTGGCGATGCACGCGGACGTGTTGGTGGAGAACTTCGCACCAGGCGTGATGGACCGGTTGGGGCTGGGCGCGGCGGCGTTGCAGGCATTGAACCCGCGCCTGGTCTATGCCTGTTCCAGCGGGTTCGGCAGCGAAGGGCCGTACCGCGACTACCCCGCCATGGACCTGACGGTGCAGGCCATGGCCGGCTACATGGGCATCACCGGCTTTGCCGATACGCCGCCGACCAAGTGCGGCCCGGCGGTGGCCGATTTCCTCGCCGGCGCGCATCTGTACGGCGCCGTCGTCACCGCGCTGCTGGAACGCGAACGCACGGGCGTGGCGCGGCGGGTCGAGGTCTCGATGCTGGAGACCGCGTATTTCCCGCTGCTGTCGGCGCTCAGCATGGTGAAGCCGGGGCAGGATGCGGACAGCGTGCGCGTCGGCAACCGGCACAGCGGCCTCTCGCTGGCGCCCTACAGCGTGTACCCCTGCGCGGACGGCCACATTGCCATCATCACCAGCAACGAGGCGCAGTGGCAGGGCCTCTGCCGCGCGCTTGCAATGACGGAGCTGCTGGACGACCCGCGCAGCCGCACGGTGAAGGACCGCTGCGCCAACATGGACTGGATGGACGCAACGGTGGCCGAGCGTACCATCCACGTCACCAAGCAGGCGCTGTTCGAGAAGCTGCTGGCGGAGCGCGTGCCGTGCGGGCCGGTGCGCACGCTGACGGAGGTGATGCACGACCCGCACCTCCACGCCACCGGCGGGCTGCGTTGGCAGGAGCATCCGGAATTCGGCCGGTTGCCGATCCCCTCGGGGCCGCTGCATTTCTCCGGCGTGGAACCGCCGCAGGCGCCGCCGACCGGGCCGCTGGGCGCCGAGACGCGCGACGTGCTGCGCGAGAAGCTGGGGCTTGATGACGCCGCGATGGATGCGCTGGCGGCGGATGGGGTGATCTAGTCTGCGGTGATCCTCGCCGCCGTCACCACCTGCTGCATCGCCACCTGTTCGTCGCGGATCTTCTGCTGGAAGGCCTCGGGCGTCAGCGCGCCAGGCGTCGCCGCCTCCTGCGCGAGGATGCTGGTGAAGCCAGGTTCGGCCAGGGCGGAATTGGTGGCGTTGTTCAACACGGCGCGCACGTCCCGCGGAATGCCCTGCGGCGCGAACAACCCCCACCAGATGCCGCCGACATAATCCACGCCCTGCTCGCGCGCGGTCGGCGCTGCCGGCGTGCCGGGCGGCTGGGTTTCGCCGGCATGGGCCAGCACCTTCAGCAGGTTGCCGCGCAGCTGGCCGCCGGTGCTGGCGAAGGTGGTGAACATCACATCCACGCGCCCGGCCACCAGATCCGTCAGCGCGCCAGCGGTGCCCCGGTAGGGAATGTGCTGCATGCTCACGCCGGCCTTCAGGCAGAACAGTTCCGTCATCAGATGCACCGTGCTGCCCGGGCCGCTGCTGGCATAGGTGACCTCACCGGGCTTGGCACGGGCTTCCGCCACCATGGCGCGCAGGCTGGCGAAGCGCGTGGTGACCGGCACGAAGGCGGCCAGCGGCGCGCTGGCGAGCAGCGCGATGCCGTCCAGGTCACGGGCTGCATCGAAGGCGATGCGCTGCACCGGCGCGATGGCGGCGACTGAGGAGGTGGTGACGAGAAGCGTATGGCCATCGGGCGCTGCCTGGGCCGCGTATTGCACCCCCACTGCGCTTCCGGCGCCAGGTCGGTTCTCGATGACGAAGGGCTGGCCGAAATGCGCCTGCAGGCGCTCCGCCAGCGGCCGCGCCATGGCGTCGTTGGAGCCGCCGGGGGTGAAGGGCACCACGATGCGCACCGGGCGCGACGGCCAAGGGGAGCCTGCGCCCTGCGCCCGCGCCATCCCTGGCGCCAGCAGCGCCGCCGCCATCACTCCACGCCGAGCCAGCATGTGGTTTCCTCCGTTCCGCGCAGCCTGCACGTGGACGCCACGCGCGGCAACTGGCAGCATCCGGCGGAACAGCAGGGGGAACGCCGCGCATGCGATCCAAGACCTTCGGCAGCTTTGCCGAGGCGGTGGCCGATATTCCGGACGGCTCGGTCATCGGCATCGGCGGCTTCGCCGCGCCGGGCACGCCGTACAATCTGCTGAAGGCGCTGCGCGAGCAGGGGGCGAAGCGGCTGACCTGTGTCGGCAACACCACCGGCGGCGCGCATCAGCCGCGCATGCCGGACATTGCCAGTCTGGTGGAGAACGGCCAGGTGACGAAGGTCATCGCCAGCTTCACCGCGGCGACGCGCCCGACCGACGTGCTGCCCTTCACCAAGTACTATGAGAGCGGCGAGGTGGAGGCCGAGCTGGTGCCGCAGGGCACGCTGGCCGAGCGCATGCGCGCCGCCGGCGCCGGCATCCCGGCCTTCTACACCCCCACCGCCGTGGGCACCGAGCTGGCCGAGGGCCGCGAGACCCGCGTGTTCAACGGGCGGGAAATGCTGCTGGAATACGCGCTGCCACTGGACTACGCCTTCATCCGAGCGCATCGGGCGGATGCCAGCGGCAACCTGGTGTTCCGGCTGACGCAGCGCAACTTCTGCCCGCTGATGGCGATGGCGGCGAAGACCTGCATCGTGGAGGTTGAGGAGCCCATCCTGCCGGCCGGCGCGCTGGACCCGGACCAGGTGCACACCGCCGGCATCTTCGTGCAGCGCATGGTGGTGGTGCCGCCGGCGCCGGAAGGCATCTGGGCGGTGCGCCGGCAGGAGCGGGCGAAATGAGCGGAACGGAAAAGGGCTGGAACCGGCAGCAGATGGCCGACCGTCTCTCGGAGAAATTCGAGGATGGCTGGTTGGTCAACCTCGGCGTCGGCATCCCGACGCTGTGCAGCAATACCGATCTCGGCGGCCGCGAGATCACCTACCACTCCGAGAACGGGCTGATCGGCTATGGTCCGGTGCTGCCGGCGGGGCAGGAGGACCTGCACCTGGTCAATGCCGGTGGGCAGAACGTCTCGCTGAAGCCGGACAGCGTGACGGTGAACCACGCCGACAGCTTCGCCATCATCCGCAGCGGGCGCATCGATGTGACCGTGATGGGCGCCTATGAGGTGGCGGCCAATGGCGACTTCGCCAACTGGAAGGTGGCCGGGCAGAAGGGCGGCGGCATCGGCGGCGCCATGGACCTGGCGGCCTGCGCCAAGCGGGTCTTCATCATCCTGGAGCACGTGACCCGCAAGGGCGCGCCGCGCCTGGTGCCGGCGTGCAGCCTGCCGGTGACGGCACGCGGCGTGGTAACGCTGGTGGCGACCAACTACGGCCTGTTCGCCCCCACCGGCCATGGTTTCCGCGTGGTGGAGCTGGCGCCGGGGATGAGCTTCGAGGAAGTCCGCGCCGCCACCGGCGCACCGCTGGAGAGCTGAGACATGCACATCGACTACTACGCCTCATTGAACTCGCCCTGGACCTACATGGGCGGCGCGCGGGTCGAGGCGCTGGCGGCGAAGTACCACGCCACGCTGCGGATCTGGCCGGTGGATTTCGGCACCATCTTCGCCGGCTCCGGCGGGCTGCCGCTGCCCAAGCGCAGCCCGCAGCGCCAGGCCTACCGCTTGCAGGAATTGGCGCGCTGGAAGGCGGAACTGGGCCTGCCCTTCCACATCCAGCCCAAGCACTTCCCGACCAGCGAGGCGCTGTCCTCCGCCTGCGTCATCGCGCTGCGGGAGACGGCCGGCGATGCGCCGGCCATCCGCCTGGCGCAGCGCGTGCTGAAGGCGCTGTGGGAGGAGGAGAAGAACCCCGGCGACGAGGCCACGCTGGCCGCGCTGGTCGGCGATTGCGGGCTGGACGCGCAGGCGGTGCTGGCACTCGGCCGCGACCCCCGCTGGGGCGAGATGCGCGAGCGCGACACCGCTGCCGCCCTGGCGCGCGGCGTCTTCGGCGCGCCGAGCTATGTCATCGGCGAAGACATCTTCTGGGGCCAAGACCGGCTGATGTTCGTCGAGAAGCGGCTGGCGCGGGGCTGACGCCATGGCCCCGGCAAAGGTAGCGAAAACAACATTTGACTCGGAGTCGCGGCCCGGCTGACGCTTGGGTCATGGATACTGCCCCATCGGGCTTCGCCGTCGCCCAGGTTGCCTGCCCGGTGCTGGAAAGCGTCGCGGTGGGCCAGCGCTACCACCGCCTGGTGGTGGCGGCGCCGGGGCTGGCCGCGCGGACCAGGCCGGGCCAATTCTGCCACCTGCTGTGCCGGGACGCCGGTGGCAGCGGCCCCTTCCTGCGTCGGCCGATGAGCGTGTGGCGCATCGGTGCCGATGGCACGCTGGGGTTCCTGCTGCACGTGAAGGGGCGCGGCACCGCGGCGCTGGCGCGGCTGCGTCCCGGCGATGCGCTGGACGTGGTCGGCCCGCTCGGCGTCGGCTTTGCGCTGCCGCCGACGGCGCGGCGCATTCTCGTACTGGCACGCGGCGTCGGGCTGGCGACGCTGGCGCCGCTGGTCGGCAGCGGCCCGCAGGTGCACGCGGTGCTCTCGGCCCGCGCACCCGGGGACCTGATGGCCGACGAGTTCGGCGCCAGCAGTTACGACGCGGTGTTCGACAGCGACGGCAGTTCGGCGCCCGCCGCGGTGGAAGCGCTGCTGCGCCGGCGCTTCGAGACCGAGCGACCGGACGCGGTGTTCACCTGCGGCTCCAACCGGTTGTTCCTGGTGCTGCAGCGGCTGGCGGCGGAATACGGCATCCCCGGCCAGGTGGCGCTGGAACAGCAGATGGGCTGCGGCCTCGGCATGTGCTTCTGCTGCGTGCGCGACATCCGCGACGAGGCCGGCCACATCTCGCATCAGCGGGTTTGCCGCGAAGGCCCGGTCTTCGACCTGCAGCAGGCATTGGCATGGTGAGGCTGGCGACGCGCATTGGCCGCCTGACGCTGGCCAACCCGGTGATGCCGGCCAGCGGCACCTTTGGCCCGGAGCTGGCCGAGGTGATGGACCTGGACCGGCTCGGCGCGCTGGTGACGAAGTCGGTCACGCCGGAAGCGCGGCTGGGCAATGCCCTGCCGCGCCTGGCCGAGACCGAGAACGGGCTGCTGAACAGCATCGGCATTCCCGGCAAGGGGCTGGACGCCTTCGTCGCCCAGGCCATGCCGGAATGGCGCCGGTTCCGCGCGCCGCTGGTGGTCAGCCTCTCGGCGCCGAGCGTGGCCGAGTTCGCCCACGCCGCGGCGGTGCTGGCGGCGACGCCGGGGGTGGCGGCGATTGAAGCGAACATCTCCTGCCCGAACCTGGAGGAGGATGGCCGCGCCTTCGCCATGCTGCCGGAAACCGCCGCTGCCGCCGTGGCCGCGGTGCGGGCGGCCTGCGCGCTGCCGCTCTGGGTCAAGCTCTCGCCCAACACCGCGGATATCGCCGCCGTGGCGCGGGCCTGCGAGGCGGCGGGCGCCGAGGCGCTGGTGGTGGCCAATACCATCCTCGGCCTGGCGATCGATATCGAGACCGCGCGGCCGAAGCTGGGCGCCGGCATGGGCGGGCTCAGCGGCCCGGCGTTCAAGCCCATCGCGCTGCGCCTGGTCTGGCAATGCGCGCAGGCGGTGGGCATTCCCATCATCGGCGTCGGCGGCATTTCCACCGCCGAGGATGCGGTGGAATTCCTGATGGCTGGCGCGTCCGCGGTGCAGGTCGGCACCGCCAGCTTCGTGCAGCCGACCGCGATGCTGGACGTTCTCGACGGCCTGGTGGCGTTCTGCACGCGGCGCGGCATCGGCGATGTGGCGCAACTGGTCGGCGCGGCACTGCCGCGGGAGAGGTTGGCGGCGGAATGAACGTATTGTCCCAGCGTATCGCGGTACCGGTTGACGAAACGGCGCTGGCGGCACGGCTGCTGGAAGGTTTCCGCGCGCTGTCGCTGGACCCGCTGGGCGGAGTGACGCGCCCGGCCTGGTCGGCGCTGGAGACCGCCTGCCACGCGCTATGGGCCGAGGCCGGCGAAGCGCAGGGGCTGGCGCGTCACGTGGATGCCGTGGGCAATACCTGGCTCGCCCCGCCCGGGCTGGGCGAGGCGCCGGCGATGGCGACGGGGTCCCACCTGGACAGCGTGCCGCAGGGCGGCAATTTCGACGGCGCGGCCGGCACCGTCGCCGCACTGCTCTGCGCCTTGCGGGCGGCGCGGGACGGCCTGCCGCTGCGGGCGGTGGCGCTGCGCGGCGAGGAATCGCCCTGGTTCGGCGCGCCCTATGTCGGCACCCGCGCCGCCTTCGGTGCGCTGGACGCCGCCGAGCTGGCAACGCCACGCCGCGACAGCGGGCTGACCCTGGCCCAACACATTGCCGAGCAGGGCGGCGACCCGATGGCCGCCGGCGCCGGCGTGCCACTGCATGAGATCGCGCTGACAACGATGTTCTGGGAGCTGCATATCGAGCAGGGGCCGGTGCTGCTGGACCGCGACCTGCCGGCCGCCGCGGTCAGCGCCGTGCGCGGCCATATCCGCTTCCCCCGGGCCCGCTGCGTGGGCGAAGCCGGGCATTCCGGCGTGGTACCGCGCCACCTGCGGCGAGACCCGGCCATGGCGGTGGCGGAATTGCTGATGGATCTGGACGGCCTCTGGGCGCGCAGCCTGCAGGAGGGCAACGACCTGGTGGTGACCGCCGGGCTGGTGATGACCGAGGCCGAGGCCAGCACCGCCACGCGCATACCCGGCGAGGTGCGATTCGCGCTGGATATCCGCAGCGCGAGCGCCGAGGTGCTGGACGGCATGCGCGGCTTCCTCGCCCGGCGCTGCGCCGATATCGGCCGTTCGCGCGGCGTGGAATTCGTGCTGGGCACGCGGGTGGAGGCGGCACCGATCAGGCTGGATGCCGCCGGGCATGACGCGATCCAAGCGGCGCTGGCCAGGCCGTACAGCACCGTCTCCGGCGCCGGGCACGACGCCGCCGAGTTTGCCCGGCGTGGCGTGCCGGCGGCCATGGTCTTCGTCCGCAACGCCCATGGCAGCCACAACCCGCGCGAGGCGATGGAGGTCGGTGACCTGATGGCGGGCGTGGAGGCGATGTACGCCGCGATCCAGGCTCGCGCCTGATGCCGCGGATCCTGACCTTCACGCTGAACCCGACCATCGACCTGGCGGCCGAGGCCGACCAGGTGCAGCCGGTGCGCAAGGTGCGGACGCGGGGCGACAGCTTCGACCCCGGCGGCGGCGGGGTGAACGTCTCCCGCGTGCTGCGCGAGCTGGGTGGCGAGACGCTGGCGATCATCCTGGCCGGCGGCGTCAGCGGCACGCTGCTGGAGGAGCTGCTGCGCGAGGGCGAGGTGCCGCACCTGACCGTGCCGATCAGCGGCCGCACCCGCATCAGCCATACCGTGCATGACCTGAAGGCCGGGCTGGAATACCGCTTCGTGCCGGAAGGCCCGACGCTCAGCGAGACCGAGTGGCGGGCCGGCTTGGCGGCGCTGGAGCAGACGCCGGGAGACTGGCTGGTGGCCAGCGGCAGCCTCTCGCCGGGCGTGCCGGCCGATTACTACGCGCGCTGCAAGGCCATCGCGGTGCGGCGCGGGATGCCCTTCGTGCTGGATACCTTGGGTGCGCCGTTGAAGGCGGCGCTGGGGCCGGGGCTGCGGCTGATCAAGCCGAGCCAGGGCGAGTTCGACACGCTGGTGGGCCGCAAGCTGGCGCCGGGCGAGTTGGCCGAGGCGGCGCAGGGCTTCGTGGCGCAGGGCGGAGCCGAACTTGTGGCGGTGACGCTGGGCGGCGATGGCGCGCTGCTGGCCAGCGCCGAGGGCGTGCTGCAGTTGCCGGCGCTGGACGTGCCGGCGCTCGGCGCGGTCGGCGCCGGCGACAGCTTCCTGGCCGCGATGGTGCTGCACCTGGCCGCCGGCGCCGCGCCGCGGGATGCCTTCGCCTGGGGCATCGCCGCCGGGGCGGCGGCGGTCATGCGCCCCGGCACGGCCCACCCGAAGCGCGCGGACGTCGAAGCCCTGCGCGCGCGGATCGGGACGGTTTAGTCAGACCCCGTACTGCTTGAACCAGGCCAGCATCCGCCGCCAGCCATCCTCGGCGGCCTCTTTCCGATAGCTCGGCCGGTAGTCGGCGTGGAAGCCGTGCGGCGCGTCGGGGTAGACCACGATCTCCACGGTCTTGCCGGCGGCCTTGGCCTTGGCTTCCGCCGCATGCACGGCGTCAACCGGAATGCCGGTATCGGCGCCGCCGTAGAGGCCCAGCAGCGGGCAGTGCAGGTCGCCAGCCAGGTCGGTTGCGGTCTTGGGCTGAATGTCGCTGGTCGGGCCGCCGACCGGGCCGTACCAGGCCACCGCGGCCTTCACCTGCGGGTTGGTTGCGGCGGTCAGCCAGGTGTTGCGGCCGCCGCGGCAGAAGCCGGTCACCGCCAGCCGCGTACCGTCCGCCCGGCCGCTGGACCGCGCCCAGGCCACGGCGGAAGCGAAGTCGCTCATCAGCGTGGCATCCGGCGCCTTGCTGATGACGTCGCGGATGATGGCGCCGACGTCGGTCATCTTCGAGAGGTCGCCCAGCCGGGCATAGTATTCCGGCGCCACCGCCGTGTAGCCCAGCTTGGCCAGGCGGCGGCAGGTGTCCTTGATGTATTCGTGCACGCCGAAGATTTCCTCGTGCACCATCACCAGCGGATGCGCGCCACCGCCGGCCGGGGACGCCGCATAGGCCGGGATATGGCCATCGGCGACGGGGATCTGCACCTCGCCGGCGGTCAGCCCGGTGCTGTCGGTGTGGATCGGTGCCGCCTGGCCATGCGCGGTCGCCATGGTGAAGCCCGCCATCAGCGTGCCCATCACGAAGCCGCGCCGTGCCGGTGGCGGCAGGTGCAGGCCATCCAGTCCGAGCAATCCGTCCATGGTGTCTTCTCCCGTTCCTGTTCCAGGGTTCGCCAAGGCGCCCCGCTGTGGTTACCTTGGCCGCGACCACGGAGGAAACAAGGATGCGGCCCATCGCCCCCGGCAGCCGGCCGGAATGGACCGCGGCGGAGCTGGCCGCGGACAACACCTGGACCTTCACCCTGCCCGAGGCCGGTGCGAGCGACCTGCTGGGTGCGACGCGGGCCGCCGGGCGAGAAGGCCGGCCGCTGCTGGACTACCGCCGCGACGAGTTCGACTTGGGCCGCGCGCTGCCGACCCTGCGTGCCGCCTTCGAGGAGCAGCGCAGCGGCCGTGGCCTGGCGCTGGTACGCGGCATGCCGCGGGAAGGCGTTTCCCCGGCCGAGTTCGAGTTGATGACCTGGGCGATCGGGCTGCATTTCGGCGTGGCGCGGCCGCAAGGCAAGCAGACCCACTACGTCAGCCGCGTGGAGAACGCGGGCAACGCCTACCGCACCGGCACCGGGCGCGGCTACAACAGCAACGCCGACCTGGATTTCCACACGGATACCGCGGATATCGTGCTGCTGGCCTGCTACAACGACGCGCTGGCCGGCGGCATGAGCATGGCCACCAGCACGCTCGCCGCGCACAACGCCATGGCGCGCGAACGCCCCGACCTGGCCGAGCGCCTGCACGACACCTACTGCTTCTCCCGCCAGGGGGAGCAGGCGGCGGACGAGGGCGCCTTCCTGACCTGCCCGGTGGTGGCGCAGCAGGATGGCCGGGTCTTCGGCCGCTGGAACCGCAACCGGCTGAAGCACGCCCAGGGCATGGACGGCGTGCCGGACCTGACCGCGGCCCAGGCCGAGGCGCTGGCGCTGCTGGACGCGCTGATGCGGCGGGAAGACCTGATGTTCAGCACCTGGCTGCGGCCGGGCGACCTGCAGCTGATGAACAACCACGCCTGCGTCCATAGCCGCACGGAATTCGAGGATCACGCCGACCCCGGGCGCCGCCGCCTGCTGTTCCGGCTGTGGCTGGCGCCACCGGACAGCTACCGCCTGCCCGATGGCTTCCGGGACGCCTTCAAGCGGGTAGAGCCGGGCACGGTCCGCGGCGGCTTCATCGGCCAGAACCACACCGAGGCCTGCCGCGCCTTCGAGGCCCGCGCGGCGGCCGACCTGGGCATGCGGTAGCGCGCCCCCGGCCCTGCGGGGGCTGGGCGGCGGCGGCCAGCCGCCCGTTGCTTGGGCATTCGGCGCAGAACCGGGCGGCACGGCCAAGCCGGCGCTGCCCCAGCCATGCGCCAGCGTCAAGGCCGCGGCGGCGAATGGCGTGGACTTGTTGCGCGCGCTGCCCTATCCGCCCGGCTTGGCTGCGGGTGTGCTTCTTGCTTGCCCGAGCTGCCCGCCTTCCTGCCCGCCCGACCGAACTGCATCCAGGCCCTCATGTCCCTGCACGTCGCCCTGCATCACCGGACCTCCTACAAATACGAGCGCGCGGTGACGCTCGGCCCGCAGACCATCCGGCTGCGCCCGGCGCCGCATGCCCGGACGCCGATCATCAGCTACGCGCTGAAGGTGGAACCCAAGCCGCACTTCCTGAACTGGATGCAGGACCCGCAGGGCAACTTCCTCGCCCGCGTGGTCTTCCCGGAACGCGTGACGCATTTCGACGTGACGGTCGACCTGGTGGCCGACATGGCCACCATCAACCCGTTCGACTTCTTCCTGGAGCCGGAGGCGGAGAGCTTCCCCTTCACCTACGACCCGGTGCTGGAGGAGGAACTGGCACCCTTCCGCAAATGCGCGCCGGTGGGGCCATTGCTGAAGGGCTTCCTGGCCGGCATCCCACGCGAGCCGAAGCGCACGATCGACGTGCTGATCGAGCTGAACCGGCAGATTCAGGAGCGCACCGAATACGTCGTGCGGCTGGAACCCGGCGTGTGGACGCCCGAGGAGGTGCTGGGCAAGCGCCGCGGCAGTTGCCGCGACAGCGCCTGGCTGCTGGTGCAGGTGCTGCGCAACCTCGGCTTCGCCGCGCGCTTCGTCTCCGGCTACCTGATCCAGCTGGTGCCGGACGTGAAGCCGGTGCAGGGCGCCGAGGGGCCGAGCAGCGACTTCACCGACCTGCATGCCTGGGCCGAGGTCTACCTGCCCGGCGCCGGCTGGATCGGGTTGGATGCCACCAGCGGCCTGCTGGCCGGCGAGGGCCATATTCCGCTGGCTGCCAGCCCGGAGCCGGCCTCGGCCGCCGCGATCAGCGGCATGGCTGAACCGGCCGAGACCGAGTTCGACTTCGCCATGTCGGTTACGCGGGTGAAGGAAACGCCGCGCGTCACCAAGCCCTACACGGAACGGCAGTGGCAGGACATCCTGGCCGCCGGCCAGCGCTTGGACGTGGCGCTGAAGGCTGGCGACGTACGCCTGACGATGGGTGGCGAGCCGACCTTCATCGCCGCCGACGACATGGATGCGGCCGAGTGGAATACCGATGCGCTGGGCCCGACCAAGCGCGCCTATGCCGGCCGGCTGCTGCGCCGTCTGGTGCCGAAGTGGTCGCCGGGTGCGGCGCTGCAATACGCCATGGGCAAGCACTACCCCGGCGAGCAGCTGCCGCGCTGGGCGCTGTATTCCCACTGGCGCACGGATGGCGAGCCGGTGTGGCGCAACCCGGAGCTGCTGGCCAGCGACGACGACAAGGACAGCGCGACGGCGGCCGAGGCGGCGCGCTTCGCCGGCCTGCTGGCCGAACGGCTGCAGGTGGACCCGTCGCTGGTCAACCCGGCCTATGAGGACATCCACTACTACCTGTGGAAGGAGCATCGCCTTCCCGCCAACGTCGTCGTCGAGGACGCCAGGCTGCGCGACCCGCTGGAGCGCGAGCGGATGGCGAAGGTGTTCGCCCAGGGGCTGAACGCGCCGGTCGGCAGCGTGCTGCCCCTGCAGCGGGTGATGCAGGACGGCGCCCGCCGCTGGCGCTCGGGAAAATGGTTCTTCCGGGGTGACCACATGTTCCTGATCCCCGGCGACAGCCCGGTGGGTCTGCGGCTGCCGCTGGAAAGCCTGCCCTGGGCCGACCCGGCAAGCATCCAGGCGGAATGGGAGCGCGACCCGTTCGAGACCCTGCCCGCCCTGCCGCCGCACCAGGCTTTCCGGCGCGTCGCGGTGCCGGGTGCCGAGGGCCAGAACCCCTATCAGCGCGCCCATGCGCTGCGCGGGCCCCAGGGGCAGTATCTTGGCCAGGGCGGCCCCGGTGGCGAGGGGCTGGACCCCTTCCGTCCCCGCGCGCAGGAGCTGCCCGTGGTTGGCCGCGGCGAGCCGGAGCTGGTGCGCACCGCGCTGGCGGTGGAGGCGCGCGGCGGGTTGCTGCATGTGTTCTACCCGCCGCTGATGCAGGCCGAGGACTGGCTTGAGCTGACCGCCGCGGTGGAGGACACCGCCGCCGAGATGGGCCGCAAGGTTATCCTGGAAGGCTACCTGCCGCCGCGCGACCCGCGCCTGACGCATTTCTCCGTCACGCCCGACCCTGGTGTCATCGAGGTCAACATCCACCCCTCGGCCAGCTGGGCCGAGCATGTGGAACGCACCGAGACGCTGTACGAGGAAGCCCGCCAGGTCGGCCTGGCCGCCGAGAAGTTCATGCTGGACGGCCGGCATGTCGGCACCGGCGGCGGCAACCACATCGTCATGGGCGCCAGCCAGCCGAGCGACAGCCCCTTCCTGCGCCGGCCGGACCTGCTGAAGAGCCTGCTGGGCTTCTGGCACAACCACCCGAGCATGAGCTACCTGTTCAGCGGGCTGTTCATCGGGCCCAGCAGCCAGCATCCGCGCATCGACGAGGCGCGGATGGACAGCGTGGGCGAGCTGGAATTCGCCTTCACCCAGATCAGGCGCGACCAGCCGAGCCCGCCCTGGCTGGTGGACCGGGTGTTCCGCAACATCCTGGCCGACGTGACCGGCAATACCCACCGCACCGAGTTCTGCATCGACAAGCTGTACTCGCCGGACAGCAGCAGTGGGCGGTTGGGCCTGGTGGAATACCGCGCGGCGGAAATGCCGCCGCACGCGCGGATGTCCGCCGCGCAGACGCTGCTGATGCGCGCCGCCGTCGCCGCCTTCTGGCAGCGGCCGTACGAGCGGAAGCTGGTGCGCTGGGGCACGCGCATCCACGACGACTTCCTGATGCCGTACTGGAACAACCAGGACTTCCAGGACGTGTTGGCGGAACTCGGCGACCATGGCTTTGCCCTGGACCCCGCCTGGTTCGTGCCGCACCAAGAGTTCCGCTTCCCGATGATCGGCGAGACGACGTTGCGCGGCACCCATGTGGAACTGCGCCACGCGCTGGAGCCCTGGCACGTGCTGGGCGAGGAAGCCGCGGCCGGCGGCACCGCCCGCTACGTCGACAGCTCCTGCGAACGGGTCCAGGCCAAGGTCAGCGGCTGGGTGGATGAACGCTACGTGCTGGCCTGCAACGGCCAGGCGGTGCCGCTGGTGCGCACGGAGCGCGAGGGCGAGTTCGTCGGCGGCGTGCGCTTCAAGGCCTGGGCACCGCCCTCGGCCCTGCACCCCACCGTGCCGGCGCAGACCCCGCTGGTGTTCGATGTCTACGACCGCTGGACCGGGCGCAGCCTGGGCGGGCTGACGCATCATGTCTCCCACCCCGGCGGGCGCAGCTACGAAACCCTGCCGGTCAACGCCAACGAGGCCGAGGCACGGCGGCGCACCCGATTCCAGGCCTTTGGCCATACCCCAGGGCCGATGGATCCACCGGCGCCGGCGGTTTCGCTGGAAACCCCGCGCACCCTTGACCTGCGCCGGGGTGCGATGGTCTAAGGCAACGCCCGCCTGGATGAAATCGTCCAGGCGGGTTTCTTGCTTTAGATTCAGTATGTTCCGGCGCGGGGCATCGGGTTGGGTGTTTCCACCCCAGCCGATATTGCGCTAGCATCAGGGTTCGATGAACGAACCCCGGGATGAAATGGTGGATGGCAGCGGCGGGCTGCGGCCACCCTGGCGCCTGCTGCACGCGACGCTGACCGGGTTGGGTCGTGACGTGCTGGCGGAGCGTGGCCAGCAGCTGGACCGCATCTTCCAAGATGAGGGGCTGACCAGCCTGCTGCCCGGCGCCGCGCCGGTGGGCTGGCGGTGCGACCCGATTCCGCTGCCGCTTGGCGCCGCCGAATTCGCCGCGTTGGCCCAGGGCCTGGCGCAGCGGGCCCGGCTGCTCGCCGCCGTGCTGGACGACGTGTACGGGCCGCAGGCCCTGCTGGCCGAGGGCCTGCTGCCGCCGGCGCTGGTCTTCGCCAACCCGGCCTTCCTCAGGCCCTGCCGCCATACCGAGGGGCCCGCCCCCGGACCGCGGCTGCAACTCTATTCGGCCGAGCTGATCCGCGACGCCGAGGGCCACTGGCAGGTGCTGGCCGACCGCACCGCGGATGCCGCGGGCGTGGCCTATGCGCTGGAGAATCGCCGCGCCCTGGCCCGCGTGGTGCCGGAGCTGTTCCGCTCGGCCCAACTGCGCCGGCTGCGGCCGTTCTTCGAGACCTGGCAGGACGCGATGCAGCGCCTGGCGCCGCACCCCGGCAGCAATCCCGGCCTGGCCCTGCTGACCGCGGGGCCGAGCGACAAGCTGTGGTTCGAGCATGTCGTGCTGGCGCGCGAGCTCAGCTGCAGCCTGGTGGAGGGCGGCGACCTGACGGTGCGCGATGGCCTGCTGTTCCTGAAGACGCTGAAGGGGTTGCAGCGGGTGGACGTGCTGCTGCGCCGGCAGGATGGCCGCACGCTGGACCCGCTGGAGCTGGATTCCGGCGCCGCCGATGGCATTCCCGGCCTGCTGGACGCCATGCGCGAAGGCAATGTGCGCGTGGTCAACGACCCCGGCGCCGGCTTCGCCGAGGCGCCGGCGCTGGCCGCCTTCATGCCCGCCCTGGCGCAGCGCCTGCTGGGGGAGGAACTGCTGCTGCCCAGCCTGCCGGTGCGCTGGCTGGGCGATGCCGCGGCCCGCGATGCGGTGCTGGCGGACCTGCCGGCCTGGCGCATCCGCTCCGCCTTCGATGGCACCGAGAATCCGGTTGCGGTCAGCCAACTCGACCTGGCCGCCCGCGCCGAGCTGGCCACCCGCATTGCCGCGGCCGGCGAGGAGCATGTCGCCCTGCCGCCGATCGACCCCTCCGTCGCCCCGTGCATGGGGCCGGACGGCATGGTGCCGCGCCCGGTGGTGCTGCGGCTGTTCCTGGTGTTCGACGGCACGCGGTGGCAGGCCATGCCCGGCGGCCTGGCGCGGGTGCTGTCGGAGCAGGACGTGATCACCGGCCGGCTGCCGCTGCATGCGCTTTCCAAGGATGTCTGGGTGGCGGCGGAGGAGGAGACCGAGCTGCTCGGCCCCGCGCATCTCGGCGTGGCCGCGCTGCCGATCCGCCGGACCACGGGCGACCTGCCGAGCCGGGTCGGCGACAACTTCTTCTGGCTGGGGCGCTACCTGGAACGACTGGAAGGCTCGGCCCGGCTGCTGCGACTCGCCATCGCCTGGATCGAGCGGCCGACGCCGACGCCGCGCGAAGTGGCGGAGCTGCAGAGCCTGACCGCCTGCCTGGTGGTGGCGCGGCTGGTCAAGGCCGAGGCGGTGCAGGGCCTCGGCCCCGCCGCGCTGGCCGGCGAGCTGCGCCAGGTGGCGGCAGCCGAAGGCCCGCTGGCCGGGCTGCTGGAGGAGGTGCACCGGCTGGCCGAGCTGCTGCGCGACCGGCTGACCGGAGAGGTGCACGGCACGCTGCACCATTCGCTGCGCACGCTCTCGGCCTCGCTGCTGCGGGTGCGGGAGACGCGGGCCACGGCCAAGGGGCTGGAAACGCTGGCCCAGGCCATGACGGGCGTGCTGCAATTCAGCGCCACCGTCGCCGGGCTGGCGGCGGAGAACATGGTGCGCGGCGGTGGCCGGCTGTTCCTGGACCTGGGCCGCCGGGTGGAGCGGGCACGGGCAATCGCCAACGAACTGGCCTGCGTGCTGGACCAGCCCGGCGCGCTGAGCCGGCCGAGCCGGCTGGAGCCGGGGCTGCGCCTGGCGCTGGAGCTGCGCGATTCGGTGATCACCTACCGCACCCGCTACCTTTCCGTGCTGCAGGCCGGCCCGGTGCTGGACCTGGTGATGGCCGACGAAGGCAATCCGCGTGGCCTGGCCTTCCAGCTGGCGGCGACGCGCGACCTGCTGGCCGAACTCGGCGGCCGGGCCGACAGCCCGCTGGCCGGCATGGCCGCGGGGATGCTCGATGCGGTGCAGGCGATGACCCGCGACGTGCTGGCCGCGCCGCAGCAGGCCGGTGCCGCGGTGGCGCTGGCACCGCGGCTGAAGACGCTGGCCGAGGCGGTGGCCGACCTCTCGGACCGGATCACCCGGCGCTACTTCGCCCTGCTGCCGGCGGTGCGCAGCCTGGGGGTCGAGGCCGAAGGGCGGCGGCTCCGTGGCATGGCGTGAAGGGCTCGGCCGGATGATCTACAAGGTACGGCACACCACGCGGTACCGCTATGCCACGCCGGTGGACCTGGCGGCGCACATGGTCCACCTGCGTCCGCGTGCCCTGCCCTGGCAGCGGGTGCTGGCGGCCGGGCTGAGCGTGACGCCGAAGGCGGCGCGGCGGCGCGACGGCGTCGACCATTTCGGCAATCTGGTGACCTGGCTGTTCCTCGACCTGCCGCACCCGGAATTCGAGGTGACGACCGAGGCGGTGGTGGAGGTGCGCTTCCCCGACGCCCCCGAGCCGGCGGCGACGCCGGCCTGGGAGAAGGTGGCGGTGCAGGCCCGCCGCGGCGGGCCGGGCGCCTGGCAGGCGGCGGAATACTGCTTCGGCAGCCGCATGGCGCCGGCGCATGCCGGGGCCGGCGCCTATGCCGCCAAGAGCTTTCCGCCGGGGCGGCCGGTGCTGGCCGGGCTGCTGGACCTGAACCAGCGCATCCGCAGCGAATTCCGCTTCCGCGCCGGGGTGACCACGCTCAGCACGCCGATCTCGGAGGTGTTGGAGCGGCGCGAGGGCGTCTGCCAGGACTTCACCCACCTGATGATCGGGGCGCTGCGTTTCCTCGGGCTGCCGGCGCGCTACACCAGCGGCTATATCCGCACCCGGCCGCCACCGGGGCAGGAACGCCGCCGCGGGGCGGACCAGAGCCACGCCTGGGTCGGCTGCTGGATGGGCGCCGAGCATGGCTGGGTGGACCTGGACCCGACCAACGGGATTGTGGTGAAGGACGAGCATGTCGTGCTCGGCTGGGGGCGGGACTATGCCGATGTCAGCCCGGTGCTGGGGGTGATCCTGGGCGGTGGGGCGCATCGGCTGGAAGTGGGCGTGGACCTTGAGCCGCAGGGCGAGGGGTAGCAGGTGCGGCGGGGCATGCGGTAGCGCTCCCCGCAAGGCGGGGGCGGCCGCCGCCGCAGGGCGGGGCGCAGGCTTTTGCTGACGCTCTTGTGTCTCAGCCGCCGGCGCGGCGCGGCGTTGCCCCGGGCATGAAGCTCTTCCGCTGCCAGGCCTGTGGCCAGATCCTCTACTTCGAGAACACCGTCTGCGAGCGGTGCCGGCATGTGCTCGGCTATCGCGCCGATATCGGAAGGCTCTGCGCGCTGGAGCCGGAGGGCGAGGCGTTCCGCACCCTGGGCCATGCGGGCCAATGGCGGTTCTGCGAGAACGCGACCCACGAGGCCTGCAATTGGCTGGTGCCGGCCGAGAGCGACAGCCGGTTCTGCCAGGCCTGCAGCCACAACCACCTGGTGCCGGACCTGACCGTGCCGGCCAACCTGCCGCCCTGGCGGCTGATCGAGGTGGCCAAGCGCCGGCTGATGTATTCGCTGCTGCGGCTGAAGCTGCCGGTGCCGACACGGGCGGAAGACCCGGAGACCGGCCTGGCCTTCGACATCCTGGCCGACCCGCCGGTGACCGGCGGCCCCAAGGTGATGACCGGGCACGACAACGGGCTGATCACCATCGCGCTGGCCGAGGCCGACGATGCCGAGCGCGAGCAGCGCCGCGCGGCGATGGGCGAGCCGTACCGCACCCTGCTCGGGCACTTCCGGCATGAAAGCGGGCATTACTACTGGGACCGCCTGGTGCGCGATGCCGGCCGGCTGGAGGCATGCCGGGCGATGTTCGGCGACGAGACCGCGGACTATGGCGCCGCGCTGCAGATGCACTACGCCAATGGCGCGCCGGCGGATTGGCAGGAGAACTTCGTCTCCAGCTACGCCACCTCCCATCCGTGGGAGGATTTCGCCGAGACCTGGGCGCACTACCTGCACATTGTCGATACGCTGGAGATGGCGGCCGCCTTCGGGATCAGCCTGCAGCCGCAACTGGACCGGCGCGACGAGATGTCCGCCGAGATCGACTTCGACAGCTATGCCGCGCCGGATATCGAGACGCTGATGGCGGCCTGGCTGCCGCTGACCTCCGCGATGAATGCGCTGAGCCGGAGCATAGGCGCGCGGGACCTGTACCCGTTCATCCTGAGCCCGGCGGTGATTGCCAAGCTGGGCTTCATCCATGCCCTGGTGCGAGAGGCGCTGCCGGTTTCGGACAAATTGCCGGCGGCGGCGCAGGTGACGAGCTGAACTTAACGAAATCAGCAGGTTAAGTCAAGATTTGCGCGGCGGCCGGGCAGGGTTGCCGAGGACGGTCGCGCCGGCGGGGACGCTGCGGGTGACCACGGCGCCGGCGCCGACCACGGCGTCCTCGCCGATGGTGACGCCGGGCAGGATCAGCGCGCCGCCACCAACCCAGACATGCGGACCGATGGTGATCGGACGGCCGAACTCGCCGCCCGCGCGGCGGGCGGCGGCGTCGCGCGGGTGGTCGGCGGCGAGCAGTTGCACGCCGGGGCCGATGCGGGTGCCGTCGCCGATGCTGATGGCGACAACATCCAGGATGATGCAGTTGAAGTTGATGAAGACGCCGGTGCCCAGCGTGATGTTGACACCGTAATCGCAGTGGAAGGGCGGGCGGACCACGCTGTGGTCGCCGACGGCGCCGAGGCCCTGGCGCAGCAGCGCCAGGCGTTCGGCAGGCGAGGCCGGCAGGCCGGCATTGTAGCGCGCCATCCAGCGTTCAGCCGTGGCCGCCATGGCCTGCAACTCCGGGTCGGAGGGCAGGTAGGGCAGGCCGGCGAGCATCTTCTCCCGCTCGGTGCGAAGGGCGGGCGCGCGGCGCCGGCGCGGCGCCGGCTTCGGCTTGGCGGGGGGCGCGGCCGGTCGCTTCATGGGGTTGGCATCCTGGGTCGGGTGGTCGGCCGCTCAGGCTAACGCGGGCGCCGAGGCGGCTCCAGCCTGGCCGCTCAGCCGGCGCGGCGGTCCAGGTGCAGGCCCTTGTACTGGGCAATGCGGCTGAAATCCGGTGTGAAGCCGAGGCCGGGGCCGGTCGGGAGTGCCACCTTGCCGTCCACCAGGGCCAGCACGTCGTCCAGCAAGGCCTCGCGCAGCGGGTTGGGGTTGGCGTCCCATTCCAGCATGCCGGGTCCGCGCACGGCGGCCAGCAGGTGCAGGCTGTGCATCAGGCCGACGGCGCCGCCGAGGAAGTGCGGGCAGTACACCTTGCCGGCGCCGATGATGGCGCGGGCCACCGGCAGCGTGGCGGTGTGGCCGCCCCATTTGGCGCAATCCGGCTGCATGACGCCGAAATGGCCATCCGCGATGGCCTGGGCGAAGGCGAGGGAGCCGCGGATGTTCTCACCGCCGGCCAGCGGGCTGCGGGCCGCGGCACGCACGGCGGCCCATTCCCAGGCCGGGCGGTCGCAGGTCAGCGGCTCCTCGATCCAGGCCAGCGGGAACTGGCGCAGCACCTCCACCATGCGGACGGCACGATCGAAATCCCAGCCCTGGTTGATGTCGACCATGCAGCGCTCGCCGGGGTGCAGGCCGGCGAAGACCGGGGCCAGGGTGGCGACGTCGCGCTGCTCGCCGAAGCCGATCTTGATCTTGAAGGCGCGGTAGCCTTTTCCGCGGGCGGCCGTGACCTGGGCCAGGGCCTGCTCGTCCGGGTTCAGGCCGCTGGCGTAGCAGGGCAGGGGGGAGGCGTCGGTGCCGCCGAGGGTGCGCCACAGCGGCAGGCCGGCCTTGCGGGCGGCCAGGTCGTGCAGCGCCAAGTCGGCGCCGGCCAGGGCCGCGGCGTAGGGGCCGGGTTCGCCGGCCTGCAGGCCCCAGACGTGCAGCTTGCGGTCCATCTCGTGCCAGAAGGCGTTGATGTCCGTGATCGGCCCGGCCAGCAGGCGGGGGGCGATGAAGGCGTCGAACAGCCGGGCGCGGTGGTCCGCGGTGATGGTGGGGAAGTTGCCCCAGACCTCGGCATAGCCCTCGGTGCCATCGGCGTCGGTCAGCTTCAGGTAGAGGGCGACGCGCTCGGTCATGGCGCCGAAGGCGTTGACCACGGGGACCGCGATGGGGGCGCGGAAGACCAGGGCTTCCGCCCGGACGACGTTGATGGCCATGCGGCTCATTCCTTCCACGGGTGCTGCGCCCAGAGCCGCCCGTAGTTGGCGCGCAGGGCCTGCAGTTCGGCGGTGTATGCCTCGGGGCCGAGGAAGCGCAGCGGCAGCAATTGCTGCTGGGCGCCGGCGAGGAATTCCGGCGTGGCGACGGCGCGCCGGGTGGCTTCCGCCAGCCGGGCCAGCACCTCCGGCGGCAGGCCGGCCGGGGCGGCCAGGCCGCGCATGCTGCCCTCCACCACGTCGTGACCCAATTCGCGCAGCGTCGGCACCTCGGCCGCGGCGTCCCACCGTCGCGTGGCAAGCTGGCCGAGCGGGCGAACGACGCCCTGGCGCCAGTCGGTGATGCCCTCGCCCATGTTCACCACGGCCAGCTCGATGGTGCGGCCGAACAGCGCGGTGCGGACCTGGGAGGAACCGGCGAAGGGGACGTGCAGGAAGCTGGTGCCGGTGGCGCGTTCCAGCGCCAGCATGGCCAGGTGGTCGTCGCTGCCGATGCCGGTGGTGCCGTAGCTGACCTCGCCGGGGCGGCGGCGCGCTTCGGCGAGCAGGTCCTCCAGGGACTTGATCGGGCTGGCGGTGAGCACCCAGAGGCCGCCGGGGTCGTCGACGATGTTGGCGATGAAGCTGAAGCTCTCCAGCGTGAAGCGGGCCGGGCGTTCGATCGGCACCGTGACGATGGCCGGGGTGTTGACGAAGCCGATGGTCAGGCCGTCCGGCCTGGCGCGGGCCAGTTCGGTGAAGCCGATCTCGCCGCCGGCGCCGGCGCGATTGACCACGACGACCGGCTGGCCGAGTTGCTTTTCCAGCACGCGGGCCAGCAGGCGGGCCGCGGTATCGGTGCCGCCGCCGGCAGCGTAGGCGACGATCATGCTGAGCGGGCGGTCGGGTTCCCAGGCGCGGGCCGGGCGGCTGGCCAGAACGGCCAGCGGCGCCAGGGCCAGGGGCGAATAGGCGGCGGCCAGCAGGGCGCGGCGCGAGAGCATGGACGGTTCCCCCGGTGTTGGCGCGCAGACCAGCACGCCGGCCGGCCGTGAACAAGGCTCAGGCCCGCGGGCGCTCAGCCCAGCGCGAGCAGCGCGCTGATCTCGGCGGCCGGGCAGGGGCGGCTGAACAGGTAGCCCTGGGCCTCGGTGCAGCCGAGGCGGCGCAGCGCCTGCCACTGCGATTCGGTCTCCACCCCCTCGGCGATGGTGGCCATGCCGAGGGCGGCGCACAGCTCGGTCACCGCGCGGACGATGGCGACGCTGACCTGGGAGTGTTCGAGGTTGCGGATGAAGCCGCCATCGATCTTCACCGTGTCGAACGGGAAGCGCTGCAGGTAGCTGAGCGAGGAATAGCCGGTGCCGAAGTCGTCCAGCGCGATGGAGACGCCGAGCGCCTTGAGCCGGTGCAGCGTCGCCAGCGTGGCCTCGGTGTTCTGCAGCATGACGGTCTCGGTGATTTCCAGCTCCAGCCGGGCCGGGTCCAGGCCGGAGGCGGCCAGCGCGCCGGCGACGGCGCCGACCAGCCGGCTGGAGGCGAATTGCACCGGCGAGAGGTTGACCGCGACCTTCCACGGCCCCGGCCAGGCCGCGGCGGTGCGGCAGGCCTCCTGCAGCACCCATTCGCCGAGCGGGACGATCAGGCCGATCTCCTCGGCCTGCGGGATGAAGCGGTCCGGCGGCACCAGCCCGCGTTCGGGGTGGCGCCAGCGCAGCAGCGCCTCGAAGCCGGTCAGCCGCCGGCTCGCGGTATCGACCTGGGACTGGTAGAATACCTCGAACTCGCCGGCGTCCAGCGCGCGCTGCAGGTCCAGCTGCAGGCTGCGGCGCATCAGGGCGCGGGCGTTCATCTCGGGCTCAAAGAAGCGCAGGCAGCCGCGGCCATCGGCCTTGGCGCGGTACAGCGCCAGGTCGGCGTTGCGCAGCAGCTGGTCGGCATCCATGCCGTCGTCCGGGGCGACCGAGATGCCGATGCTGGTGCCGATGCTGATGCGGTGGCCTTCCAGGCAGTAGGCGGTGCCAAGCGCCTCGACCAGGCGCTGGGCGAGGAAGCCGGCGTCCGACGGCCAGGTGACGCTGGTCTGGATGACGGCGAACTCGTCGCCGCCCAGCCGGGCGATGGTGTCGGTCTCCCGCACGTTGGCGCGCAGGCGTTCGGTGACCGCCTGCAGCAGCTGGTCGCCGATGGGGTGGCCCAGGCTGTCGTTGACGTCCTTGAAGTGGTCGAGGTCGAGGCAGAGCACCGCGAAACCCTCGCCGCGGCGGGCGCGGGCCACCGCGTCGTCCAGCCGGGTGCGGAACAGGGTGCGGTTGGCCAGGCCGGTCAGCGCGTCGTGATGCGCCAGGTGGGCGATGCGCGCGGCGGCGCGGTGCTGTTCCGCCAGCACGCGCATTTCGGTATGGGAGCGGTCCAGTGCCGCGCGGTGCTGCATCTGGCGGATGCCGAGGATGACCGCGCCGAGCACGATGACCGAGAGCAGCGCGACGCCGATGGCGGCGTAGCTGGCCTGCTGGCGCCACAGTTTCAGGATGTCGTCGGTGCGGCGGGTGACGACGATGGCGGCGGGGTAGCCGGCCAGGGCGCGGACCGCGAAGCGGCGGTTCAGCCCGTCCACGGCGCTTGCGGTCTGGCCGGTGCCGGCCTCCGCGTGGTGGAGGACTTCCTGGAACGGCAGCAGCGGGCCCTGCAGCCGGCGACCGATGGCCTCCGTGGCATGCGGGAAGCGGGCCATCAGGATGCCGTCGCTGCGCCACAGGCCGATGGAGCTGCCGCCGCCAAGGGCGATGCGGGACAGAAACTCCTCGAAGTAGCTCTGGCTGAGCGCCACGCCGACAATGCCGAGGAAGTGGCCTTCGGCCGTGGTCAGGCGCCGGCTGAGGTAGATGTTCCAGGTGCCGGTCAGCACGTTGCGCGCCGGCGGCGCCAGGTACACATCCAGCGTCGGGTCTCTGCGTAGCGCGGCGAAGTGCGGCCGGTCGGCGATGGAGAAGGCGCGCAGGGGCCAGCTGCGGCTGCTGTTGATGGTGATGCCGTCCGCATTGGTCAGGAACACCGCTTCCACCTGCGGCACGGCGGCGATGCGGCCGACCAGTTCGCGGTTGACCGATTGGTTGGCGAGGCGGTCGTTGAACTCCTCGACCGAGGTCAGGTGCATCGAGGCGATCAGGTCGATGATGCCGGACTGCAGCAGCTCCACCGCGTGGAAGCTGTTCTGCACGTCGCTGGCCAGCACCAGGGTCAGGTTGGACAGCTCACGCTCGGCATTGCTGAGCGATTGGCGGTGCAGCTGTGCCATCAAGAGGCTGACCACGACGATGACCAGCGCGGTGAAGCCGGCGCCGGCCAGGATCAGCCCGCGCTCGGCCCGCCCGAACTGCCCCGGCAGCAGGTGCAGCCATGCCGGCAGCGAGGACGGCAGGGCGGCAGGAGGGGCGGTGATGTCCCGGGTGTTCTTCGCGGCCATGGCACCAAGCTGCTGGGGGTCAGCCGCTGGTTAAAGCGCAAAGAAGCTAACCATCCCCTGCGAGCAAGGTCGGTTCGCCGGCGGCGGGGCGGAAAAGCGTGCCGGGCAAGAAAAAGGGGCGGCGGAGTTGCCCCCGCCGCCCCGGCATGGTTCGGCCGCGACGCGCGGTTCAGTCGGCGGCCAGGGCCATGCGGCTGCCGTTCAGCTTGGTCATGACGTGGTCCTCGGCGGCGTCGACCACGCGCTCGGTCTCCTCCGGGGTGAAGACATGGCCGGCGCCCGGCATCACCCGGTAGTCGATGGTGATGCCCTTCTGGGTGTTCAGCTTGTCCACCAGCTTGCGGACGCTGCCTTCGGGGACCAGCTCGTCCTCGGCGCCGTGCAGGATCAGGCCATTGCACGGGCAGGGGGCGAGGAAGCCGAAGTCATAGTGGCTGGCCGGCGCGCTGATGGAGACGAAGCCGCCCATTTCGGGACGGCGCATCAGCACCTGCATGCCGACATAGCTGCCGAAGGAATAGCCGGCAGCCCAGAGGCTATGGGCGTTGGGGTTGACCGCCTGGAGGAAATCCAGCGCCGAACAGGCGTCGGAGATTTCGCCGATGCCGCCATCGTAGCGGCCCTGGCTGCGGCCCACGCCGCGGAAGTTGAACCGAAGGACGGAAAAACCCAGCGACTGGAATCGCTGATAAAGCGAATATACCACGCGGTTGTTCATGGTGCCGCCGTGCAGCGGATGGGGATGCAGCAGCAGCATCACCGGCGCGTTGGCCTTTTTGGAATGGTGGTAGCGACCCTCAAGCCGGCCGTCGGGGCCGGCAAACATGACCTCAGGCATCTTCCCGTGGGTCCAATTCGTGTTGTGCCGTGCACGCCAGGCTTGCCGGGGAACTGCCTTGCGGGCGGTTCTGCCGACACGCCAAGCGCGCACTGTCGCCTGGTGGGGGTGTCCTGTGAGCGGTCCTTGGCACGTCCAGGGATCGCCGTGGCTCAGGTCAGCATCGTATACACGTTTTCCCAATGGTTGACTGGGAAAGTCGGGTAAAATAGCCTTGTCCCGTCGACGCCCGCTGCCGGGGCTGCCTGTCGTCGGTCCTTGACTTCGATCCTGCTCTGGGCGCCCCCGGACGGGCTCCCGGTTCCGGGGGTCTCCGAATATAGGCACTTGGCCCTGGGTTTTCATAACGGATTCACGGTTCGCGCCCCATGTCCCCAGGTATGATCCGCCATGCTGACCCCGCGGGGCACTCGCCGCCGAAACACTTGCGATCAGCGTTGGGTCGCGCCGCATGAGGCTTTCAACCCGTGGGCGCTATGCCGTGATGGCCATGGTGGAAATGGCCGTGCGGCAGCGTGGCGGGGACCTGCCCTGCGAGCGGGAGCGGCCGGTCAGCCTGGCCGACATCGCCAGTGCCCAGCAATTGTCCCTGGCCTATCTGGAACAATTGTTCGGCCGCTTGCGGCGGGCCGGCCTGGTGGCCTCGGCACGCGGCCCCGGGGGCGGCTACCGGCTGGCCCGGGCGCCGGAGTTGATCGCGGTGGCCGAGATCGTCGACGCGGTGGACGAGCCGATCCGGGCGACCCGCTGCGAGGAGGGTTCGCCGGGGTGCCTGGCGGCCGGCGGCAAGTGCCTGACGCATGACCTGTGGAGCGAACTGGGCGAGCAGATCCGGCTGTTCCTGGCGCACATGACGCTGGCCGATATCGTCGGCGGCCAGGTGCTGGGGCGGGCGGCGGCGCCGGTGGCGCGGCCCGGGGTGAAGCAGGCGGCGGAATGAACACCGGCTTGTACCTGGACGCCAACGCCACCGAGCCGTTGCGCCCGGCGGCGCGGGCGGCGGCGCTGGCCGCGATGGAGGTGGGCGGCAACCCCTCCAGCGTGCATGCCGCCGGCCGGGCGGCGCGCCGGATACTGGAGGACGCGCGCGAGGTGGTGGCGGCGCGCTTCGGGGCGCAGCCGCAGCAGGTGGTGTTCACCGGCGGCGGTACCGAGGCGAATGCCCTGGCGCTGCGCGGTCTGGCGACAGGGCGGCGGGTACTGGTCGGCGCCACCGAGCACCCGGCCGTGCTGGCCGCGGCGCCAGGGGCCGCGGTGCTGCCGGTGCTGGCGGACGGCACGTTGGACCTGGCGGCCCTGGAGGCTGCCTTGGCCGCGGGCGGGCCGGCCCTGGTGGCGCTGATGGCGGCGAACAACGAAACCGGCGTGCTGCATCCGCTGGCGGCCGCGGCCGAGCTGTGCCGGCGCCATGGCGCGCTGCTGCACGTGGATGCGGTGCAGGCGGCCGGGCGCGTGGCGGTGCCGTCAGCGGATGGGGCGGTTTGGGACTCAATGGCACTCTCGGGCCACAAGCTGGGCGGGCCGTGCGGCGCGGGCGCCCTGCTGCTGCGGCCCGGGCTGGACCTGGTGCCACTGATCGCCGGCGGCGGGCAGGAACGCGGCCGGCGCGGCGGCACCGAGCCCTTGCCGGCCATCGCCGGCCTGGCGGCGGCGCTGGCCGAGGCGACCCCCACCACGGCGGTGCGGTTGGCCGTGCTGCGGGATGCGATCGAGGCGGGCGCCGGTGGTGCCGTGGTGGCGGGGGCCGGGGCGGCGCGGCTGCCGAACACCACCTGCCTGGTGCTGCCGGGGGTGGCGGCCGAGACGCAGGTGATCGCGCTGGACCTGGCCGGCCTGCGGGTCAGCGCCGGGGCGGCATGTTCGTCGGGCAAGGTGGCGCGCAGCCCAGTGCTGCAGGCCATGGGCTTCGGCGAGGCTGCCGGCTGCGGCATCCGCATTTCGCTGCCGTGGAATGCGCCCGAGGATGCGGCGGAGCGTTTCGTGGTGGCCTGGGCTGCCATGCGGGATCGGCTCTCGCGCCGGGCGGCCTGACGCCCCATCTTCGGCGGGATGCGCCCGAACCGACCGATCTACCTCGACAACCATGCCACCACGCCGGTGGACCCGCGCGTGCTGGCGGCGATGCGGCCGTGGTGGGAGGAGAACTTCGCCAACCCGCACAGCGTGGAGCACGCCATGGGCCGCGCCGCCGAGGCGGCGGTGGAGATGGCCCGCGGGCATGTCGCTGACCTGATCGGGGCCAGTGCTTCCGAGATCATCCTGACCAGCGGCGCGACCGAGGCGAACAACATCGCCATCAAGGGCGCCGCGCGCTTCGCCGGGGCCGGGGAGCGGCGGCGGGTGATCACGCTGGCGACCGAGCATAAATGCGTGCTGGAAAGCGTGCGCGACCTGGCCGCCGAAGGGTTCGAGCCGGTGGTGCTGCCGGTGCGGCCCGATGGGCTGCTGGAGCTGGACGTGCTGCGCGAGGCGCTGGAGGTGCCGACGCTTCTGGTTTCCGTAATGGCGGTGAACAACGAGATCGGCGTGGTGCAGCCGCTCGCGGAAATCGGCGCGCTGGTGAAGGCGGCGGGCGCCTTGTTCCATTCCGATGCGGCGCAGGGTTGTGGGCGGATACCGCTGGATGTGGCGGAGCTGGGGGTCGATCTGCTGAGTATCTCCGGCCACAAGATCTATGGGCCGAAAGGCATCGGTGCGCTGTACGTGCGCCGGCGGCCGCGCGTCAGGCTGGCGCCGCTGTTCTCCGGTGGCGGGCAGGAGCGCGGCCTGCGCAGCGGCACGCTGGCCACGCCGCTGGTGGTCGGCCTGGGCGAAGCGGCGCGGATTGCCGCCATCGAAGGCATGCTGGATGCCGGGCGGATCGCCGGCCAGCGCGAGGTGTTCCTGGGCCGGCTGCGCGCGGAGGTGCCGGGGCTGCGGGTGAATGCCAGCCAGGAGCATCGGGTGGCGGGGAACACCAACATCACCTTCCCCGGTGGCGTCGATGCCCAGGCGCTGATGGCCGCAGCGCCGGAGGTGTGCGTCTCCACCGGGTCGGCCTGTTCCTCGGCGGCGGTGGAGCCTTCCTATGTGCTGGCGGCGCTGGGCATGCCGGAGGCGGAGGCGCGATCCAGCTTGCGCGTGGGGATTGGGCGCTTTACCTCCCCGGCCGAAGCCGAACAGGGGGCCGCCTTGCTGGCCGCCGCCTGGCGTAGCCTTGTGGAACAGGATTGAGCGATGCCCAGCATGACCTTCATCGAGCGCAATGGCACCCGCCGGACGGTGGACGCGCCGCTCGGCCTTTCCGTGCTGGAGATTGCGCACAAGCATGGCGTGGATATCGAGGGCGCCTGCGAGGGCTCGCTGGCGTGCTCGACCTGCCATGTGATCGTGGATGGCGGCTGGTTCGAGAAGCTGAGCGCGCCGACCGAGGATGAGGAGGACATGCTGGACCTGGCCTTCGACCTGCAGGAGACCAGCCGGCTGGGCTGCCAGCTGATCATGACCGAGGCGCTCGACGGGCTGGTGGTGAAGCTGCCCGCGGGCAGCCGGAACGCCGGCGGCTGAGATGGCCGAGCGCTGGGAAACCGATTTCGGCGCCGAGGGCGGGCTGTTCCGCCGGCTGCGGGCGGCCTGCGCGCAGGATTGGGCCGACTATACCTGGCATGAGTTCTGCCGGCGGATCAGCGATGGCTCGCTGCCGCTGGCGGCATTCAGGCGCTACCTGATCCAGGACTACCTGTTCCTGATCCACTTCGCCCGGGCCAAGGCCTTGGCGGTGTTCAAGGCCGAGAGCATCCAGGCGATGGTGGACAAGACCAACGCGATCTCGGCGATATTGGCCGAGACCTCGATGCACCTGAAGTACTGCGAAACCTGGGGGCTGAGCCAGGCGCAGGTGCTTGGCACGGCCGAGAGCGCGGAGACGGTCAGCTATACGCGCTACGTCATCGATCGCGGGCTGGCCGGCGACATCCTGGATTTGGAAGTGGCGCTGGTGCCGTGCAGCGTGGGCTATGCCGAGGTGGCGCTGCGGGTGCTGGCCGACCCGGCCCGCATGGTGGCAGGCAACCCGTACCAGAGCTGGATAGATACCTACGGCGCCGAGGGCTACCAGAAGTTGGCCCGGGCGGCGGCGGAGCGGATCGACGCGCTGGGCGTCTCCCACGGCGGCGAGGCGCGGTTCGCCATGCTGAGCGCGACCTTCAGCGAGGCGGCGCGGCTGGAACAGCGGTTCTGGCAGCAGGGGCTGGACGGGGCGCGATGATGCGCATCCTCGTGGCCATGTCGGGCGGCGTCGACAGCTCCGTGGTGGCGGGGCTGCTGGCCGAGCAGGGCCATGAGGTGATCGGCGCCACGCTGCAGTTGTACGACCACGGCACCGCCATTCAGAAGAAGGGCGCCTGCTGCGCCGGGCAGGACATTCTGGATGCGCGGCGTGTGGCCGACCGGCTGGGCATTCCGCATTACGTGCTGGACCGCGAGCAGCGGTTCCGCAGCGCCGTCATCGACGATTTTGCCAGCCAGTACGCCGCCGGCGAGACGCCGGTGCCCTGCGTGCGCTGCAACCAGACCGTGAAGTTCCACGACCTGGTGGAGTTGGCGCGCGACCTGGGCTGCGAGGCGATGGCCACCGGGCATTACGTGCAGCGGGTGGAGGGGCCGGACGGGCCGGAACTGCATCGGGCGGCGGACCCGCAGCGGGACCAGAGCTGGTTCCTGTTCGCCACCACGCGGGCGCAGTTGGCGTTCAGCCGGTTTCCGTTGGGTGGCTACCCGGACAAGGCGGCGGTGCGGGCCGAGGCCGCAAGGCTGGGCCTGGCGGTGGCGGAGAAGCCGGACAGCCAGGACATCTGCTTTGTGCCCGAGGGGCAGTATCACCAGCTGGTGGCCAAGCTGCGGCCGGAAGCCGCAGAACCGGGCGAGATTGTCGATGCCGCGGGGCGCGTGCTGGGGCAGCACCAGGGCATCGGGCGGTACACCATTGGCCAGGGGCGCGGGCTTGGGCTGGCGCTGCGGGAGGGCGAGCAGCAGATGTACGTGGCCGCGCTGGATGCGCCGCGGCGGCGGGTGGTGGTGGCGCACAAGGCCGCGCTGCCGCAGGCGGAGGTGGTGGCCGGCGAGGTGAACTGGCTGTGGACGCCGCCCGAGGGTCGGTTCAGCGCCGAGGTGAAGCTGCGCGCGCGTGAACAGCCGCAGCCTTGCACGGCCGAATGGGATGCGGTGGCGGGGCTGCTGCGGGTGCGGCCCGAGGCGCCGGCGATTGCGGCGCCGGGGCAGGGGTGCGTGCTGTACGCGGGCAATCGGCTGCTGGGTGGCGGGTTCATCCGTCGGGCGGTTGACTTGAGCGTCGCCGCGGCTTAATCCCGCGCCCTCTCGGGTGCGCCCAAGGGTATGCCCGTTGGTATGGCGGTGTAGCTCAGCTGGTTAGAGCACGGCACTCATAATGCCGGGGTCGGCGGTTCAAGTCCGCCCGCCGCTACCATTCCCCTCAAACTGCCATCAATCCGCCATCCACCGGCAGGATGTGCCCGGTCACCGCCGCGGCCTCCGGCCCGGCCAGGTAGCGGATCGCCGCGGCGATGTCCTCCGCGGTTGGGAAACGGCCCTGTGGCAGGCGGTTCAGCATCATCTCCAGCCGCGCCGGCTCGGCGGTCAGGCTGGCGTGGCGAGAGGGCGTCAGCACAGTCGCCGGCGCCACCGCATTCACGCGGATGCCCTGGCGCGCCCATTCCACCGCCAGCATGCGCGTCATCTGGATGATGCCGCCCTTGGCGATGCCGTAGACGCTCTGCATCGGCAGGCCGGTCAGGCCGTGGGTGGAGGCGGTGCTGACGATGCTGCCGGGCTTGCCGTTGGCGATGCACCAGCGGCCATAGGCGGTGGACATGAAGTAGTGGCCCTTCAGGTTCACGCTCATCAGCCCGTCCCATTCGGCCCAGGTCACCTCGGTGGCCAGGCGGCGCAACGTGGTGGCGGCGTTGTTCACCAGCACGTCCATCGCGCCGAAGGCCTCGGCGACCGTGGCGACGCAGGCGTGGATGCTGGCTTCCTCGCGCAGGTCGAGTTCCACCGGCAGCATGCGGCGGCCGGCGGCGTCCGGGTGGTTGGCGACTTCCGCCACCGAGACGCCGGGCAGGTCGCATAGCGCGATGTTGTAGCCATGGCGGGCCAGGTCCAGCGCGGTGGCACGGCCGATGCCGGTGGAGGCACCGGTGACGATGGCGACGGGCATGTAGGCTCCTGCGGGCTGGTCGGGGCCGGACTGTTTTCCCGCGCCGCAGGGGTGTCAACCCGCGGTGCTGGAATGAGCGGGGGCGGAACGGCTATCGTGCCGGCGGCCTGCAGGCCGGGGGGCGAAGGATGCGCGCGGTTCTGGTGATGCTGGGCGTGATGGTGCTGGCGCTGCCGGCCTGGGCGGAGAAGCGGGTGGCGCTGGTGGTCGGCGCCTCGGCGTACCAGCAGGCGCCGGCGCTGCCCAACCCGGTGAACGATGCGGTGGACATGGCGGCGGCGCTGGTCGCCACCGGGTTCACCGTGGTGGACGCCTACGACCCGGACTTCGCCGGCCTGCAGCGCGCGGTGCGGGACTTTGGCCGGGCGCTGGAAGGCGCCGACGTGGCGGTGGTGTTCTACGCCGGGCACGGGGTGCAGGTGGATGGCCGCAACTACCTGCTGCCGGTGGACGTGGCGCTGGCCGATGACGGCGCGGTGCAGCGGGAGGCGCTGGACGTGGCGCAGCTGCTGGCGCTGCTGGGCAATGTGCCGCGTGTCTCCCTGGTGTTCCTGGATGCCTGCCGCGACAATCCGCTGGCGGCCAACCTGGCCAGGCGGGCCGGGGCGGCCAGGTCGCTGGCGGTGACGCAGGGGCTGGCGCAGATCGGCGCGACGGCGGCGAATACCTTGATCGCCTATTCGACCCAGCCAGGGAACACCGCCAGCGACGGGAGCGGCCGCAACAGCCCGTTCAGCGCCGCGCTGCTGCGCAATATCGGCACGCCCGGCCTGGACGTGCAGGAGATGATGCGCCGGGTGCGGGCCGCGGTGGTGCAGGGCAGCCATGGCGTGCAGGTGCCGTGGGACAACTCCTCGCTGACCCAGGGCTTCAGCTTCGTCGCCGCGCCGGCCGGCAGCGCGGTGCCGAGCGCCGACGCCTGGGTGCCGCCGGCGCGGGAGCCGACGCCGCGGCAGTTGGACGTGGCGCTGTGGGACAGCGTGAAGGCGGGCCAGGCGGAGGAGGTGCAGAACTACCTTCGCCAATATCCGCAGGGCATCTTTGCCGAGGCGGCGCGGGCGCGGCTGGCGGCGCTGACCCGCCAGGCCGGGGCGCAGCGGGAACAGGCGCGGGACATGGCGCAGGTGATCGCGCAGGAATTCGCGCGGCTTGCCGGCAGCGGCGCGGTGATCGCGGACCCGAAGGAGCCGCACGAGTTCTACGCCAACGCGCGGCTGTACGAACAGCGCGGCGACTTCGGCAATGCGCGGCGGGCCTATCTGCGCTTCTTCCAGTTCGGCACGGCGTATGTGGACCCGCACTACCGCTTCCAGGCCTTCCTGCGGGTGCAGGAGGGTCGGGCCGGCGCGCGCGAGATCTATGCCGACATGCTGGCGGCACGGCGCGGCGACGAGACGCTGCAATACGCCGCGGCGCTGCTGCAGGAGCCGGCGGCGCGCAAGGCGCAGTTGGAAGCGGTGATAGGCAATCGGCCGGAATTCACCCCGGCCTACTACGAGCTGGCGCGCAACTTCTCGGAAGCGGTGCTGGGCACCCAGACCAATGCGGACAAGGAGCGCGAGCGGGCGCTGCTGGCGCGCTTCGTCGAGTTGGCGGAGCGCGGGCGCTACCTCGGCTGGTTCATCGACCAGCAGGTGGCGGCCGAACAGCTGGAGGATGCCCGGCGGCGGCTGGCCGCGCTGAGCGCGCGGGCGGTGGTGGCGAACGTGGCGCTGCGCACCATGCATACCAACCAGGGCTGGGTGCTGATCTTCGTGGTCACCGAGCCGACGCAGGAAATTCTGGTGGCGCAGCAGGGTCAGGCGCCGGTCGGGCTGGGGATGAGCGCCAACATCAATATCCAGACCGGGCGGCCGATGGCCAACAGCGTGCTGAACCTGCCGGAAGCGACGCCGAAGCAGGTGCTGCAGGTCAGCTACCGGGATGCCAGCGGCGCGCTGCGCGGCCCTTTCCCCATCGCCTTCGACCCCGAGGCGGCGCTGTACGCCGCGAACAAGGAGATGCTGGAAGCAACGGCGACGAGCTGGCTGAGCTTTCGGGAATATGAGGGGCGGCGGCTGCTGTATTGGTCGCAGCTGGCCAGCAACCGCTGCGGCCTGGCCGAGGTGCGCTACGGGTTGAACGCCGCGGCGCCGGACCGGGTGCTGGCGATGCCGGCCTGCGACCCGGCGGCGCCCGGCGAGATCAACGGGTTCCAGCCGATGCTGGAGGTGCCGCGCGAGACCCGCTTCGCCACCGTGCAGCTGCGCTACCGCGATGGCACGCAGAGCCGGGTGGTGCGGTTCGAGGCGCCGTAGCGCCTACTTCCGCTCGCTGGTCGGGCGGCCTTCCAGCCCCAGGCTGAGGCTGCCGGCGCCGCTGCCATGCGGCGGCATGGTGAAGACCTCGGTCACGCTGGTGTAGTCCATGTAGCCCATGCGGGCGAGCGGGCGCATCTTCAGTACGTCCAGCCGCCCATCGGCGGTGATGAACTCGTCCTTGATGTGGATGCCGACGACTTCCCCGACCACGACGCAGTTGGTGTCGCCGGGTTCGCGGCCGGGCAGCACCAGGGTGCAGTGGTAGCGGCATTCCATCTGCACCGGGCTGGCGGCGACGCGGGGCGGGGCGACGATGTGGCTGGGGATCATCTCCAGCCCGGCGAGCTCGGCCTCGTTGACGCCGGGGGCGACGGTCTGCGCGGTGATGTTGACCGCCTCGCGCAAATCATAGGTGGCCATGTTGACGACGAAGGCGCCGGTGTCCTGCGCGTTGCGCGGGCTGTCGGCGCGGCCGGCGGCGGCGAACATGACATAGGGCGGGTCGAAGCCGAGATTCTGGAATTGGCTGAAGGGCGCCAGGTTGAGGCGACCCTGCACATCCAGCGTGGACACCCAGCCGATCGGGCGCGGCACGGTAATGGACTTGAACGGGTTGAACGGCAGGCCGTGGTTGCCCTTGCGGGGTTCGTAGAACATGCGGATTTCTTGCCTTCAGCCGGCCGAGGCGCCGGATTGGTTGACGATGGGGCGCCAGCGCGCGGTTTCCGCCGCGACATAACCCGGCGGCAGTCGGTGGAACGGCAGCGGCGCAGGCAGGAAGGAAAGCTGCTCGATGCGGTCGCGGCCGGCGGGTGTGTCCGCCACCGCCATGGCTTCGGCGGAAAGTCGCTCGGCGATGGCAGCCGGCAGATGGGCGGGCGCCATCAGGCCGATCCAGCTTGGGGTGGCGAAGCCGTCATGGCCCAGTTCCCCCAGTGTCGGCGTGGCCGGCAGCGTGGCGATGCGCCGGCTGGAGGCGACGGCCAGCGCGCGCAGCCGGCCATCCTGCAGCAGGCCGACCGCCGGGCCGAGCGTGCTGAACACGCTGGTGACGCGGCCACCGGCCAGGTCCGCCAGTGCCGGGCCGGCGCCGCGATAGGGCACGTGGACTGCCTCCACGCCTGCCTGCTGCGCCAGCAGCGCACCGCACAGGTGATGCGGCGAGCCCATGCCGGCGGAGCCGAAGCTCCATTGCCCGCCGCGCCGGGCCAGGGCGAACAACTCCGCCAGGTTGGCCGGGCCTTGCGCGTTGACCAGCAGCACCAGCGGGCTTTCCACCAGGCGGCAGACCAGGGTGAAGTCCTGTTCGCCATCGTAGCCGACCGCGGGGTTCAATAGCGGCGCGATGCACAGCGTGGAGGCGCCCCCGAGCATGATGGTCAGCCCATCGGCTGGGGCGCGCTTCAGCGCCAGCGCGGCGACGCTGGTGCCGCCGCCAGGCATGTTCTCCACCACCACCGGCTGGCCGAGGCGCGGGCGCAGCAGCTCCGCCAGGGCGCGGCCGAGCACGTCGGGGCCGTCGCCGCCGGGGTAGGGCACCAGCAGCTTCACCGGGCGGTCCGGGTATGGCTCGGCGCGTGCGGCGCCGCTGAGCAGGCTGGCTGCCGCCAGCAGGGTCGCGCGTCTGCCTGGCTGGCGCATGCCGCTTGCCTCCCGTGATTGCGGCGATGGTTGCGCATCGGCGCGGCGGCGGCAATGGCCCGGTGGCCAGGGGTGTGCGACATAGCGCCGATGGAACAGCCCGATGTCATCATCCTCGGCGCCGGCGCGGCCGGGCTGATGTGCGCGATCAGCGCCGGCCGGCGCGGCCGGCGGGTGCTGCTGCTGGACCATATGGCGCAGCCGGGCGGAAAGATCCTGATCAGCGGCGGCGGGCGCTGCAACTTCACCAACCTGGAATGCCGGGCGGACCGCTTCCTCAGTGGCAATCCGCACTTCGCCAAGTCGGCGCTGGCGGCCTACCGGCCGGCGGATTTCGTCGCCCTGGTGGAGCAGCACGGCATTGCCTACCACGAGAAGACGCTGGGGCAGTTGTTCTGCGATGGCTCGGCGCGGCAGGTGCTGGCCATGCTGCTGGCGGAGGCCGAGGCGGTGGGCGTGGACCTGCGGCTGGGTTGCCGGGTGGCGGAGGTTTCCCGCGACACGGCGTTTCGGGTGGAGACCAGCCAAGGCAGCTTTGCCGCGCCGGCGCTGGTGCTGGCAACCGGCGGGCTTTCGATCCCGAAACTCGGGGCGACCGGGATGGCGCACGATATCGCCCGGCATTTCGGCCTGGCGGTGGTGCCGCCGCGGCCGGGCCTGGTGCCGCTGACCTTCGGCGGCGAGGACCTGGCGCTGATGCAGCCGCTGGCCGGCGTGGCGCTGGAGGTGCAGGCGCAAGCCGGCAAGCGCGGCTTCCGCGAGGGGATGCTGTTCACGCATCGTGGGCTGTCCGGACCGGCGGTGCTGCAGGCTTCGTCCTACTGGCAACCGGGCGAGGCGGTGGTGGTGAACCTGTTGCCTGGGCAGGATGCGCGGAGCCTGCTGCTGGAACGCAAGCGGGCGCGGCCGAAGGCGGAGGGCCGGACGGCGCTGGCGGAGCTGCTGCCGAGCCGGCTGGCGGCGGCGCTGGCGGAGCGGCATTTGCCACCGCGGATCATGGCCGAGGTGCCCGACCGCGCGCTGAACACGCTGGGCGCGATGCTGAACCACTGGGCACTGGTGCCCGATGGCACCGAGGGCTTCTTCAAGGCCGAGGTGACGCTGGGCGGCGTGGATACCGACGGCTTGCAGCAGAAGGACCTGCAGGCCAAGGCGGTGCCGGGGTTGTTCGTCATCGGCGAGGCGGTGGATGTGACGGGCTGGCTGGGTGGGTATAATTTCCAGTGGGCCTGGTCTTCCGGCTGGGTTGCGGGGCAGGCGGTCTAGGCTGGCTTCAGGCGCCGCAGCGACCAGAAGGCGCTGGAGCCGGCGGCATAGGCGATGATGGACAGCCAGAAGGCGGTCTTGTAGCTGCCGGAAAAATCGAAGATCCAGCCGGCGGCCCAGCTGCCGATGGCGGCACCGAGGCCGGAGCCGATGGTGATGACGCCGAGGATGGTGCCGAGCCGAGGGCCTGGGAACAGGTCGGCCGTCTTCGCGGTGATGGCCGGCCCGCGGGCACCCCAGGTGAGGCCGAAGAACAGCGCATGCGCCCACAGCAGCAGGTGCTGGTCGGGGCTGGTGATGAACAGCGCGAAGACCACGCCGATGATGGAGACGCCGTAGGTCAGCACCGCCGCGCGTTCCCGCCCGATGTGGTCCGACAGCGTGCCGGTCAGGATCACGCCGGGCAGCGCCAGGAAGGCACCCATGCCGAGCACGCCGGCGGCGTAGAGCGGGTCGAAGCCGACATCGACGGCGAAGGCGATCTGGTGCAGCGAGACCAGGAAGCTGCCGATGCTGGTGAGCATGTAGACCAGCCCGAGCAGCCAGAACTGCCGGGTGCGGATGGCGTCGTGCAGCGTCCAGTCGCGCGGTGGCAGCGTGCCGGCGATGGGCGCCGTGGTGGCTTCCGGCTTGCGGCGGAACACCGCGGCCAGCGGCAGCACCACCACGGCCATGGCGGCGGCCTCCACCAGGTAGGCGCTGCGCCAGCCGACGCCGCTGATCAGCAACTGGCTGATGGGGGCCGAGAGCGCGCGGCCGAAGGCGTTGCCCGATTGCAGCACGGCGATGGCGGTGCCGCGGCGGCGGGAGAACAGGCCGGACAGCAATGGCACGAAGACCAGCAGGCCGATGCAGTTGGCGCCGAGCGTGATGATCAGGCCGTAGAGGATCACCATCTGCCACAGCTGGGTGGCGAGCGAGCTGCCGATGAGCCCGAGGATCAGCAGGCCGCCGCCCAGCAGCACCATGCGCATCGGCCCCAGCCGGTCCACCATGGCGCCGACCAGTGGCGAGCTGAGGCCGCCGACCAGCTGACCGACCGAATAGGCCAGCGAGGCCTGGGCGCGGGTCCAGGCAAACTCGGCGATGAAGGCCAGCAGGAACACGGTGTAGGCGTGCATCAGGCTGGCGCCGAGGGTGAAGGTCAGGAAGGCGCCGCCCAGCATGATCCAGGCCTGGCGGGACACGGTGGGGCTCGGCCCGACAGGGGAGATGGACATGCCGGCGATGCTACCGGGGCGGCGCCGCGTCGGGCAAATCGGCGGCGGCAGGGCGCTGCCTCGGCAGTTGCGGCAGGCCGCGCCGGCGCGGAGCGGCACGCTGTTGGTGCAGACCAGGCCGGTTGCCGGCCATCACCAGCTCGATCTGCGCCGCGACGACGTCCCAGATTCTGGCCCCAGCACCCCCGTGCGCGCTGGCTGGGGGCGGCGGGGAGGCGCGGGGCGGCGCGTCGGGGCGTTCAGCATGATCTGCCGGGGCTCGATACGCCAAGCCGCGTCGCGGGTTCAGTCGATCCGCTGCACCTTGCCGCGCCGCACGAGGTCGGCCCACAGCGCGGCATTGGCCTGGAAGTAGTGGGCGAAGCCGGCGGCGTCCTCAGGGATGGGCTGCGCCGCGGCCTGGCGCAGGCGGTCCTGCACCTGGGGCGCGTGCAGCGCATGCCGATGCGCCGCTTCAAGCTTGGCCAGCACCTCGGGCGGCGTGCCGCTGCGGACGAAGTAGCCGAGCCAGAGCGAGAACGCGTAGCCGGGCACGCCCTGCTCGGCGATTGTCGGCACGTCCGGCAGGATGTCGCTGCGCGCAGTGGCGGAAATGCCGATGGCGCGGACCGCGCCGGACTGGACCTGGCCGATGGCGCTGCCCATGCCATCCAGCAGCAGGCTGATGCGCTGGGCCATCAGGTCCGGGTAGACCGCACCTGAACCGCGATAGGGCACGTGCAGCAGCTCGACCCCGGCGGTCGCGGCCAGCAGCTCCCCGGCCAGGTGGCTGCCGGTGCCGAGGCCGGAGGAGCCGTAGCTGACCGTGCCGGGGCGGGCGCGGGCGGCGGCCAGCAGGTCGGCCATGGAGTGGAACGGCGAGGCGACCGAGACCACCGCCAGGTTGGGCACCGCGCCGATGCCGCCCATCGGCACCAGGTCGTGCAGCGGGTCGAAGGTCAGCGTCGAGAGTGCCGGGCCGGTGGCGAGCGAGACCGAGCCGAGCAGGAAGGTGTAGCCATCGGCGCGGGCGGACTGCGCGACATGCGCGGCGCCGATGTTGCCGCCGGCCCCCGGGCGCAGCTCCACCACCACGGACTGGCCGAGCACGCTGGCCATCTCCGGCGCCATGACCCGGGCGAGCACATCGGCGGAGCCGCCGGGGGCATAGGGCACCACCATGGTGATCGGGCGGTCCGGCCAGGCGGCGTGGGCGACCTGCGCGACCAATACGCAGGCGAGGCTGAGGAGCAGGCGACGACACTTCATGCAGATACTTCCCGGGCAGCGCGGCATCAGGTGAGGCCCGATCCCGCTGGCTGCAAGGGCTAGCAAGCGGCGGGCCGCCCGCGCCGCGGCCTATCCCAGGTTGCGGCGGTACAGCGCGATCAGCCGTTCCCAATGGCGTTCGGCGGCGGGCTGGTCGTAGCACCAGCGCTGCGGGAAGGCGAAGCCGTGGTGGACGCCGGGGCTGATCTCCAGTTCCCCACGGTTGCCGGAAGCGGCGAACAGCGCCTGCAATTCGGCCACCATCGGCAACGGCGCCAACTCGTCGTGCTCGGCGCAGGAGATGTAGAGTTCGGCGCGGGCCTTGGCGAGCGAGAGGTGCGGGCTTTCCACCGCGTCGCTGACCAGCCAGGTGCCGTAGAACGAGGCGGCGGCGGCGATGCGGCCGGGGAAGCGGGCGGCGGCGGCCAGCGAATAGGGGCCGCTCATGCAATAGCCATGGGTGCCGACGGGGCCGGGCTTCACCTCGGGCTGGGTGTCGAGGAAGCCGAGCATGTCGGCAACGTCCTGCATCACCGGCGGGATGGTCATCCTGGTGCGGATCGCGCGCATGCGGTCGCGCTCGGGGTCGTCCTTCACCAGCACGCCGGGGCCGAACATGCTGTCTCGCCCGGCGCGGTAGTACAGGTTCGGCAGCATGACGTAGTAGCCGATGCTGGCCAGTCGGCGGGCCATGTCGCGCAGTTCCTCGCGGATGCCCGGCGCGTCCATCAGCATCAGCACTGCCGGGTGCGGGCCGTGGCGTTCCGGGCGAACGATGAAGGTCTCCATCGCACCGTCGCGGGTGATGATGTCCCGGGTGGTTTCCAGCATGGCGTTACTCCCTCTCGGCCCAGCCTAGCAGCGCGAGCGCCGTGGCGCCAAACCGAGCGGCCGATTTCGCGCAGCGTCGGGAACCCGACCCCTGGCGGCGCTGTTGGTCGGCCAACACAGAACGGAAAGCCTGGCATGCCTGGACCCGCACGAGGCAGCGGTCTGGAACGTCGGTCCCTGCTTGGTGGCGGTGCGATGCTGCCGTTGCTCACCGGGACCGCCGCCGCCCAGCCCGCCCCCGCAACCCCGCCGACCGAGAGCCGCACGATGGACATGACGATGGAGGTGAACGGGCAGGTGCATCGCCTGGCGCTGGACCCGCGGACCACGCTGCTGGACGCGCTGCGCGAACATATCGGGCTGACCGGCAGCAAGAAGGGCTGCGACCAGGGGCAGTGCGGTGCCTGCACCGTCCTGCTGGATGGCAGGCGGGTGCTGGGCTGCCTGACGCTGGCGGCCAGCGTCGGCGGGCGCCAGGTCACCACCATCGAGGGGCTGAGCCGGCCGGAGGGCGCGCTGCATCCCATGCAGCAGGCCTTCCTGGACCACGATGCCTTCCAATGCGGCTACTGCACGCCGGGGCAGATCCTCTCCGCCGTTGCCTGCGTGCGGGAGGGCCACGCCGGCAGCGCCGAGGATATCCGCGAATACATGTCCGGCAACCTTTGTCGCTGCGCCGCCTACCCGCAGATCGTCGCCGCCGTGCAGCAGGCGGCACCCCAGGTGGAGCGCAGCTGATGCGGCCATTCAGCTATATGCGCGCCGACGCGCCGAAGGCGGACGCGGCGGCGAGCTTCCTGGCCGGCGGCACCACGCTGCTGGACCTGATGAAGCTGGACGTGCTGCGACCGGAGCGCGTGGCCGACATCAACGGGCTGGCGCTGAGCGGCGTGCGGCTGGATGCGCATGGCCTGCACCTGGGCGCGTTGGCGCGGATGAGCGAGGTGGCCGACCATGCCGAGGTGAAGCGGCATTACCCGGTGGTGGCGCAGAGCCTGATGCTGGCGGCCAGCCCGCAGATCCGCAACATGGCGAGCCTGGGCGGCAACGTATTGCAGCGGACGCGCTGCCCATATTTCCGCGACACCAGCTACACCGCCTGCAACAAGCGCAACCCGGGCAGCGGCTGCAGCGCCATCGGCGGGGTGAACCGCCTGCAGGCGGTGCTGGGCACCAGCGAGGCCTGCATCGCCGCCTATCCCGGCGACTTCGCGCAGGCGCTGGTGGTCCTGGACGCCGAGGTTGAGGTGCAGGGCGCCCAGGGCAGGCGGCGCATGCGGTTCGCCGAGTTGCATGTGGCGCCGGGCCAGGCGCCGCAGCGCGAGACGACGCTGCAGCCGGGCGACCTCATCACCGGCTTCAGCGTACCGGCCGGGGCTTGGACCGCGCGGTCGTTGTACCTGAAGGTGCGTGACCGTGAGAGCTACGCCTTCGCCCTGGCCTCGGCCGCCGTGGCGCTGCAGTTGGAAGGCGAGACCGTGCGCGAGGTGCGGATTGCGCTCGGCGGCGTCGCGACGGTGCCGTGGCGTGCGCACGACGCCGAGGCGGAATTGCGCGGCAAGCGGTTGGACGAGGCCAGCGCGACGCGCGCCGCGGCGGCGGCCTTCGCGTCAGCGCAAACGCATGGCGAGAACGCATTCAAGCCGGAGCTGGGTCGCCGCACGCTGGTGCGCGCGCTGCTCCAGGCCAAGCAGATGGAGGCCTGACCATGCCCGACGGGATCGGCACCGACCACCAGCGGATCGACGGCCGCGCCAAGGTGACGGGCGGGGCGCGCTACGCCTCGGATGTGATGCTGGGCAATGTTGCGCATGCCTGGCTGGTGACCAGCGCCATTGCGCGCGGGCACATCACCGGCATGGACGAGGCGGCCGCGCGGGCGGTGCCGGGCGTGCTGGAGGTGTTCAGCCATCGCAACATGCACGGCGCGGTGGCGGAGACCGAGTTCTTCGCCAAGGGCGGTTATGTCGGCAGCACCATCCGGCCGCTGGAGAGTGACCGGATTTGGCATGACGGGCAGATCGTGGCGATGGTGGTGGCGGATACGCTCGAAGCCGCGCGGGAGGCGGCGTTCAGGCTGCAGGTCGAGTATCGGGAGGAGCAGCCGGCGGCAGGCTTCGATGCCGCTGGTGTTGAGGTGAAGGCGGCCAGCGAGGGCGGCTTCGAGGACCCTGAGGTTGGCGATGCCGACCGCGCCTATGGCAACGCCGAGGTGAAGATCGAGGCCGAGTACAGCACGCCGACGCAGCATCACAACCCCATCGAGCTGTTCACCACCACGGCGCATTGGGTCGGCGGCAAGCTGGAGCTGCATGAGGGCAGCCAGTTCGTGCATGGCCTGAAGAATGGCGTTGCGGCGCAACTCGGGATCGACCCAGCCGATGTCCATGTGGTCTCGCCCTTCGTCGGAGGGGCATTCGGTTCGCGCGGCAGCCTGACACAGCGGACGGCGCTGGTGGCGGAGGCGGCGCGGCGGCTCGGGCGCCCGGTGAAGCTGGTGCCGACGCGCGACCAGGGCTTCACCATTGCCACCTATCGGGCGGAGACGCGGCAGAAGGTGAAGCTGGCGGCCGGTCGCGACGGCAAGCTGCAGGCGCTGGTGCACGAGGGCTGGGAAGTAACCAGCCGGCCGGACCCCTACAAGGTGGGTGGCACGGCGACGACGGCGCGGATCTACGCCTGCCCGAACGTGCGCACCAAGGTCAACCTGGTGCATGCCGACCGCAACACACCGGGCTTCATGCGCAGCCCGCCGGAACTGCCGTACATGTTCGCGCTGGAAAGTGCGATGGACGAGCTGGCCGTTGCGCTGAATATGGACCCGGTCGAGTTGCGCCGGGTCAACGATACGCAGCGCGAGCCGATCAAGGGCCTGCCCTACAGCAGCCGCAACCTGGTGGGATGCCTGGATGCCGGCGCCAAGGCGTTCGGCTGGGAGCGGCGCAATCCGGCGCCGCGCAGCATGCGGCAGGGCGAGTGGCTGGTCGGCTGGGGGATGGCGACCAGCATCTATCCCACGCATATCGGTGCGGCGACCGCCCGCGTCACGTTGCTGCCGAGCGGCCACGCCAGGGTACAGACCGCGGCGCATGACGTCGGCACCGGCGCCTATACCGCGATTGGCCTGGCGGCGGCGGAAGGGCTGGGGGTGTCGCTCGACAAGGTGGCGGTGGAACTGGGCGACAGCGACCTGCCGCCAGCGCCGGTGGCCGGTGGCAGCAACACCACCGCCAGCGTGTGCAACGTGGTGATGAAGGCCTGCGACGAGATCCGGGCCCGGCGCGCACAGGGCCAGCAGGGCGCCATCGAGGTCTATGCCGAGAACGTTCCCGAAGGCCTGCCGCCGGAGGCGATCGGCAAGCTGTATCAGGGCCGCAACGCGCTGGGAGGGGGACTTGAGGGCGGCAAGCAGGCGATGGCGGCATTCGGTGCCATCTTCGTCGAGGTGCGCGTGCACGAGCGCACGCGGGAGGTGCGGGTGCCGCGCGCGGTCGGCGCCTTCGCTGCCGGGCGCATCGTCAGCCCGCGCCAGGCACACAGCCAACTGACCGGCGGGATGATCTGGGGGATCGGAGCGGCGCTGCACGAGACGACCGAGATCGACCATCGCACGGCGCGCTACATGAACGACAACCTCTCGGAATACCTGGTGCCGGTGAACGCGGACATCCAGCAGCTGGACGTCATCATGCTGGATGAGCGGGATAGCCAAGCCAATCCGCTGGGCATCAAGGGCATCGGTGAGTTGGGCAATGTCGGCACCAATGCGGCGGTGGCCAATGCGGTGTTTCACGCCACCGGAACCAGGCCGCGGCACCTGCCGGTGCGGATAGAACAGCTTCTCGGATAATCCTGATGGAAGCACCGCAGAGGTCTTTTGCCCTCTGCGCGAATTGGCGGAAAATTAGTCGTAAATCCGGCAAACATCCGGAATTTACGATCAAGTTTTCCCGATTTATCGGAATAGTCGCTTTGCCACCTCTGCGACTCGCGAGATAATTTTCAGCGAAGCAGGGAGCGATCCAGATATGGCGGTGAACAGTAGTATATTCGTGGAGAATACCGAACTCTCGGTTGATGAGACGGCAGGTCAGGTAGTTGAGACTGTCGAGCGTACGGGGTCGCTGAGCGGCGACGTTAGCATCACCTACAATGTCACCGGGGATACGGCCACCGCTGGGTTGGACTTCAAGGGCGGCTTCGGCACCGTGGTGATGCCGGATGGCGCCAGCGAGGTATCGATCCCGATCCAGATCTACGACGACACGATCCCCGAGCCGACCGAGACCTTCGCGTTCTCCATCGTCGACGTGTCGAACGGCACGCTCTGGGCGCCACGGACCTCGCGGATCAGTATCCTCGACAATGAGACACCGGCCCCGCCGCCGGCGCCGGAGCCGCCGCTGACCTCGAACTACGTGGTCAACCCGGTGACGATCGCGAGCGGGCTGGACCAGCCGATCCGCATGGTGCCGTCGCCGATCGACGCCAACAAGATGTACGTCGCGGAAAAGTCCGGTGTGATCCTGCTGACCGACATCAACACCGGCCAGCACAGCACGGTGCTGGATATCAGCAGCATGGTGAACGACTACGGCGACCGCGGCCTGCTCAGCATCGCGCTTCATCCGGACTTCGCCAACAACCCGTATATCTACGCCTATGTGGTGGTGGACCCGCCGGATGGGGCCGGGCTGACCGCGAATGCCGGGCCGGATGGCGGCGGCAACCGGTATGCGCAACTGCTGCGGTTCACGGCCGACGCCGCAACCAACTTCACCACCATCGTGCCGGGCAGCGAGAAGGTGCTGCTGGGCGGCGCCGGGCAGTCGCTGAACGATATCAGCGGCGGTGGCTGGCTCGACTTCACCGAACCAGGCCAGTCCGGGCAGCCTGCCTCGGACCACGTCATCAACAGCGCCGCGGCCACCCCGCCCGTGGTGGTGAACGGGATCAAGCAGGACTACCTGAAGGTCGACAGTTCCTCCCATGCCGGGGGCGCGCTGGCGTTCGGGCCGGATGGGGCGCTGTATGTCTCCACCGGGGATGGCACCTCCTTCGATTTCGCCGACCCGCGCACGGTGGACGTGCAGTCGCTGGACAGCCTTTCGGGCAAGATCCTGCGGATCGACCCGATGACCGGGCAGGGCCTGGCGACCAATCCCTTCGTCACCGACGGGCTCTCGCTGGACAGCGATCGGGCCAAGGTCTTCCAGTACGGATTGCGCAACCCCTTCAGCATCACCTTCGACCAGGAAGGCAAGCTGATGATCACCGATACCGGCTGGAACAGCTGGGAGGAGCTGAACAACGGCGGGCCCGGGGCGAATTTCGGCTGGCCGTTCTACGAAGGGCAGGACGGCGGGGTCTCGCGTCCGGCGCCGGGCTACCAGGACACGCCGGCGGCGCAGGCCTTCTACACCGCGGTGGCGAACGGCACGGTTAAGGTGATGGCGCCGTTCCGCAGCTTCTCCCACGACAGCGCCGACCCGGGCTTCCAGGTGCAGGCGGTGACCGGCAGCGAGGTCGTCTACAACGGCACGGTCTACCCGGCCAGCTTCGACAATCAGTGGATCTTCGAGGATTTCGCCGAGGGGCACATCTTCGCGGTCAACGTCGACGACCGCACCCAGGTGCAATACCTGTACAGCGCGCCCAGCGGCTATGCGCCGGTGGATTTCGTGCAGGCGGCGAATGGCTACATCTACGCGGCCGACATCGCGCTGGGGCAGATCGAGCGGCTCGATATCAGTGCTGCGCCAGCTGGCGGCAGCGGTGGCGGCTTTCCGCCGGCGACGGTGACGTTGGGCAGCGGCGCGCATGCGCTGGTGCTGAGCATCAGCCAGGACGCCTACCGAGGCAGCGCGCAATATTCCATCGCGGTGGATGGCGTGGCGGTGGGTGCGACGCAGACCGCCTCGGCGCTGCATGGCAGCGGGCAGGACGACCAGGTGACCGTGCTCGGCAACTGGGGCGCCGGCAGCCACACCGTGACGGTCACCTTCCTGAATGACGCCTATGGCGGTTCGGCAGCGGCGGACCGCAACCTGTATGTCGATGGCATCACCTACGACGGCGCCGCGCTGGCGAATGCGACGGCGGCGTTGATGGGGCCGGTGAGCCAGGGCTTCGGCTTCACCGGCAGCGCGCCGCAGGTGCCGGCGCCGGCGAACATCTCGCTCGGCAGCGGCGCCCATGCGCTGGTGCTGCAGCTCAGCCAGGACGCCTACCAGGGCGCGGCGCAGTACACCGTCAGCGTGGATGGCGTGCAGCAGGGTGGCACGCAATCCGCGGTGGCGTTGCATGGCAGCGGCCAGGAGGACACGGTGACGGTGCACGGCGACTGGGGGGCCGGCACCCACACGGTGACGGTGACCTTCCTGAACGACGCCTATGGCGGCACGCCCGACACCGACCGCAACCTCTACGTGGATGGCGTCAGCTACGACGGCGCGGCGCTGGCGAATGGCACGGCGGCGCTGCTCTCGGCCGGTGCGCAGGGCTTCGGCTTCAGTGGCGGCAGCGCGGCACCGTCGGCGAGCCTGACGCTGGGCAGTGGCGCCCATGCGCTGGTCCTGAGCATCAGCCAGGATGCCTGGCAGGGCAGCGCGCAGTACACCGTCAGCGTCGATGGCGTGCAGGTGGGCGGCACGCAAACCGCTGCCGCCTTGCACGGCAGCGGCCAGGACGACAGTGTGACGGTCAAGGGTGACTGGGCCGCCGGCGCGCATGTGGTCGCCATCAGCTTCCTGAACGATGCCTATGGCGGCACGCCGGCGACCGATCGCAACCTGTACGTGGATGGCATCACCGCCGACGGCACGGCGGTTGCGGGTGGCACTGCGGCGCTGCTCTCGGCGGGAACGCAGCCCTTCGGCTTCAGCATCGCCGGTGGTTCGGGCGGCGGCACGGGCGGCGGGGCGGGGAGCGGCACGGTGATCGGCACCGGTCCGCATGCCCTGGCGCTGCGGATCAGCCAGGACGCCTACCAGGGCAATGCGCAGTACACGCTCAGCGTGGACGGCGTGCAGATGGGCGGGACGCAGACGGCAACGTCGCTGCATGGCTCCGGCAGCAGCGACGTGGTTACGCTGCGGGGTGATTGGGGCGCCGGACCACATGCGCTGACCGTGAACTTCCTGAACGACCTGTACGACGGCACGCCGAGCACCGACCGCAACCTGTACGTCGACGGCGCCAGCTACGACGGCGTGGCGCTGCCCGGCGCGGCGAAGCCACTGCTTTCGGCCGGGCCGCAGGCGGTGACGTTCAGCGGCGGCGGCACCAGCACCACGCTTGGCAGCGGGCCGCACAGCCTGGTGCTGCAGCTGAGCCAGGATGCCTGGCAGGGCAGCGCGCAGTACACGGTGAAGGTGGACAGCACGCAGCTGGGCGGCACGCTGACCGCGGCGGCGTTGCACGGCTTCGGCCAGGAGGACCAGTTGACCCTGCAGGGCAACTGGGCCACCGGGCCGCATACGGTCACCGTCTCCTTCCTGAACGACGCCTACAACAACAGCCCCGACACCGACCGCAACCTTTATGTCGACGGCCTCAGCTACGATGGCGTGGCGCAGGCCGGCGGCAGCGCCGCGCTGCTCAGCACCGGGGCGCACGACTTTGCCTTCGCCTGAGCGACGGCCGGAGACGGGACGCCGCGGCGGCCGCTGCGGATTGCCGCGGTCCGGGCCTGCCACCAGCAACCCCTGATTGCGGCTGCGCGCCGCTGCCGTTACATGCTGGTGCGGCAGTGGCGAGGATCGGCGGCATGGATGGCAGCGCGGGCCAGGTGGTGACGCCTGCCGGGGGCAGCAGGCAGCGGCGTGCCGGGCAGTGGCTGGCGGCCCTGCTGCGGCGGCGGCTGGTCAAGGCGCTGATGGTCGCCAACCTGGTGGCACTGGTGCTGTTGCCGGCGCGGGAGGCCGGCTGGCTGCAGGGGCTGGAGCTTTCGGCTTACGATACGCTGCTGACCGCCACCGCCGGCACCGAGCCGAGCGACCGCGTGGTGCTGGTGGTGACGACGGAAGCGGACATCAACCGCTTCGGCTACCCGATCCGGGATGCCGACCTGGCGGCGGTGCTGGCGCGGGTTTTTACCGGCGAGCCGAAGGCGGTGGGCGTTGACCTCTACCGCGACCTGCCGATGCCTCCCGGCAACGCGGCGCTGCAGGCGATCCAGCGGGAGCAGGACAACCTGTACTGGGTGTTCAAGCTGCCGGATGCCGGGAACATCGGCATTCCCGCGCCGCCGGTGCTGCGCGAGACCGGCCGCGAGGTGCTGGCCGACAACGTCACCGATGCCGGCGGCGTGGTGCGCCGCGCCCTGTTGCTGGCGGCCGACGAGCGCACCGGGCGCAACTGGCGCACCATGGGCGTGACGCTGGCGGAGCGCTACACCGGGCAGCGGCTGCGGCCGGACGAGGACGACCTGGCGATCGGGCGCGGACGCATCCCGCTGATCGACCAGCCTTATGGCCCCTATGCGCGGGTGGACGCCGCCGGCTACCAGATGCTGTTCGATTTCCGCGGCGGCCACCGGCGGTTCCGCGAGATCAGCTTCGCCGACATACTGGACAAGCCTGAACTGGCGGAGACGCTGCGCGGGCGTATCGTGCTGGTGGGCACCGCGGCGCTGTCGATCAAGGACAACTTCGCCACGCCGTTCAGCACCGGCTGGGGCGGTGAGGGACCGCTGATCGGGATTGCGCTGCACGCGCAGATCGCCGACCAGTTGATTCGCCTCGCCGAAGCCGAGACGCGCAACCCGGTGCCGCTGCCGCGCTGGGTGGACCATGCGGCGATCTGGGCCGCGGCCATGGCTGGGGCGGTGCTGGCCTTCCTGGCCAGCCGCGTGCTGCTGGTGCTGGCCGGTCTGCTGCTCGGGCTCGGCGTGGTGGGCGGCGCGACGGCGCTGGGGTTTTCCACCGCCGGGCTGCTGCTGCCGGGGGTGCCGGTGGCGCTGGCCTGGGTGGTCAGCGCCGCCGGCTGCAACTTCATGATGAACGCCGCGGGCGCCAAGGAACGGATGCAACTGCGCCGCAGCTTCGAGAGCTATCTGGACCCGCGCATCATCAGCCAGATGATGCAGGGCGACACACTGCCGAGCTTCGGCGGCGAACACCGCGAGATCACCGCGATCTTCACCGATATCGCCGGCTTCACCACCACGGCGGAAACGATGGACGCGGCGACCGTGGCCGGCCTGCTGGGCGAGTATTTCGGCGTGCTGACCGATGCGGTCGTTTCCCATGGCGGGCTGGTGAACGATTTCATCGGCGATGGGCTGCTGGTGCTGTTCGGCGCGCCGATGCACCAGCCGGACCATGCCGACCGCGCCGTGGCGGCGGCGCTGGCGATGGATGATGCGGCCCAGGCGTTCAACGCCGATCTCGCGCTGCGCGGGATCAAGTGGGGGCATACGCGGATTGGCGTGCATACCGGCATGGCGCTGGTGGGCAATATCGGCACCCGCGGCAAGCTGAAGTACGGCGCGCTGGGCGATACGCTGAACACCGCGTCCCGGGTCGAGGGGCTGAACAAATACCTGGGCACCCGCGTCGCGGTAACCGGCGAAACCGCGGCGCAATGCCGGCGGCTGGCGTTCCGGCCGATTGGTGACGTGATCGTGAAGGGGCGCAAGAACGCCATGCCCATGCTGGCGCCGGTGGCCGCCAGCGACCCGCCGGCGCTGCTGGCGGGCTACGCCGCGGCCTATGCTGCGCTGGCCGAGGCGAAACCGGGGGTTGTCGAGATGTTTGCCGCGCTGCAGCGGGAATTTCCCGCTGACGCGCTGGTGGCGTTCCATGTTGGGCGGTTGGCGGCGGGCGAAACTGGCGTGCTGGTGGTCATGCAGGAGAAATGATACGGTGCCTTCTTCTCAACCCTGACGCAGGGAGTTCGCGCCATGCTGTCCACCCGTCGATTCCTGGCCACCGCCCTGTTCGGCGCTGCTGGCTTGGTTCCCGCGGTTGCCCGCGCCCAGTCCGATGCCGGCGCTGACGACCTGATGAAGCGCCTGCGCGGCGCGCCCGGCAGCCGGGTGGGCGGGGCGACCCGTGGCATCAGGCGTGACCGTCCGGCCGCCGCGGCCATCCCGGCGGCACCGACCGCGAGCCAGCCGGCGGCCGTTGCGCCGACCGGCGTGGCCGGCGTCTCCGGCGGCTGATGCAGGACGGCACCGCGGGGGCGATGCGCCTGCGTTTCTGGGGTGTCCGCGGCAGCTTGCCGTCACCCGGTGCCGGAACCCAGATCTTCGGAGGCAATACCTGTTGCGTTGAACTCTGCTGCGGCCCGCATCTGCTGATGCTGGACGCCGGCACCGGCGCGCGCGGCCTGGGCGACGCGCTGGTGGCTGGCGGCGGCCCCGTGAGCGTCGACCTGCTGCTCAGCCACTCCCACCTGGACCACATCGCCGGCCTGCCGTTCTTCGCGCCGATCTACCAGAACGGCACCAGGCTGCGGATCTGGGGGGGCCATCTCGGTCGCGGCGGGCTGGAGGCGGCGCTGGACCGCAGCTGGAGCGCGCCGCTGATGCCGGACCTGCGGCGGATGTTCCGTGCCGAGCTGCGCTTCGAGGAGTTCCGCCAGGGCAGCGTGCTGCAGGTGCAGCCTGGGTTGAGGGTGACCACGGCGGCGTTGCGCCACCCTGGCGGCTGCACCGGCTACCGGGTGGAGTGGCAGGACAAGGTGGTGGCCTATGCCACCGATACCGAGCACAAGCCGGGCGACCTGGACCCGAACGTGCTGCACCTGGCGCGGGACGCCGACGTGCTGGTGTATGACGCCAGCTACGAGGAAGCGGAGTTCGCCTCGCACCTCGGCTGGGGCCATTCGACCTGGCAGCACGCCGTGCGGCTGGCCGAGGTGGCCGGCGTGCGGCGCCTGGTGCTGTTCCACCACGAGCCGGGCCGGGACGACATGGCCCTGGCGAAGATCGAGCAACAGGCAGCGGCGCGCCGGCCCGGGACGCTGGCGGCGCGCGAAGGGATGATGATCGAGCTGTAGCGTGGCCGTCGCGGCGCCGCCGCGCGTTTGGTGCCGGTGGCGCTGCCGCGCGTTGCGTTACCTGCGGTTCAGCCGCGCGCCTCAGCCAGCGTGCGCAGCAGGCGGTCGAAGCGGTCTCCGGCCAGGGAGACGGTGTCGAGCAGCATGTCGTCCAACTCGTCGGCCTGGGCCTTGTCACCGGCCTGCAGCGTGACCTTGCCGCCACTGGCCTTGCGCTGCTGCGCGGTGCGCAGGCGGTCCGCCAGGAACAGCGCGATGGCGCGGTAGAAGCGCATGCCGAAGCCGGCATCCTCGGCGATCTTCTCGTTCAGCGCGTCCTTCGGCACCTCCAGCACCAGGGCCGGACCTTCGGCCAGCACGGTGGCGGAGGGCGGCGCGCTGTCGACGAAGCTCATCTCGCCCAGCATTTCCCCCTGCTGCAGCAAGGCGACGCGGCCGATGCCGGCGACCTCCACGGCCAGGTTGCCCTCGATCAGGATGAACAGGTAGGGGCTGCGCTCGTCCTGGCGGATGATCGCCTCGCCGGGGGCGACGCGGCGCTTGCTGCCGACGCGGGACAGCCACTGCACGTCCAGGTCGTCCAACTGGGCGAGCATGTAGAGTACCTTGCGCATGGATGTCCCCTCAGGCCATTCGGCGGCGGGCCAGGTTCTGGAACAGGCCCGGCCTTTTGGATAATTCGCTGACGCTGCCTTCCTGCACGAGGCGGCCTCGGTCAAGCACCAGCACGCGGTCGACGCGTTTGATGGTGGAGAGCCGATGGGCGATGATGACCGCAACCCCTCACGGCCGCGCAACTGCACCATCAGGCGGGCCAGGCGCTCTCGGGTCAGCGTGATGACCTTGCCATGGGCGCGGCGGCGCCCCTCGGTATTGGTGGCCATCGCGCTGTCCTGCTCGGCGATGTCGGCCATGCGGCGCGCGAGCTCGGCGCGCCGTTCCTCGGCCGCGGCCTCGGCGTTCTTCAGCTTCAGCTCGGCCTCGTCCTGGGTCAGGATGGATCCGAAGAAGCCCCCGGCCAGGAAGGCGGCCAGCACGATGCCGAGGCCGAGGGCGACCAGCCAGCCCTGCACGTTGGCGACGGTGACGAACTCGTCGAGTTGCTCCGGTGAAGCCAGCTTGTCGAGCGCGGTCGGGCGGTAGAGGCCGGGGGCCTCGGCGGGGGCGCTCATGCAGGGGCGCCCGGCATGCTGGAGCACCGCGCACCCTGTCGGGCGCATTTCGTGCCCTATAACTGATTGAAATCAGAGCAATATCCGTTCTGATAATTCCACCGGAACGGGTATTGCTCTAGCGGCCGGCGGTGCGGGCCAGGGCATCCCGCACGTACATCGCCTTCATGCGGTGATAGAACTCCTGCGGGTCCATCGCGCCGCTGTCTATCACGACATTGGCGAAGAACTGATACTCGAAGAACACGAGTTGCCGCCGCAGCGCCTGGTAGTCGTACGGCCGCGCCAGCAGGTCCATCTCCGTGGCGCCCAGGTCGACGCAGAAGAAACTGAACTCGCGCCCGCATTGCGCGGCCATCTCGGCCCGCACCCGCGTCATGAAGCGATCCAGGTTGGTGGTCTCGGTCGGGGTCAACTCGACGTATTCGGCGCCCTGGGCCATGTTGCCGCTGAGCGCCACGAACAGCTTGTCGCCGGCGGGCACCGCCTCGAAGCTGCGGTGGCGGTAGCGGTCACGCAGCGCGGCCAGGCCGCTTGGCCCGAGCTCCGCCTTGCGGTCCATGACCTGCAGGTACAACGGCCGGCCATCCGAGACGAAGAACGGGCAGCGCTTGTCGTAGACGCTGCGCCACTGCCGCCCGGCCAGGTCGGTGTAGACCATGTAGCGGAAGTCCCGCACGATCGGCAGGCTGCGCTGCACCAGGTAGTCCTGCGGCGTGAACAGCAGGTGCTCCAGCACCTCCTCCACCTTGGTGGTGCGCAGCAGCCCCTTGCCCTTGGAGCCGTCCTTCGGCTTCAGCAGCCAGGCGCCGGTACCCAGCTTCAGCAGCTTCTCGCGCAGCGCCAGCGGGTCGAACGGCGCCGCCGGGACATGGATGGTCTCCGGCGCGTTGTAGCCAAGGCCGCGCATGACGCCGACGAAGGCCACCTTGTCGTTCAGGTGGGCCACCCGCGGGTCCGACCACAGGTCCAGCACGCGGGCGAAGCGCAGCATCAGCCGCAGGGTCAGCGGGTGCCAGTCGCGCCAGTTGGTGGAACCGGTGCCGGCCTCGGCCCGGGCAACCTGGCGGCTGCCGAGCCGGCGCATGGCGGCGACCAGGGCATCGACCTCGGCTTCGTTCACCGGTGCCCGCGGCAGCAGATGGGCGTGCTGATGCGGGGTCAGCAGCGGGCCGGCCGCGGTCATGGCCGGCAGCCGGTGCGGGGCGTGGCTATCCGCGGCATCGGGCACCTGTCTGGCCTGGTCGTCGGCGGGGTCGGCAACCGCAGGTTGAGCCCCAGGGCATGGGGCGTCGCTTGGCGAGTTGGCCTATTCGAAGATGCTGGTGGGGTCGAAAGCCGGCACGATGGGCTGGTACTCGACCTGCTCGGCTTTGTCGTTGGTGGTCTTCCTGCCGCCGGAAACCTGATCCAGGATGCTGTCGTCGATCTGGTCGAGTTCATTCTCGGACTTGATCTTGCGGATCTGGGTGTTGTCTTCGGTGGTGCTGGCGTCGGACATGCTGCTCTCCTCAAGCCGGGCGGCTGGCATTCGCTGGGGCTGCAGGGCGGTCATGATGGCACGTTCCGGGACGGCAGATGCGGGTGATGCGGCGCACCCGGCCCATTACTATTACGTAGGCCAGGGCGCGCCAGTCAATCCGCCGCGCCGCCGTACGCAACATATTCTGTTCCAACGCCTGTGTCTGGACCTGATGCCGGACGCCGGCATGCGCCGTGCAGGTGGCGAGTACGAGCACGCGGGATGTTCCGGGCTTCTGGTCGGGGCGCCGCCGCCGGGCGTGCCGGGGCCATGGCGAGCGGGCCTCGGCGTTCGACCTGGCCGGCGGAGGATTCGCGCAGGGGTCCTACCGTCGGCGGCTCAGGCCGGCTCCTGCTCGCGCTCCGCCATCATGCGCTGGAACGCCGGGCGGGCGTGGCATGCGGCGAGCCAGGCGCGCAACGCCGGCAGGCCGGCGAAAAGCTCCGGCGCCGGCAGGGCATAGCGGATGATCTCGGAGGTGTTGATGTCGGCTACGGTGAAGCGGCCACCGACCAGCCAGCCGGTGGCGGCCAACGCCTGGTCAAGTACCGCGAAGGGGGCATGCAGCGCGGCGATGGCGGCTTCGGCCACGGCCGGATCGCGCTCGGCGGGCGGCTTGCCGACGCGGTGGTACAATACCTGGATGGCGTGCGGCTCGGCCTCGGTGGCGGCCCAGAGCGCCCACATGCCGAACAACCCGTCCTCGGCGGCGCTGGCCGGGCCGAGCGTGCCGCCGTATTGCCGGGCGAGGTAGAGGTTGATGGCCAGGCTTTCGTGCAGCACCAACTCGCCATCCACCAGGCTGGGGATGTGGCCGTTCGGGTTCACTGCTCGGAAGGCCGGGGAGCGGGTGTGCAGCGGCGCGTCGGCGGCATCCGGATCGGCCAGGCGATAGGCCTGGATGACCGGAATGCGCTGCATCGGCAGGCCGAGTTCATAGCCCAGCCAGGCATTGCGCGAGGCACGGCTGCGCAGCACGCCGTAGAGGGTAAGCATCGCGGGTTCCCTTCGCGCGGTCCGTCATGGTTATCCGCGATGCCGGGCCAAGCTGGAAGGGGTCAGGGCGCGGCGGCGACGTCGGTGGTGGCCAGCATCGGTTCTGCGGCGGCGATCTCGCGTTCCAGCAGGGCATAGAAGCGGTGGTAGGTGGTGGCAAAGCGCTCACGGTCGGCAATGCCGGGCTGCGCCAGCCACCAGGCCAGCGGATGGCGGCGGGCCAGCGCCAGCCGCTGCTGCGCGATGGCCCAGGCCAGGTTGCGGCGCGGGTCGTACTGCGTCGGGTCGGCCTGGATGGCGTCGAACCAGCCCTGGTAGGGGCCGATGAAGTCGGCGTCGTAGAAGATCAGCTTCAGGTCGGTCTCATAGACCTCGTTCGGGGTTTGCGGCGGTCGGCTGGTCATCAGGCCGCCGGCGCGGAGCGGCAACTGGTTGAACTCCAGCAGGGCACGGCGGGCGGCGGGGTCGGCGTCGATCTCGAAGGGGTCGAGCAGGCCGGCGTCGCCGACGCGCTGCATCAGGTTCACGAACTCGTTGCGCGGCACCGGAAAGTCCAGCACCGAGACCAGGAAGGGCCGGTTGGTGGGCCATTCGCGCCACAGACCGGCGGCGGCCAGCGCGTTGTGGGCCAGGTGGATGCAGTTGTCCTTGAACAGGTTCCACCGGAAGGTCGCGCCGCCGTCGCGATAGGGCGCATTCTCGTCGTTGAGGAACTGCACCATGGCGCTCATCTGCGCGCGGTTGACCGGCACCGTGGCGCAGAACCGGCCGCGGCCGAGGCTGATGCCATAGTCGGTGGCGACCGAGATTTCCTGGATCCAATCCTCCCGGCTGATGCCGGCAGGCATGTCGGCGAAGACTTCCGGATGGAAGGTGACGCCTTCATAAAGCCGCAGCCGCTTGGCTTCCGCCATGACGGCGGCATGGCCGGCGCGGGTCAGCGGGGCGCCCGCCGGCAGGTTGCCGTTCAGGAAGAAGTCGCGACCCGGCGTCGCCACCCATTTCGTGCTGGCGAAATGCGCGTTCATGCTGAGTCCGACGCCGTCAGCGGGTTCGGCGCCGGGTTCGTCACACAGTTGGATGCGGGCTTGGCCGTGCGGGCCGGCACGGCAGGCGCCATGCAGGAAGAACACCGAATGGCCGCCGATGTCGCCGCGTATCTGCGCGAGGGAGCCTGGCTTCTGCAGGATCTGCGACACCGCGCAGAATTCGGCGAAGTAGCTCTCAAGCGGCGCAAGCCGGCCTTGCGGCGTGCCGGGCCGGCTGAAATCCACCATGGCGCAGCCGGTAAGCCACAATCCCAGCCAAGGCGCCACCAGGCGGCCAAAACGCATGCACAACCCCTTCGTCGCCGGCGCAAGGTTGCCGGCAGGGCATAGGTGGGGTTTTTCCCCGATCCCGCCAGGGGCGAGCGCGGCGGGCGGCCAGGTTCAATCCAGGTTTGCGCCGGCGGCGCGGATGATCGGCCCCCATTTGGCCAGTTCGGCCTGCAGCAGCGCGCGGAAGCCGGCGGGGTCCAGGCGCGGCATCGGCTCGAATCCCTGGCGCACCAGGCGGGCCCAGGTGGGCGCGTCGTCCAACGCAAGGTTGGTTTCGGCCGCCATGCGGCGAAGGATGGGCTCGGGCGTCCGGGCTGGGGCGGCCAGGCCCATCCAGGTGGTCAGCTCATAGCCGCTGAAGCCGAGTTCCTGCAGGCTGGGGGTTTCCGGCAGGAACTCGCTGCGGCCGGCACTGGTGACCGCGAGCGCGCGGAGTTCGCCGGCGCGGACCTGTTCGAGCACGGTCGGGATGTTGTAGCAGCCGACGCCGACCTCGTTGGTCATGGCGGCGGTGATGCCGGCCGGGGCGCCGCGGTAGGGCACATGGACCAGTTCGGTGCCGGTCAGCTGGGCGAACAGGGCCATGGAAATGTGGTGGGAGGTGCCGTTGCCGCCGGAGGAGAAGGTGACGGTACCGGGCCGCGCCCTGGCCGCGGCGACGATATCGGCCGGGCTGTGGAAGGCGCTGTGCTTGCTGACCACCATGGCGTTGGTGACGGTGGCGAAGGGCGCCACCAGCGCGAAGTCGGCCACTGGGTCGTAGCGCTGCTGGCGGTAGAGGAAGTGGTTGAACACCAGCGTGCCCTGGCTGACCAGGCCGAGGGTGGTGCCGTCCGGCGCGGCGTTCTTCAGCGCCTCGGTGGCGACGACGCCACCGCCGGCCGGGCGATTGTCCACCGTGACCGGCTGGCCGAGCCGCGGCGACCAGGTTTCCGCCATGGTGCGGGCCAGCATGTCCGCCGTGCTGCCGGGAGCCAGCGGCACGATGAGGTTGACGGCGTGGGCAGGCGCCCAGTCGGCACGGGCCTGCCGGGCCGCCAGCAGCGCTGGTGTGGCGAGAAGCAGCTGTCTGCGTCGCATGCTCGGTATCCTTTGCGGTGCGACGTTTCCGGTCCCTATTTTCGTATCAGGTAGATCGGGCTGGACCAGAGCACGTTGCCGTCCTCCAGCGTAGCGCGGATGTAGAGCGCATTGTCCTCGCCATGGCGAAGCGCCACACGACGGGTCTGGCGGATGGCGAGGTGCGGGTTGCGGTCCGGCAGGCGGAAGGCGCGGATGCGGCGGCCGAGGCCACCGGCCTCGAAGCAGCGGTCTTCCAGGCCGATCTCGGCGATGGGCAGGCTGGCGGTGATCAGGTTGGTGGCGATCTCCAGCGTACCGGCGCTGGCGTCCTCCAGCATGGCGTCGATGCCCATGAAGCCGCCGGTGGTGACGCCGTCGAATGCCAGGCCATCCGGCCGGGGCTGGAACTTGCGGTCCAGGTTGAAGCGGTTGACCGGCGTGGCACCGGACCAGGTGTTGCCATCCAGGCGGAGCTCGCCGGACCATAGGGTTTCACGCCCGCGGCCGCGGTATTCGCTGCCTTCCCATAATACGCGGATGCGGCGGCCGAGTTCGGCGGTGGCGAAGGGGCGCCAGGTTTCCAGCAACTCGCGGCGGTTGCGGATGTCGATGCGCTCGATCGGGCTGCCGGCGGCGAGCTCGAAGCTGAATTCGGCGCTGTCGTCGGTGACGTCGCTGAGGATGGCGCCGAGCCCGGCGGCGCTGACCTGGCCGACCGCGGCGCCGCCGAGCGCGGGGTCGTCGCGGTGCAGGCTGGCGGGATGGTGCAGCGTGACGCCGGCATTGAGGTGGGCGCGGACGGCGCCGGTGGCGGCGTATTGCCGGCGCCAGAGCATGGCGTCCCAGATCGCGTCGCGCGACAGGTCCTTGGCCAGGTAGCAGGTCAGCCCGCCATAGGCGCCGAACAGGCTGGCGCCGGGGTGGGAGGCGCCCTGGCGGCCCTTGTGGCCATCCGAATTCGCGGCGATGCCGACGCGGCCACCGGCGGCGAAGGCGTCCTCCAAAATCCAGTCGAAGGTGCCCCAGTCGCTGTGGACCTCCACGCTGCGCTCCAGCGCCTTGTCATGGGCGTAGAGCAGGTTGGCGTAGCGGCCACCGACATGCGGCAGGCAGATGGCACCGCCCTCGGCGTTCAGCGTGGCGTGCAGCGCCTTGACGTCCAACGCGTCGGTCGCGGCGTCCGACAGGTCCTCCACCAGGGCGTGGCAGCTCCGGTGCAGCGTGCCGCCCTCGCCCTTCAGCACCACGTTGCGGTCGCCGCCGAGCGCAGTGTTGCCGGACCATTCCCAGCCCGGGAAGAACACGAAGCGGCCGGGTTGGGTGAACTCGGCCGTCATGGCATTGAGGTCCTGCCAGAAGCCGGCGGTGATCTGGAAGTCGTTGCCCTGGTGGCACATCGCGTCGATGCCGGCGAGGTCGCGGGCATATTCGGCCAGGCGGCGGGCGCTGTTGGTGCCGATGGTCTCGTCCGATTGGCCGTGCATGTCGCACCAGAACGGCAGGTGCTCGGCCTGC
>CAIMOR010000463.1 GCA_903843125.1 uncultured Rhodospirillales bacterium
CGGCCGCCAGCAGCGCCGCCTTGGGCGCCGTGGTGTCCACCTGCAGCGCCGCCAGGTCGGCCGGCGCAAGCCGCGGCCGGGCCAGCAGCAGCGCCCGCAGCCGTGCCACCCGGTCGCCATCCGAGAACACGTAGCCCACCGGCGGCGCATCCGGCGCCCACAGCCGCGGGTTCTCGTTGGCGCTGGCCAGCACGCCATCGGCCGGGTCGGTCAGCTGCGGCAGGTCGCGCCAGTTCCACAGCCGGTCCCACGCCGCGGCGGCGCTGGTCGGCAGCACCGGGTCGGCCGGCGGAAAGCCCTCGCGCCGCGGCAGCACCGTCGCCGTGATCCGGCCGATATGCCCGCCGGCATCGGCCCACAGGAAGTTCTGCGGCGAAACCCCGAAGCCGTCGAACGCCGCGCGGAACTCGCCGCCATCCCGGGCCTTCGCGGCGCGCAGCAGCGCGGTGATCTCGTCGGTGTCCTCATGCCCGACCCAGCGCAGCGCCAGCACGTCGCCCGGCCGCGTCTTCAGGATCGGCACGTCCGAGACCACCGGGCCGAACGGGCTGTCCCGCACCTGGCGTTCGGCGTTGAACCACAGCCGCTGGCGGATCACCTCGGTCCGCGTGGTCAGCTGCTCCGGCGGCAGTGCCGAGATGTCGAACACGTCCGACGCCGCCGAGCGCAGGTTGGTGCCGCCCCAGGCGACATGCCGGTTGCGGCCGAACCCCATCACCGGCAGCCCCGGCACCATCATGCCGACAATGTCGTAGGACGGGCTGCGCATGCCCACCATCAGCCACAGGTTCGGCAGGTTCAGCGCCAGGTGCGGGTCGCTGGCCAGCAGCGCGCCGCCGGTGGTGCTGTGGCTGGCCGCCACCGCCACGGCGTTGCTGCCGGCGCGGCTGTTGCCGGTCAGGATCGCCGCCAGCGCGCCGTCCGCCCCGGTGCCCACCCCGGCCCCGGCCTCCCGCAGCCGCTGCCAGCGGGCGGCGTAGCCGGGCGTGCCGCGTTCCGCCAGCAGGCCGAACAGCACCACCCAGTTGATGTCGGTGCCGGCCACCCGCCCCACCGCCAGCATGTCCTGGGCCGAGATCGGCTCGCGTTCCAGCCCCAGCAGCGCGGCCTCGGGCGGGCGTGGCCCGTGCATCACCACCTGGTTCAGCCCGGCCAGGAAGGCGGTGACGAAGGCGCGCGTCTCCGCCGGCCAGGCGGCTTCCACGGCCGGGCCGGACCTGCCAAAGTCCAGGATCCGCAGCGCGTGGTCGATATCGGTCGCCACCGGCCCGGCCATCTCGGCCAGCCGGCCGCGGGCGATCTTGCGCATGATCTCGATCTGCGCGCCGCGGAGGTGGCCGTGGACGATGCCCAGCGCATAGGCCAGGTCGGTGTCGCTCTCGGCCTCGATCCAGGGCACCAGGTATTGGTTCCAGCGGATCGTCACCGGCCGCCCCAGCCCCGGCACCTGGCGCGGCAGCGCGGCCAGGCGCTGGTCGGTGCCGACCTGGCCGGGGAACAGCGCGGCGCAGCCGGGCAGCATCGCCAGCAGCGCCAGCAGCAGCGTGGCGTTGCGTTTCAGTTTGGTGGCCACCTGCGAATCCCGTCCTGCGCCGCCCATGCTAACAGGGCTGCCCTCAGCTTGGTTCTGAAGCCTTGAGGACAAGGGCCACCCGCCGCCACCTGACGCGGCATGGTTCTTGATAGCCAGGGCGCAGGAGACCCGAACCCTGCGCGTTCTGCTCGTAGACAATGACCCGGAACGAGCCGCCGCCGTCCAGGCGGGGTTGGAAGCCGCTGGCTGCCAGGTGGTGGCCACGGCCGTCGACGTGACCGGGCTGACCACGCTGGTGCGCGACTGCGGTGCCGAGGTGATCGTCTGCGACCTGGACGACCCGTCCCGCGACGCGCTGGAGGGCATGCGCGCGCTGCACCGGGACGAGCCGCGCCCGGTGGTGCTGTTCGCCGAGAAGGGCGACCCCGACCAGATCGAGGCGGCGCTGGAGGCCGGCGTCGCCGCCTATGTGGTCGAGGGCCTGGCGCCATCCCGCGTGCGCCCGGTGATCGAGGTGGCGATCCGCCGCTGGCGCGCCCACCAGGCGCTGACCCGCGAACTGGCGGAGGCGCGGCAGACCCTGGCGGACAAGCTGGCGATAGACCAGGCCAAGCAGGCGCTGATGGTGCGGCACAAGCTGACCGAGCCCGAGGCCTACAAGCGCCTGCGCCGCATGGCGATGGACCAGGGCCGCAAGCTGGCGCAGGTCGCCGCCGAGGTTCTGCACGGAAAAGAGGCGAGCAGCGCAAAGTAGCGCCGATTTACGGATGGTTCGTCAATTTTGCTCGCGCAGCGCGCAGAATCCGGCTTGATCCCGTCCGGCGCTTTCTGCTGCATTGCACCCGCGCCGCGGACTTCAACGAAGGGGCCCGCACGGCACGGCGCAGTTTCACCCGCGGTCCAAGGGCGGCCCGCAGCCCCGGTCTCACGACCGCAGGAGCCGCGCGTGAACGCCCACACCTCGGTCCCCACCCATTCGTCGACGCGCCGCGCCGGGCCCGGCCTGCGCACGCTGCGCCTCGGCTTCGTGCCGCTGACCGACGCCGCGCCGCTGCTGGTGGCGGAGGCCATCGGCCTGTTCGACGGCGTTGGCCTGCGCGTCTCGCTCTCGGCCGAGCACGGCTGGGCGGCGCTGCGCGACAAGCTGGCCTTCGGCGCGCTGGACGCCGCCCACCTGCTCGGCCCCATGCCCATCGCGCTGGCCGCCGGGCTGGATGGCGTGCGGGCCGATGTCACCGTGGCCGCCGGGCTGGCCGCCAACGGCAACACCATCACCATCTCCAGGGAACTGGCCGAGGAGGTCGGCGCCTTCCGCTTCCCGCTCTCGGCCACCGCCTTCGCCGCCGCCATCCGCCGCCGCCAGGGGCGCGGCGCGCCGGAGGTGAAGCTGGCGGTGGTGTTCCCGTATTCCTCGCACAACTACCTGCTGCGCTACTGGCTGGCCAAGGGCGGCCTGGACCCCGACCGCGACCTGCGCCTGGTGGTGGTGCCGCCGCCGCTGGTGGCCAAGGCGCTGCAGGACGGCGTGATCGACGGCTTCTGCGCCGGCGAGCCCTGGGGCAGCCACGCCGCCGCGCTCGGTGCCGGCCGCATCGCGCTGGCCAGCGGCGACATCTGGGCCAACCACCCCGAGAAGGTGCTGGCGCTGCGCACTGACTATGTCGAGCGCGAGCCGGAGCCGGCCGCCGCCGCCACCGCCGCCATCATCGCCGCCGCCCGCTGGCTGGACGACCCGGAGAACCACGCCGAGGCGGTGAGGATCCTGCGCAAGCGGGTCTTCCCCGGGCTGGACGCCGCCACCATCGCCGCCGCCTTCGACGGCCGGGCGATGGACACCGAGCTGCGCAACCCGCTGCGCTTCCGCGGCGCCACGCTGCCGCGGCCGGAACAGGCCGCCTGGTGGCTGCGCCAGATGCGCCATTGGGGCCACGTGCCCGCCTACGTCACCGACGCCACGGCGCTGGCGCCCTGGCAACAGCATCTGTGGCACGCCGCCGCCACCCGCCTGCGGGAGGCCGAGCCGCCCGCCCCACCACCACCCCCTGCCGACCTGCCGGAGCACTTCACGCCATGACCATCACCCGCCGCACGGCGCTGGCCGGCACCGCCGCGCTGTTCGCCGCCGCCCGCGCCGCCACCCCGCGGGGTGCCTTCGCCCAGGGCGCCACCACGCCGGAGGTCACCAAGGCGGTGCTCGGCTACATCGCGCTGACCGATGCCGCGCCGCTGATCATCGCCAAGGAAAAGGGCCTGTTCGCCAAGCACGGCATGCCCGACGTGGAGGTGGTGAAGCAGGCCAGCTGGGGCGCCACGCGCGACAACCTGGTGCTGGGCGGCGCCGCCGGCGGCATCGACGGCGCGCACATCCTGACGCCGATGCCCTACCTGATCCACACCGGCCGCGTCACGCAGAACAGCCAGCCGGTGCCGATGGCGATCCTGGCGCGGCTCGACCTCAACGGCCAGGGCATCTCGGTGGCGGCCAAGCACGCCGCGCTGCACGCCACGGTGGACGCCCGCCCGTTGAAGGGCGTGCTGACGCAGGAAAGCAAGGTCGCGATGACCTTCCGCGGCGGCACCCACGACCTGTGGCTGCGCTACTGGCTGGCCGCCGCCGGCATCAACCCCGATACCGAGGTGCAGACCATCGTGGTGCCGCCGCCGCAGATGGTGGCCAACGCCAAGGTCGGCACCATGGACGCCTTCTGCGTCGGCGCGCCGTGGAACGACCAGGCGGTGCACCAGCATGTCGGCTACACCGCCGCCGAGACCGGCGAGCTGTGGAAGGACCATCCGGAGAAGTCGCTCGGCATGCGCGGCGACTGGGTGGCCGCCAACCCGAAGGCCGCCGAGGCGCTGACCGCCGCGGTGATCGAGGCGCAGATCTGGTGCGACGCCGACGCCAACAAGCTGGAGATGTGCACCATCATCGGCAAGCGCGCCTGGTTCAACGTGCCGGTGGCCGATATCCACCCGCGCAGCCTGGGCCAGTTCGACTACGGCGACGGCCGCAAGGTGGAGAACAGCCCGCTGCTGATGAAGTTCTGGCGCGACCATGCCAGCTACCCGTTCCGCAGCCACGACCTCTGGTTCCTGACCGAGGACATCCGCTGGGGCGTGCTGCCGCAGGATACCGACACGGCCAAGCTGATCGGCGAGGTCAACAAGGAAGCCATCTGGCGCGCCGCCGCCGAACGCGCGGGCGTCAAGCCCGGCGACACGCCCAGCGGCACCAGCCGTGGCACCGAGACCTTCTTCGACGGCAAGGTCTTCGACCCCGCCAACCCGGCCGCCTGGCTGGCCTCGCAATCCATCAAGAAGCTCGCGGGGGCCTGAGCATGAACGCCGTTTCCACCAAGCCGGCGGCGGCCCCCGCCGTCGTCTCCCGCCCGGCGCTGGCGGCGCTGCCGAAGCCCTCGCGCATCGTGCCCGTCATCGCCCAGGTGGTGCCGCCGTTGATCGTGCTGGCGCTGCTCGGCCTCGGCTGGGAATACCTGGCCAGCGGCCCGAACGCGACGCTGCCGCCGCCCTCCAAGGTCTGGGTGGACGCGCACGACCTGATCGTGGACCCCTTCTTCGACCATGGCGGGCTGGACAAGGGGCTGTTCTGGCACCTGCTGGCCAGCCTGCAGCGCGTGGCGCTGGGCTTCACGCTCTCCGCCGTGGCCGGCGTGGGCCTGGGCATGCTGATCGGCTCCTCGCCGTTCTTCATGCGCGGCCTGGACCCGATCTTCCAGGTGCTGCGCACGGTGCCGCCGCTGGCCTGGCTGCCGCTGTCGCTGGCCGCCTTCCGTGAAGCGCAGCCCAGCGCGATCTTCGTGATCTTCATCACCGCGATCTGGCCGATCATCATCAACACCGCGGTCGGCGTGCTGAACGTGCCGCAGGACTACCGCAACGTCGCCGCCGTCATCCGGCTGCGCGGCCCGATGTTCTTCTGGAAGATCGTGCTGCCGGCGGCCGCGCCCTACATCTTCACCGGCCTCAAGATCGGCATCGGCCTCAGCTGGCTCGCCATCATCGCGGCCGAGATGCTGATCGGCGGCGTCGGCATCGGCTTCTTCATCTGGGACGCGTGGAACAGCTCCAACCTGTCCGACATCATTGTGGCGCTGGTCTATGTCGGCCTGGTCGGCTTCATGCTGGACAAGGTCGTGGCCCTGGCCGGCCGCATCGCCACCCGCGGCACCCAGGCAAGCTGAGGAGAGACGGACATGGCAAGCTTCCTCGACATCACCAAGCTCTCCATCGCCTTCCCGAAGTCGCCGCTGCCGGTGCTGCGCGACGTCGATCTCAAGATCGAGCGCGGCGAATACGTCGCCGTCATCGGCCACAGCGGCTGCGGCAAATCGACCCTGCTGAACGTGGTGGCCGGGCTGCTGCCCGCCACCGCCGGCGGCGTGCTGCTGGAGGGGCGTGAGATCAGCGGCCCCGGCCCGGACCGCGCCGTGGTGTTCCAGAACCACAGCCTGCTGCCCTGGCTGACCTGCTACGAGAACGTCGCCCTGGCGGTGGACCAGACCCTGGCCAAGACCATGAACAAGGCCCAGCGCCACGACTGGGTGCTGGAGAACCTGGCCCTGGTCCACATGACCGCGGCCAAGGACAAGCGGCCGAACGAGATCAGCGGCGGCATGAAGCAGCGCATCGGCATTGCCCGGGCGCTGGCCATGCGCCCCAAGGTGCTGCTGCTGGACGAGCCCTTCGGCGCGCTGGACGCGCTGACCCGCGCCCACCTGCAGGACCAGGTGATGGAGATCCACGCCCGGCTGAAGACCACGGTCATCATGATCACGCATGACGTGGACGAGGCGGTGCTGCTGTCCGACCGCATCGTCATGCTGACCAACGGGCCGAACGCGACGGTGGGCGAGATCCTGACCGTGGAGCTGGAACGCCCGCGCGACCGGCTCAAGCTGGCGGCGCACCCGCGCTTCGTCGCCGCCCGCACGGCGGTGCTGGAGTTCCTGCATTCCCGCCACGCCAACCCGGCGCTGCAGGCGGCCTAGCATGAAGCTGGTCGTCGTCGGCGCCGGCCCGGCCGGCACGCGCTGCGCGGTGGGCGCGGCGCAGCGCGTGCCGGGTGCCGAGGTGACGCTGCTCAGCGCCGAACTCGCGCTGCCCTACGACCGCGTGGCGCTGTCGCGCCTGCTCGCCGGAGAGGCCGAGGTCGCCGACCTCATCACCCATCCCATCGCCGAGCTGGCGACGCTCGGCATCAACTTCCGCGCCGGCGTCGCGGTGGCCGGCATCGACCGCGCCGCGCGCACGCTGGAGACCGCCAAGGGCGAGCGCATTCCGTACGACCGCCTGGTGCTGGCCACCGGCTCCACCGCGGTGCGGTTGCCGCTGCCCGGCGCCACGCTGCCCGGCGTGCTGGCCTATCGCGACCTGGCCGATGTGCGCGCCATGCTGCGCCTGGCGGACGAGGGCGGCCATGCCGTGGTCATCGGCGGCGGCCTGCTGGGGCTGGAAGCCGCCACCGGGCTGGCCGCGCGCGGCATGAAGGTGAGCGTGGTCCACGCCATGGGCTGGCCGATGGACCGCCAGCTGGACGCCGAGGCCGGTGCGCTGCTGACCCGGCGGCTGGCGCGGCGCGGCATCCGCTTCGTCATGCCCGCGGCCACCGTGGCGCTGGAGGGCGAACGCCATGTCCAGGGCGTGCGCCTGGACGATGGCCGGCTGCTGCCGGCAAGCCTGGTCGTGTTGTCCGTCGGCATCCGCCCCAACGTGGCGCTGGCGCGCGCGGCCGGCCTCGCCATCGCCCGCGGCATCGTCGTGGATGACGCGATGCGCAGCTCCGACGCCGCGATCCATGCGGTCGGCGAATGCACCGAGCACAACGGCCGGCTGATCGGCCTGGTGAAGCCGGCGCTGGAACAGGCCGAGGTTGCCGTGGCCACCCTGGCCGGCGCCGCCGCGTGCTGGCAGCCGCTGCCGGAACAGGCCGCGCTGAAGGTCTCCGGCACCGCGGTCTGGTCGGCCGGGGAGATCAGCGCCGAGACCGCCGAGGCCATCATCCTGCGCGACGAGGGCGCCGAGGAATACCGCCGGCTGTTCCTGCGCGACGGCCGCCTGGTCGGCGCCGTGCTGTACGGCGACACCGCCGATGCCGGCTACTACATGCGCCTGATCGCCGAGCAGCGCCCGGTGGCCAGCCGCGCCGAGCTGGTGCTGGGCAGCAGCTTCATGGACGCCGCGGCGTGAGCAGCACGCGCAGCCTCGGGGCGCCCGCGGTCCGCACGACCTGCCCCTATTGCGGCGTCGGCTGCGGCGTGCTGGTGGATGCCCGCGGCACCGTCGCGGGCGACCCGGCGCACCCCGCCAATCTCGGCCGCCTGTGCAGCAAGGGCACCGCGCTCGGCGAGACGCTGGACCAACCCGGCCGCCTGCTGCACCCGGAAGTGGATGGCAAGCGCGCCAGCTGGGACGCCGCGCTGGACGCGGTGGCCGAGGGCTTCCGCCGCGCCCTGGCCGCGGGCGGCCCGGACAGCACCGCGCTTTACGTCAGCGGCCAACTGCTGACCGAGGACTACTTCGCCGCCAACAAATTCGCCAAGGCCGTGCTGGGCACCGCGAACATCGACAGCAACTCGCGGCTCTGCATGGCCAGCGCCGTCGCCGGCCACAAGCGCAGCTTCGGCGAGGACCTGGTCCCCGGGGTGTACGAGGACCTGGAGCAGGCCGACCTCGTCGTGCTGGTCGGCAGCAACCTGGCCTGGTGCCACCCGGTGCTGTTCCAGCGCCTGGTCGCCGCCCGCGCCGCGCGCCCCGCGCTCCGCGTGGTGGTGGTGGACCCCCGCCGCACCGCCAGCTGCGACGCCGCCGACCTGCACCTGGCCATCGCCCCGGGCGAGGATGTCGCGCTGTTCGGCGCGCTGCTGCACCACCTGCACGCCGCCGGCCTGACCCGGCCCGTGCCCGGCCTGGAAGCGGCCCTCGC
>CAIMOR010000464.1 GCA_903843125.1 uncultured Rhodospirillales bacterium
CCGGCGCTGGTCGATATCTCCAACCTGGCGCCGGGCGACCGGATCATGGCGCGGGACGACCGCAAGCGGCTGTTCGGGCTGGGCAACATGCTGTGGCACAGCGACAGCAGCTACAAGGAAACCCCGGCCAAGTGGTCGCTGCTGTGCGCCCATGTGGTCCCGCCGGAAGGTGCGGATACCGAGATCGCCGACATGCGCGCTGCCTGGGACATGCTGGAGCCGCGGATCAAGGACAAGGTGCGCGACCTGGTGTGCGAACACAGCCGCATCTTCAGCAAGGGCGCGCTGGGCTTCGGGTTCACCGAGCAGGAACTGCACGACTTCGCGCCCGTGCGCCAGCCGCTGGTGCGGCGCCACCCCGGCAGTGGGCGGTTGTCGCTGTTCCTGTCCTCCCACAACGGGCGCGTCGTGGGCATGCCGGTGCCGGAAGCCATGATGCTGCTGCGCGAGCTGACCGAGCATGCGACCCAGCGCGCCTTCGTCTATTCCCACAAGTGGCGCGTCGGCGACCTGCTGGTCTGGGACAACCGCTGCACCATGCATCGCGCCCGGCCGTTCGATGACGCGAAATACCCGCGCGACATGCGCCGCACCACCCTGGCCGGGGAAGCGGCGGTCCCGGTCTCGACGGCGCTGGCCGCCGAATAGCTACAGGCTGATGCCGCCATCCACGTGCAGCACCTGGCCGGTGACATAGCCGGCCGCCGGGGAGGCGAAGAATGCCACCGCCGCTGCCACATCGGCGGGCAGCCCCAGCCGCTGCAGCGGTATGCGCGCGATGCGCTCGGCGAAGGCCGCAGGGGTCATCGCCGCATGGGCGCCGGGGTCCTTGCGGGTGAAGCCCGGCGCCACCGCGTTCACGGTAATGCCCGGCGCCCATTCGATGGCCAGCACCTTCACCAGAGCCTCCAGCGCCGCCTTGGCCGCGGCGCTGGCCGGAAACAGCGGCGTCTCCAGCCGGAAGACGTGCGCGACGAAGCTGCTGATCGCGACGAAGCGTGGGTTCCGCCCCGCCGCCAGGTGCGGCTGGGCCGCCTGAGCCAAGCGGAAATTGGCGTAGGCGATACCCTCCATGCTGGCGGCGAAGCCGGCATCGGTCAGGCTGGCGATGGGCGTGCGGTCGGCGAAGCCGGCATTGCTGACCACCACGTCCAGCCCGCCCAACGCGGCGGCGCTCTCGGCCACCAGGCGCGCCGGCGTTTCCGCCAGCGCCAGGTCGCCCAGCAGCACATGCGCGGTGGCGCCCAGCGCACGGGCTTCGGCGGCCACGCTCTCGGCCCCCGCCTGGTTCTTGCGGGTATGCACCACCAGCGCCACGCCGGGCGCCGCCAGCGCGCGGACGCAGCCGGCGCCGATGCCACTGGCCGCGCCGGTGATCAGGATGCGTCGTTCGGCCATTGCGTCCCCCATGCTCGGCCCGCATCCTCGCGCCAAACGCAACCGGAGGGAACCGCGTGACCTTGACCGTGCTGGAGCCGGAAGGCCTCTACCCCGACACGAAGCTGGAACAGGACATCCTGGGCCCCGGCGTACGCATTCTGCAGGGCCATGCCAAGGCGAGCATCGCCGAACTGCCGGACAGTCTGCTGGCCGAGGTGGAAGGGCTGATGACGCTGCGCATGGCGGTTCCGGCCGAGC
>CAIMOR010000465.1 GCA_903843125.1 uncultured Rhodospirillales bacterium
CCGGCCCAGTCGCCGGCCGCCCGGCCCGGCGCGGTGCCGCCCATGTTGCCCCAGGGATTGTCGTTGCGGGTCGGGGCCGGCGGCGCCTGCGGCGGCCAGGGCTCGGCCGGCACGGTGGTGGCGCGGCCGACCAGGCGTTCGTAGGCGCTCTCGCGGTCCACCACCGTCTCATACCGACCGGCCAGCGGGCTGCGGGCCATCACGGCGGCACGCTCCTCCGGCGTGATCGCGCCGATCCGACTGCGGGGTGGGCAGATGAAGGCCCGCTCCACCGGGCTGGGCGTGCCGTCTGCCGCCAGGGTGGAAACCAGCGCCTCGCCCACCGCCAGCTCACCGATCGCCTGCTCCACGTTGACCCTGGGGTTGGGGCGGAAGGTGCTGGCCGCTGCCTTCACCGCCTTCTGGTCCTGCGGCGTGAAGGCGCGCAGCGCGTGCTGCACCCGGTTGCCCAACTGGCCCAGCACCGTCTGCGGCACGTCCAGCGGGTTCTGCGTGACGAAGTAGACGCCCACGCCCTTGGAGCGGATCAGCCGCACCACCTGCTCCACCTTCTCGACCAGGGCTTTCGGCGCGTCGTTGAACAGCAGGTGGGCTTCGTCGAAGAAGAACACCAGCTTGGGCTTCGCCAGGTCACCCGCCTCCGGCAGTTCCTCGAACAGCTCGCTGAGCAGCCACAGCAGGAAGCAGGCGTAAAGCCGCGGGCTCTGCACCAGCTTGTCCGCGGCCAGCACGTTGACCGCGCCACGACCATCCGGCGTCAGCAGCATCATGTCGGCCAGCGCCAGGGCCGGTTCGCCGAAGAAATGCTCGGCACCCTGCTGTTCCAGTTGCAGCAGCTTTCTCTGGATCGTGCCGATGGTCGCCTTGCCGACCTGGCCGTAATCGGTGCGCAGCTCATCGGCGCGGTCCGCCACATGGGCCAGCATGGCCCGCAGGTCCTTGAAGTCCAGCAGCAGCAGGCCCTCGTCGTCGGCCAGCTTGAAGGCGATGGCCAGCACGCCTTCCTGCACCTCGTTCAGCTCCAGCATGCGGGCCAGCAGCAGCGGGCCCATCTCGGCCACCGTGGCGCGCAGCGGGTGGCCCTGCTGGCCGAACACGTCCCAGAACACCACCGGCGCGGGTTCGTAGGCGAAGTCGGCCTCGCCCAGTTCGCGGGCGCGGGCTTCCAGCTTGGGGTTGGGCGTGCCGGGCTGGCTGATGCCGGCCAGGTCGCCCTTCACGTCGGCGCAGAACACCGGCACCCCGGCGCGGGAGAACCCCTCGGCCAGCACCTGCAGCGTCACGGTCTTGCCGGTACCGGTGGCGCCGGCCACCAGCCCATGCCGGTTGGCGCGGGACAGCGTCAGCAGGCAGGGGTTCTCGCCCTTGCCGATCAGGATGGTGCCGTCGGTCATGCCCTGCCCTCTCTCAACACCAGGGATATGCGGTGCCCGAGGCGGCGGCGCCAAGGGGCTGCCGTGCCGGCGAGTACCGCGAGGCGCTGCGACCGGCCCGGCGGCAGCAGCCTGGCCGGTCGGCAAGGCCTGCAATGCCAGGGGCTACCTGGCCAGCGCGGCGGCAACGCTGGCGCTGCCCTGGCAGGCGCCGTCCTCGCGCATGGCGCCCCCGCGGCAGCTCCAGCGCAGGGTTTCCAGCGCACCATCGCGCCGCCAGGCCAGGCTGGCGCTGTCGCCACCGGCATTCTCGATCGTCAGCGAAACCACCAGGGCGGCCGCCTGCCACCCAGGGGACGCCAGGTCTGCGGCGTGCCGGGCCAGGTCCGGCAACCCGCGGCCGGAGGGACCACGGCGCCATGCCAGCCAGCGACGGCACCGGCCCCGCCGCCCCGCCAACGCGGCCCGGCGCAACTCGCCCAAGGCTTGCCGCCCGGCTGTGGCAAGCATGGCGGCATCGGCCGCCGGCAGCAGCCCGCGCAGGGCGAGCCGGCCCGGAAGCGGGAAGGCGCGCAGGCTCATCGATGCATCGGTCATCGGCCGATGCTGCCGGCCGTCGCGTCAACAAATCGCAACCAGCGGGAGGGGTCGACCGCGGCCGCCGGCGGCTTCCGCTACTCATCCACCACAGCGAACAGCAGCAGCAGCGTCCGCTGCAGCATGTTCTGGTTGTCGTCCGAGATCAGCGCCACCAGGCTGCGGCCGCCATGGCGGGCCACCGCGACGCCTTCGTAATTGTCGGTCGGCAGCGGCGGTTCCAGGCGCAGCAGCTCCTCGCCCTCCAGCACGCAGCCGTCATGGGCGGCGGCCAGTTGCGCCCCTGTCAGCCGCACCAGCCGGCCGCGAAAGCCGCCGAAGACGGAAAAGCTGCGTTCCAGCACCAGCGCGCCGCCATCCGGCAGGGCAGCGGCATCGCAGGGGTCCATCGGCGCCTCGGCCCGATAGGCCAGCCGGGTCCAGCCGCGCTCCGGCCCGCCGAGCCAGACCCGGCGGACGCCGTCAGCCGCGCCGGTGACGTTCCAGCCCTCGGCGATCATCAACCAACGCCCATCCGCCAGCACGGCCAGGCTTTCCAACCCGCCATTGCCTGGCGCCTCCGCCAGTTCGGGCGGCGCCTCGACATAGCGCGCCGGACCATCCAGCCGGGCATAGCTGCGCAGCCGATGCCAGCGCTCGAAGCCCACCAGCCATTCACCATTCGGCAACCGCGCCAGGCTCTCGGCGTCGCCGGCAAAGCCGCGTGGCAGGGCCGCCCCAGCGCCATCGCGCAGCGGACCGGTGCGCAGTTCCGCCAGGCCCAGCGGGTGCAGCCCCGCATCCAGCACCAGCCGGGCGGTCAGCCAATGCCCGACATCGGCAATGGCGGTCAGTTGCAGGTCGTCGGTCAAGTGCAGCCCGGAGAGACCGCCGAAGCCCAGCACCGCATTGTCCAGGATCAGGCCGCCCAGCGGTTCCAACCGGCCGCCCGGCATGGCCGGCAGCACCAACGGCCGGGCCGGCGGCAGCGTCGCCCGCGGCGAGGCGACCTGCGCCTGCACGCAGCCCGCGGCGGCCATCAGCGCCGGCGCCGCCAGCAACAGCCCGCGGCGACGCATCCGGGCTGACGCCCTAGCCGACGGCGGCGGAGGACAGGGTGGCGGCGCGCTGCCAGGCTTCGGCCGCGTCCTCGTCGAACAGTTCCGCCAGCTTCTTCATCATGGTGCCGCCCAGTTCCTCGGCGTCCACGATGGTCACGGCGCGGCGGTAGTAGCGAGTCACGTCATGGCCAATGCCGATCGCGATCAGCTCGACATCGTCGCGCCCCTCGATATCGGCGATGACCTTGCGCAGGTGGCGTTCCAGGTAATTCCCGGGGTTCACGCTCAGCGTGCTGTCATCAACCGGCGCGCCGTCCGAGATCACCATCAGGATACGGCGATGCTCCGGGCGGTTGCGGATGCGCTTGTAGGCCCATTCCAGCGCCTCGCCGTCGATGTTCTCCTTCAGCAGACCTTCGCGCAGCATCAGGCCGAGGTTCTTGCGGGCACGGCGCCAGGGCGCGTCGGCGGCCTTGTAGACCACGTGGCGCAGGTCGTTCAGCCGGCCGGGATTGCGCGGCTTGCCGTCCTGCACCCATTTCTCGCGGGACTGGCCGCCCTTCCAGGCGCGGGTCGTGAAGCCGAGGATTTCGGTCTTGACCGCGCAGCGTTCCAGCGTGCGGGCCAGGATGTCGCTGCACATCGCCGCCACGGTGATCGGCCGGCCGCGCATGGAGCCGGAATTGTCGATCAGCAGGCTGACGACGGTGTCGCGGAAATCGGCCTCGCGCTCCCGCTTGTAGGTCAGCGCCAGCATCGGGTTGGCGATGATGCGGGACAGCCTGGCGGCGTCCAGCATGCCTTCCTCCAGGTCGAACTCCCAGGCGCGCTGCTGCTGCGCCAGCAGCCGGCGCTGCAGCCGGTTGGCCAGCTTGGAGACGACGCCCTGCAAATGCGAAAGCTGCTGGTCCAACTGCTGGCGCAGCCGGCTCAGCTCCTCGGGGTCGCAGAGGTCGTCGGCCTCGACCACTTCGTCGAAGCTGGTGACGAAGGGGTGGTAGCGGCTGGTGTCATCGGTGTGGATGACCTCCTTGCGCTGCTGCGGTCCGCCCGGCTTGTCGTCGCCCTCGGCGGCGGCGCCTTCCTCATCGGATTCCTGAGCCTCCTCCTCGGAGGCTTCGCCCTGCATTGTCTCCGGCTGGGCACCGAGCATGGCTTCCTGCTCGCTGGCCTGGGCCTCGCCCTCGCCGGACTGGTCCTGCTGGGTGGTGGACTGGTCGCCCTCCTCGCCCTCTTCCTCCTGCTCGGCCTCGGTCTCCACCTCGGCCTCGGCCAGGTCCAGCGCGGCCAGGAACTTGCGGGCGGCCTTGGCGAAATGATCCTGGTCGTCGGTGGTGGTGGCCATCTCGGCCAGGGCGTCCTGCGCCTTGTCGTCCAGCGAATCCCGCCACAGGTCCAGCACGCGCTTGGCTGCATCCGGCACCGCGCGGCCCGTGATGCGCTCTCGCGCCAACAGGGAAAGCGCGGCGGGCAGCGGCAGCTGGTCCTTCCGCGTCATCCGGTCATAGCCTTCCTGCTCGCAGGAATCGGCCAGGCGCGCCGCCAGGTTGTGCGCCACGCCGGCCATGTGCTTGCTGCCCACGGCCTCGACGCGCACATCCTCCAGCGCGTCGAACACCTCCTTGGCCTCGCGCCGCTGGGGCATGCGGCTGGCGTGCACGCTCTCGTTATGGTGGCGGATCTTCAGCGCCGCGGCATCGGCGGCGCCGCGCAGCTTGGCCATCTCGGCGGCCGGCAGGGTGCGGGTGGGCAGCGGCAGCCGCACCCGCTTGCCGGAAACCCCGCCCGGGCCGGGCTGGAAGGCCACCTGCACTTCATTGTTCGCATGCGCCACCGCGCGCAGCGCGCCGGCGGTGGCGCGCTTGAACTCTTCCTGGCGGGTCAGGTCTTGCTTGGTCATCTCGTTCGTTCCGTCAGGCGGTGCCGGGGTGCGGCGCCGCTTCCAGCGCCTGGGCGCGGACCAGGGCGGGGCGCGCCGCCAGGGCTTGGAGATAGGCCGTAACGGCCGGGCCGGGGCTGAACTTTCCCCAGGCGACCACCCATTGCAACATGCTGCCCACCATCAGGTCGGCGGCGGAAAAGGCAGCGCCGAGCAGCCAGGGGCCACCGGCGGCCAGGGTGGCTTCCACCCGCGCCACGGCGGCGGCGAAGTCGGGCCAACCAATCGCCTGGGGCGGCGGGGTGGTGGCACGGGGAAACATCAGGTCGGCAAAGGCGGGCTCCAGTACCGAGCCGCCGAAGGCCAGCCAACTTGCATAGGCGGCACGGGCCGGGGTGCCGATGGCCGGCGCCAGCCCCGCGGCGGGCAACGCATCAGCGACATAGGCGCAGATCGCGGCACTTTCCGTCACCGCCACACCCTGCCAGGCGCCGTCCGGCCCCCGGTCCTCCAAGACCGGCAGCTTCCCGAAGGGGTTCAGCGCCAGCAGCGCCGGCCGCTTGTGGGTGCCGCTGGAGAGGTCGTGCCGCACCAGTTCATACGGCGCCGCCGCTTCCTCCAGCAGCCACAGGATGCGCGACGCTCTCGTGCGGGGCGCGTGGTGCAGCAGGAAGCGCGGCGGGGCCATGGGCGCGAACGGGCGTCAGCCGGCCTTCTTCAGCAGCGTGCCGCTCGGCAGGTCCTCGTTGAAGCAGCGCTGGTAGTATTCCGCCACCGTCGCCCGCTCGGCCTCGTCGCACTTGTTCAGGAAGGTCAGCCGGAAGGCGAAGCCGACCTCGCCGAAGATGCGCGCATTCTCGGCCCAGGTGATGACGGTGCGGGGCGACATGACGGTGCTGATGTCGCCCGCGATGAAGCCGGCGCGGGTCAGGTCGGCCAGCGCCACCATGCTCTCGACCATCTTCTTGGCCTTGGCGTCGCCTTCCTGGCCCAGCTTGGCCAGCACGATGCTGGTTTCCTGCGCGTGCGGCAGGTAGTTCAGCGTGGCGACGATGTTCCAGCGGTCCATCTGGCCCTGGTTGATCTGCTGCGTGCCGTGGTACAGGCCGGTCGTGTCGCCCAGGCCCACCGTGTTGGCAGTGGAGAACAGCCGGAAGAACGGGTGCGGCCGAATGACGCGGTTCTGGTCCAGCAGCGTCAGCTTGCCTTCCACTTCCAGCACGCGCTGGATCACGAACATCACGTCCGGGCGGCCGGCGTCGTATTCGTCGAACACCAGCGCGCAGGGGTGCTGCAGCGCCCAGGGCAGGATGCCCTCACGGAATTCCGTGATCTGCTTGCCGTCCTTCAGGACGATCGCGTCCTTGCCGATCAGGTCGATGCGGCTGATGTGACTGTCGAGGTTGACACGGATGCACGGCCAGTTCAGCCGGGCCGCAACCTGCTCGATATGCGTGGACTTGCCGGTGCCGTGGTAGCCCTGGATCATCACCCGGCGGTTGTTCGAGAAGCCGGCCAGGATCGCCAGCGTCGTCTCACGGTCGAAGCGATAGGTCGGGTCCAGCTCCGGCACGTGCTCCGTGCGGATCGAGAAGGCCGGGACGGTCATGTCCAGGTCCAGGCCGAACACGTCCCGCACGTTCACGGTGGTGTCGGGCGCATTGATCGCCGAGGTTGGCTGGGGATCGGCGAGGGCAGCAACCTTGTTCATCGTCATCCGCTCAGGTTCATTCTTGGAAAGTCTAGGCCAGGGTGGCGTGGCAGGCTACCCGGGCTGACGGAAAAGGCCAGCCCCGCAGAATCGGGACGGTTCTAAGGCCGGATCAGGCCGGCGCCTCGGCCGGGCGCCCGCTGGCGCTGGCCGCCAGCCGATGCCGCACCAGGCTGTAGGCCCGGTTGACATCCTTCAGCTTTTCCTCGGCCTCGCGGTCGCCGCCATTGGCGTCCGGATGGAATTTCTTGGCCAGTTCGCGGTAGCGGCTGCGCAAGGTGGGCGGCTCGACCGGCCACTCAAGACCCAGAACGTCCAGCGCGGCGCGCAGTTCGGGCGGTGGCCCCGCCTTCTGTTCCCGCGGCTTGGCCCGGGTCTGGTGCAGCGGTGTGTCGCGCAGCATCCCCAGCGGGTCGCGTACCCATTCCTCGCTGAACCGGCTGGAACCGCCCAGCCGGCCGAGCGGCCAGGTCGGCCGCTGCCCGGTCAGGTCGTTGCGCAGGTTGGCCTCGATCTCGGCCTCGCTCATGCCCTTGTAGTAGTCCCAGGTGCTGTTGAACTCGCGCACATGGGGCAGGCAGAACCACTGGTACTGGTTCAGCGACTGGCGGGATTTCGGCGCCCGGTATTCGCCCGCGTCGCCGCAGCCCGGCGCCTCGCAGGGGCGGGGCGGGAAACTGGTCTCTCCGGCATCTCGGCGAACGGCGCGTCTGGCCATGCTGCGGTTATGGGGAAGCGGGTGGAAGGGCGCAAGCATGCTTGGCACGGCGGTGGCAGAAGCCGAGACTGTGTGGATGCCCAGCCGCGCCGACCGCATCCATGCCACGCTGACCCAGGCCTTTGCGCCCGCCGAGGTGCAGGTGACGGACGACAGCCACCTGCATGCCGGCCACGGCGGCGCCGCTCCCGGCGGTGAGACGCACTACACCGTGCGGGTGGTCAGCCCTGCCTTCGCAGCCATGAACCGGGTTGCCCGCAGCCGGGCGGTGCATGCCACCCTGGCCGCCGAGTTCGCCGCCGGCCTGCATGCGCTGTCGCTGCGGTTGCTGGCGCCCGGCGAGGGCTGAGCGTCGGCCCGGCTTGCGACGCCTCAGCCGGGCGCGACCCCAGCAGGGCCGGTCGGCCGCAGCCGATAGACCTCAACCCCCGCGCCGGCGGCCTCGTTGAAGATGTCGGGCTTCATCACGGAGACCCGGCATGCCTCCACGGCGCCGCTGGCGAAGCACAGCCGGACCAGCTCCTCCACCAGGTCCTCCAGCAACGGGGTATGCGGCCGGCCGGGCCAGGCCTTCAGCGCGTTGCGGATGGGGTCGTAGTCGATGAAGCCGCCCGGCTCGCCGGCCACCTCGCCGTCGGTATGGGCGTACATCTCCACGTTCACCAGCAGCCGCGTCGGGCGCTCCGGGTGCTGTTCCCAGGGGTGCAGGCCGACCTGCGCCTGCACCTCCACGTCGCGCAGCACCACCTTCACGTGGCTGCGGGCGCTGTCCCACAGCGGGGAGAAGCCGCTCATGTGACGGGTTCCCCCGCCTTGGCCAGATGCGGCCAGCGCGCCAGGCTCACCGCGCTGTCGGGCGCGTAGGCGATGCAGGTGCCGAGCAGGCCGGGCATGGCCGCCGGAGCCGGGACCTCGCCACTGGTCACCTTGGCCAGCATCGCCTTCTCTCGGGCGCGCCGTACGGGGTACAGCGTCTGGAACGCCACCGTCGCCATCTGGCCCAGCAGTTCCCGCAGGTGGGTGCAGCCATGCGTGCCGCCGACGCGCTCGGCGACATGCCGGTTGAAGCCGGGGCCGATCGTCAGCCCGGCCAGCCGGCTGAAATTCGGCGCCGCGCCCGGGCAGATGTCGTAGGGCGTGAAGTCGCTGCTGGCCTCGCAGGCATGCACCAGCAGGTCCACGTCCACCACCAGGCGCAGCCACATGCCATGGATCGGCCTGCCCGCCGGCACCGTGGCGTCGGGGTCCTCGTCGTTGTGTGGCGTGGTCTTGCGGTCCACCAGGTGGGCCTCGATGTCGAACAGGCCGTCGTCACGCTCGTAGCCGCGCAGCTCGATGTCGCGCAGGTGCAGCAGCTTGCGCCCGGCTGGGGCGGAGAGGGGCATGGCAGGCTCCCGCAGGAATGGTGCAGTGCAAAAGGTGGGTCCAGCCATGCCATGCGGGCAGCCCCAGGTCCAGCCGGCGCTAACCCCAGTGTGATCGCCTCTCGCGGCGACATGGCTGCCGCCTGCGTCTATTGTTTGGTATGCAATGTTCCGTACTTCAGGAGGGCGCAGTGCCGGACGAAGCCATCCCGCCCTCGCCGGATATCCGACCCATCCGCCTCATCGCCGAGGACCTGCCGGTGCCGACCGTGGTGCTCGAAGGGCCGGCGCACCGCATCGTCTACCTCAACCCCGCCTTCAGCCACGCCACCGGCCGCAATGCCGCGGACCTGGCCGGGCTGACCGCGGCAGAAGCCTTTCCGCGCCAGGCGGTCGGCGGCCGGGTGCCGCTGCTGGACCAGGTGCGGTCCGAGGGGCAGGCCGTTACGCGCCGCGCCCAGGCGCTGCGGCTGAAGGCGGATGAGGCCCGCTTCTGGGACCTGGAAGCGACGCCGCTGCGCCACGGCGGCAGCGCCGTCGCCGGCATCCTGCTGCAATGCCGCGACGTTACGGAACAGCAGCAGGCGCTGCGCCAGGGGGAGGCGGCCCGCGCCACGCTGGACGCACTGTTCGCGCATGTGCCGGAAGGGCTGGCGATCGGCGATGGCCGGGCGGCCCGGCTGAGCCGGGTCAGCGCGCATGGGCTCGCCATGGTCGGACGCAGCGCGGCCGAAGTGATGGGCCAGGGGGCCGAGCTGCACCCGGAAACCTGGCGCGTCTGCCATGCCGATGGCACGCCGGCCGCCGCCGAGGAACTGCCGCTGGCCCGCGCCGCAGCGCATGCCGAACTGGTGCAGGACGCCATCTGGCAGCTGCGCGACGCCGCCGGCGCCTTGATCCCGGTGATGTGCAACGCCGGGCCGATCCGCGACGCCACCGGCCGGGTCACCGGCGGCATCGTCGCCTGGCGGGACATGAGCGAGGTACGCCGCACCGAAGCCGCGCTGCGCGCCAGCGAGGCGCGCTTCCGCAGCCTGGCGGAGGCCATGCCGCACGGGGTCTGGCAGACCGACGCGGCCGGGCGAATGGAATACCTCAACGCCCGCTGGCGCGACTATGGCGGCACCGCCGCGGCGGCCGGCTGGGACGCCATGCTGCACCCCGAGGATGCCGGACGCTTCATCGAGGACTGGGCCGCGGTGCGGGCGGCGGGGGCCGAGATGGACGTGGACGTGCGCCTGAAGCGCGCGATGGACGGCGCCTGGCGCTGGTTCCGGGTGAAGGGCGCCCCGGTGGCGGATGCCGCCGGCCAGCTGCGCCATTGGGTCGGCACCTGTACCGACATCGAGGACAGCCGCCAGGCCGAGGCCGCGCTGCGCGACGCGCTGGCGGCGCAGCGCATGCTGGCGCGCGAAGCCGACCACCGGATCAAGAACAGCCTGCAGCTGGTTGCGGCACTGCTGCGGCTGCAATCCGGCCGCGCCGCGGACCCGGTGACGCGTGCTGCGCTGGAGGCGGCGACAGCCCGGGTGCGCGCGGTAGCGGAAGCGCATCGCGCGTTGCAGAACAGTGCCGACCTGCGCAACGTGCAGCTGCATCACATGCTGCGCGACCTGGCCGCCGCCGCGGCCGCGCTGCACCCGGGCGCCGATATCCGCGTGGTGGCGCCGGAGCGGCTGAGCCTGGATGCCGAGCGCGCCATTCCCCTGGCGCTGGTGCTGTCGGAGCTGGTGACCAATGCGCTGAAGCACGCCTACCCCGAAGGCCAGGGCGGCCCGGTCTACCTGCTGGCGGAAGCCAACGGCGACCGGCTGCTGGCGGTGGTGGCCGATGACGGCTGCGGCCTGGCCGAGGGCAGCAACAGCAGCGGTTCGCTGGGGGATACCGTGGTGCGCAGCCTGTCCCGCCAGATCGGTGCCAGCCTGAGCCGCACCGCGAACGGCTCCCGTGGCCTGCGGGTGGCGCTGGACCTGCCGCTGGACCCGAGCGCCGCCGCCGCTACGGCAGAACCTTCCCCGGGTTCATGAGGCCGGCGGGGTCGACCGCCGCCTTGATCGCCTGCATCAGCGCCAGCTCGGGCCCGCCGCGCCAATCCTCCATCATGTCGGTCTTCAGCCGGCCGATGCCGTGCTCGGCCGAGAAGCTGCCACCGAGGTCGCGCACCACGGCGTTGACCGTATCCATGATGTCGTGGCTGCGGGCCAGGAAGGCCGCGGGGTCCATGTCCGGCGGCTGCTCCAGGTTCATGTGGATATTGCCGTCGCCGAGGTGGCCGAACGGCACCGGACGCACGCCGGGGATCAGGGCGCGGCAGGCTTCCGATGAACGCCGGATCAGCTCCGGCACCTTGCTGACGGGCACCGAGACGTCGTTCTTCACGCTGGCGCCCTCGCGCTTCTGCGCCTCGGGGTGCTCCTCGCGGATGCGCCAGATCGCTGCCTTCTGCGCCTCGCTCTCGGCCAGCGCGGCGTCCAGCACCTCGCCGGCATCCATGGCCTGTTCCAGCACCGCTTCCAGCAGGCCCCGCAGCCCCGCCTCGGGGCGCGAACTCGCCAAGTCGACCAGCACGTAATGGTCGTGCCGGCCAGCCAGCGGGTTCAGGCATCCCTCGATATGCTTCAGCGCGAAGCCGACGCCCTCGCCCGACAGGTACTCGAAGGCCCGCACCGCGGTCTCGTCGCGGTCGCGGAAGCGGCGGAACAGCGCCAACGCCGCGTCCTCGTCGCGCACCGCGCAGAACGCCACCGCGCTCTCTCGCGCGCGCGGAAACAGCCGCAGCACGGCGGCGGTGATGAAGCCCAGCGTGCCCTCGGCGCCCACGAACAGGTGGCGCAGCGCGTAGCCGGTATTGTCCTTGCGCAGGCGGCGCAGGCCATTCCACACCTGCCCATCCGGCAGCACCACCTCCAGGCCCAGCATCAGCTCCCGCGCATTGCCGTAGCGCACCGTGGTGTTGCCGCCAGCATTGGTGGACAGCACGCCGCCGATGGTCGCGCTGCCCTCGGCGCCGAGCGAGAGCGGGAACAGGCAGTCGGCGGCGGCGGCGGCGTCCTGCGCCGCCTTCAGGATCACCCCGGCCTCGCAGGTCATGGTCATGTCCATCGGGTCGATGTCGCGCACCCGGTTCAGCCGGGCCAGCGAGACGACAACCTGGCGGCCGCTTTCATCCGGCGTGGCGCCGCCGACCATGCTGGTATTGCCGCCCTGCGGCACCAGGGGCACGCCGGCCGCGGCGCAGAGCTTCACCGCTGCCGCCAGTTCCGCGGTGCTGCCGGGCCGCACGACGCAGGGCGTGGCGCCGCGGTACAGCGCGCGCCAATCGGCCAGGTGGGGTTCCAGGCTGGCGGCGTCGGTCAGCAGGCCACGCGGGCCGAGCAGGGCGGAAAGCTGGGTCAGCAAGGTGGAGGTATCGGTCATGGCCGGGAAACTCGGGCGGATGGGGGCACCCGGTCAATCCCATGCGGCGCGCTATTCCCGCCGGATGCTGCCGAACACCACGCGCCCCTCCACCAGGTGCAACCGAATCCTCACCCCATCCAGCCCGGCGGCCAAACGGGCGGCGGCGGTCACCAGGCGGTGATCCGGCGGGGCATCGCTGAGCGCTTCCAGCCGCTCTCCCACCAGGCGGAAGCGCCAGGCCAACGCGGGGGCGCCGCTGCGGCCCAACAGCAACTCCTCGGCGAACAGCCGCGGGCGCTGCCCCGGTTCGCGCGCCAACCAGCGGTCGGCGGCCTGGCGCAGCGCCATCAGGTCCACCTGGTCGCGCGCCATCACCAGCCTGGTACTGGCATGGCCGCGGCTGGCCTTCAGCGCGAAGCCGGCCGGCAACTTCGCGAAGTCGATCTCGTCGGCGCCGAACCACTGGCCGTGCAGCCGGGGCAGGCAATCCGGCCCCAGCCGCCCGGCCGCGAAGGTCCGCGCCGCCAGCCGGTCCGCGGTGCGGGCCAGCAGGCGGGCAAGGCCGTGCAACTCGCCCAGGGGCGGAATGGCATGAGGGGGGATCGGGGGCAGCAGCATGGGGCCTCAAACCGTTTGGCCGCCATGCGTTGCAGATGATCGGACCGTTGAGGGGACACGCTCAGCGGCGTAAGCAGCCTGTGACCCAAAGGGAGACCGCCATGCCCCGCCCGAACCGCCGCGCCTTCATCCGCGCCGCCGGCGTCCTCGCCACCGGCGTGGCGCTGCTGGCCCCCCGCCTGCCGCTGGCGCAGGGGATGCCGCCGGGCATGGCCATGCCGGCCGAAGCCGAGGCCCGCGCCGGCGCCATCGTCATCACCCAGCCGTGGAGCCGGGCGGCGATGCGGGGTGGCTCCGGCGCCGCCTTCCTGACCCTGCGCAATACCGGCACCACGGCGGACCGGCTGCTCGGCGCCACCACGCCGGCGGCGGGCAAGGTGGAGCTGCACAGCATGGTGCGCGACGGCGATGTGATGCGCATGCGCGAACAACCCGCGATCGACCTGCCGCCGGGCCAGGACGTGGTGCTGCGCCCGGGCGGGCTGCACCTGATGATGCTCGGCCTGGCGCAGCCGTTGGAACGCGGCGCCACGCTGCCGCTGACGCTGCGCTTCGAGCATGCCGGCGAGGTCACGGTGCAGGTGGCGGTGCAGGCGGCCGGCGCCAGCGGCATGCCGGCCATGGGCGGCGCCCGCGGCCACATGCACTGAGCCCGCGGCCGGAGCTCAATCCCCCAGACGGCTGCCGGGCGGCAGGCATTCGGGCGGGAAGGTCCAGTTCTCGTCCGGCCCGGCCTGCGCCATGATGCGGGCGAAGGCAGCGGCGCCGTCAGGGTTCAGCAGCGCCTGGCTGGCCCGGGTGCCGAGCGGCCAGCGCGACTTCACATAGTCGACAACGGCGGCGATCTCGGCCGCGGACAGCACGCCGGCGAAGGCGGGCATGTCGGTCTGGTAGCCCGGCGGCGCGGTGGCGGCCATCGAATGCGCCACCATCTCGGCCAGTGCCGCGTCGCTGTGCTGCCAGGCGTGGCCGCTGCCGTCCAGCGGCGGGGCCGGCAGGCGCCCGGCGGCATTGGCCCGGTTCCAGCGCGGCTGGCCGGCCAGGTCGGCGCCGTGGCAGGCGGCACAGTGCCGGGCATACAGCGCCGGGCCATCGGGCCGTGCCCAGGCCGGGCGGCCAAGGCAGGCAAGCAGCAGCAGAAGGGCGAACCGCGGCATGGCGTGCTGCCTAGCGCTGGATGGCCGCCCTGGCCAGCCCCGCCGGCAGGGCTGCATGCGTTCCCGGCAGCGGGCGGCGGCTTCCCGTGGCAGGCTTGGCAGCCCGCACCGGCCCGGCGTAGCAATGGCACGGCAGAAGGACCCAGACCCATGCAGACCCGAATCCCCTGCGTCATGATGCGCGGCGGCACCAGCCGCGGTCCCTACTTCCTGCTGGACGACCTGCCGGCCGATACGGCGACGCGCGATGCCGTGCTGGTCGCCGCCATGGGCAGCCCGCACCAATTGCAGGTGGACGGTATCGGCGGCGGCAACACCCTGACCAGCAAGGTCGCCATCATCTCCCGCAGCCCGGAACCCGATGTGGACGTGGTCTACCTGTTCGCCCAGGTGGCGCCCGACCGGGTGCAGGTGGATACCCGGCCGAACTGCGGCAACATGCTGGCCGGCGTCGGCCCCTTCGCCATCGAGGCCGGGCTGGTACCGGTCCAGGGCGAGACGACGCTGGTCCGCATCCGCAACCAGAACACCGGCGCGCTGGTGGAGGCCCTGGTGCAGACCCCCGGCGGCGCAGTGGAATACGACGGCAGCGCGAGCATCCCGGGCGTGCCCGGCACGGCGGCACCGATAGAAATGCGCTTCCGCCATGTCGCCGGCGCAAAAACGGGAAAGCTGTTCCCCACCGGCAACCGGCGGGACGTGATCCAGGGCGTGGAGGTCAGCCTGGTCGACTGCGCCATGCCGACCATGATGATCAAGGCCGCCGATGTCGGCGTGGACGCCACCTGCGCGCCGGCCGTCATCGACGGCGACAAGGCGCTGATGGCGCGGCTGGAGAGCATCCGCGTCGAAGCCGGCGCCAGGATGGGCATGGGCGACGTTTCCGACAGCGTGGTGCCGAAGATCGCGCTGCTGGGGCCGGCGAGCAACGCGCACATCACCGCGCGCTACCTGACGCCGCTGGCGGTACACAAGGCCATGGCCGTGACGGGTGGCATCTGCATCGCCACCGCCGCGCGCATCCCCGGCACCGTGGCGCATGATGTCGCCACGCCGGGTGCGTCGCCGGTACAGATAGCGCATCCCTCCGGCGTGCTGGACGTGGCGCTGGAGCTGAATGGCGAGGACGACGCCGAACCCAATGTCCTTTGGGCCGGCGTGCTGCGCACCGCGCGCCGGCTGTTCGAGGGCAACCTGCTGGTGCCCGCCCGCGTCTGGGCCGGCAGGCAACACTACGCCAAGGCCGCCGAATGATGCTGCACCGCCGCCACCTGATCGCGACCGCCGCCGCGCTGCCCTTCGCGGCGCGGGCGGAGGACGCCTTCCCCAATCGGCCGCTGCGTCTGCTGGTGCCCTATGCCGCCGGCGGCGGCACGGATGCCGTGGCGCGCACCTTCGCCGCCCGGCTGGGCAATACGCTCGGCCAGACCGTGGTGGTGGACAACAAGCCGGGCGCCGGCGGCAACATCGCAACCGAGGCCTGCGCCACCGCGAAGCCGGATGGCTATACCATGCTGGTGGGCAACCAGGGGCCGATGGCGGCCAACCCCAGCCTGTTCCGCCGCCTGCCGGCAGACCCGGCAACCACGCTGACGCCGGTAGGGCTCATCGCCGACGCGCCGCTGGTGGTGGTGGTGGGGCCGAAGACCCAGGCGGCCACGCTGGCCTCCCTGATCGCCGAGGCCAAGGCCGCTCATGGCGAGCTGACCTACGCCAGCGCCAGCAACGGCAGCGCCAGCCACCTGGCCGCTGCGCTGATGTGCCAGCTGGGCGGCTTCGAGGCGACGCATATCCCGTTCCGCGGCGCCGCGCCGGCGTTGACCGAAGTGGTGGCCGGCAACATCGCCTTCATGGTCACCACGCTGCCTTCGGTGACCGGGCTGATCCAGGGCGGCCAGGTGCGCGCGCTGGCGGTGACTGGCACCACCCGCGCCGCCGTGCTGCCGGGGGTGCCGACAGTGGCGGAGACGCTGCCGGGCTACCGCGCCACCGCCTGGTACGGCGTGATGGTGCCGAAGGGCGTGCCGCAGCCCATCCTGGACAGGCTGTGGGCGGCCATGCGCGCCACGCTGACCAGCGCCGAGGTGGGCGACCGCCTGCGCGGCGAAGGCGCCGAGCCCGGCACCATGGACGGCCCGGCCTTCGGCCGCTTCATCGCCGAGGAGCGCACCCGCTGGGCCGGGGTGATCCGCGCCGCCAACATCACGCTGGACTGAGCGGGGTCGCGCCAGCCCCGTACGCCGCCGACGGGCCGGCCCAACTGCCGACCCGTTTGGTCATCCCACCGCGCAGCCGTTTTGCCACCCCCGCGCGCCTGATACACCGCGTGGCGAAGCCGGAACCGCCGTGGCGCGGCATCAATCCGCCATGGCGCCATAGACCAGTGCATTGATCACCCGGCGATAATACTGCCGCAGCAGCCCCGGCGTGCTGGCCATGAACACCACGGCGAGTTGCTCCTTCGGGTCCACCCACATCGCCGTGCCATAGGCGCCGTTCCAGCTGAACATGCCGGGGGAACCCAGCAGGCCGGAGCCGCCCTCTCGCCGCACCGCCACCGTCAGGCCGAAGCCCCAGTTGACCATGTTGCCCTCGGTATTGGTCAGGTTGTTGGCAATGCCCGGGCGCATGTGGTCGCGCGTCATCTCCTCCACCGACTTGCGGGAGAGGATGCGGTGGCCTTCCAGCGTGCCGCCGTTCAGCAGCATCTGGGCGAAGCGGATGTAGTCGGCGGCGGTGGAGACGCCGCAGCCGCCGCCGCAGTCATAGCCAGGCTGGCTCAGGCCGACCTCGACGCTTTGCGGCCGGTGCGTCGCCGGGTCCTGCGGCAGCGGGGTGGCATAGCGGCCACGCTGCGCCTCGGGCACCAGGAAGCCGGTGTCGCGCATGCCCAAGGGGCGCAGGATGCGCTGTTCCATCGCCGCGCCCAGGCGCTGCTCGGTCAGCTTCTCCACCACCAGGCCAAGCACGTCGATGCTCAGGCTGTATTCCCAGTTGGTGCCGGGCTGGCTCAGCAGCGGCAGCGTGCTGATCTTCTCGATGAAGCTGGTGGCGTTGTAGTCCCGCGCACTGCTGCCCGAGGAAGCCGGCCACAGCCGATGCGTCGCGGTATTGCCGCGGGCGCCATAGGGAATGCCGGAGGTATGCCGCGCCAGGTCGGTGAGCGTGATCGGGCGCAGCGCCGGCACGGTGGTCTCGGGGTTGCCGTCCACCGCCACGCGGCGGTTGGCCAGGCTGGGGAGGAAGCGCTCCACCGGGTCGGTCAGAGCCACCCGGCCCTCCTCCAGCAGCGTCAGCAGCGTCACGCCGGTCAGCGGCTTGGTCATGCTGGCGATCGGGAAGATCGCGTCGCGCGGCATCGGCCGGGTGCCGGCGCCGTCCAGGTGGCCGAAGGCCTCGTAGTAGGCCAGCTTGCCGCGCCGGGCGATGGCGATGACCGCGCCCGGCAGCTGCCCGCGCGCGATGTCGGCATTTAGCGTGCTGGCGATGCGCGCCAGGCGTTCCGGTGAGAAGCCCAGGCTCTGTGGCGTGGCGCGCGGCAGTGGATCCTGCGCCGCCCGCGGTGACGGGTCGGCGGCGAAGCCAGGGCCGGCGCACAGCATCAGCGCCAGGGCAAGCAGCAGCTTTCTCATGGTCAGGTTTCCTCCCGTTGCACCGAAGGCTAGGCCGTTACGCCTTCTTTTCCCAGCCCCGCTGGCCCTGCTGCCAATAGCTCAGCGCGTGCCCGGCCGCCTTGGCCGCCTTCCAGCGGGCACGGGCGGCGGCCAGCGCCACCTCGTCATTGCCGTCGAACAGGTCGAAGACGCGGTCGAACTCGGCCAGCCTGGCGCTCTCGGCGCCATCCACCAGGAACAGGTAGCGCGCGCCATTGGCCGCCGGCGCGTCCTCCGCGGTCAGCCAGATCGGCTGCATCTCGGGGTGCCCGGTTGCGGCGGTGCCGTGCGGCAGCCAGTGCGGGTCGGCGCATTTCCACAGCGCGTCGTCCAGCGCCGGCAGCCGTTCCGGGTTGCCCACCAGCACCTGCGCCCGCCCGGCCTGCGCCAGCACCCGGCCGAGCAGCTTCGGCAGCGCCTGGTCCAGGGCCATGCGGGTCAGGTGATAGAAGCCGATCTCGGTCATGGTGCAACTGGCATTCAGTGCCGGTCCGGGTGTTCGAAGTACAGTTCCACCAGGCGGTCCAGCAGCCGGGCGCCGAAGCCGGTGGGCAGGCCCTTGTCGTCCAGCCGCACGCCGGCGATGTCCAGGTGCACCCAAGGCGTGTCGCCGGCGAATTCGCGCAGGAAGGCGGCGGCGTGCGACGCATCCGGCAGCAGCGGGCCGCTGCAGCACTGCTTCAGGTCGGCGATCTGGCTGTCGAGGTCCGCGCGGTGGCGGGCACCGATCGGCATCGGCCACAGCGCCTCCCCCACCTGGTCGCCGGCCGCGGCCGCCTGGGCCTGCAGCGCCGCGTTGTTGGTGAAGATACCGGCGCGATGGCCGCCCAGCGCGGTGACCATCGCTCCGGTCAGCGTCGCCAGGTCCAGCATGGCCTGCGGCTTGAAGCGGCTGGCGGCATAGTGCAGCGCGTCCGCCAGCACCAGGCGGCCTTCGGCGTCGGTGTCCACCACCTCCACCGTGCGGCCGGACAGCGTGGCCAGCACGTCGCCCGGCCGGTAGCTGCCGGCGCCGGTGGTGTTCTCGGCAATCGCCAGCACCGCCACGGCCGGCGCCGGGGAGTTGCGCAGCGCCATGGCCAGCATGGCCCCGGCGCAGGCGGCGGCGCCGGCCATGTCGCTGGTCATCCGCTCCATGCCCTCGGCCGGCTTGATGCTGATGCCGCCGGTATCGAAGGTGATGCCCTTGCCGACGAAGGCCACCGGCGGCACGGCGAACTGCCCGCGCCAGCGCAGCACCGCCAGGCGCGGCCCATGCTTCGCCCCGGCACCCACTGCCAGCAGCGCGCCGGCGCCCATGCGCTGCAACCGCTTGCGGGAGAGCACGTCCACGCCGATGCCATGCTCCGCCAGCGCTTCCAGCCGTGCGGCGAAGGCGCTCGGGTGCAGCACGTTGCCAGGCAGCGCCGTCAGCTCCCGGGTGAACAGCGCTCCCTGCACCGCGGCCTCGGCGCGGGCCCATGGCACCTGCACCGCCGCGGGCTGGTCCACCACCAGGTCCAGCCGGCGCAGCGGGGCCTCGTGCGGATGCCAGGCCGCCAGCGCAGCGCCGGTGGCCAGCGCCACCGCAGCGTCAGGCGGCAGGCCGCGCGCATCCAGCCCAAGCCGCTTGGCCGGGCCGGCCGCGCGCACCGCACTGGCGCCGAGCGCCTCCCAATCGGTGCCGAGCCTCGGCCGGCCGGCACCCAGCAGCAGCCGCCGGCCGTCCGCGGTCGCGGCATCGCGCACCTCGCCAGCCGCGCCGGAAAAGCCCGCCGTCAGCCCAGCCAGGTTGCCCGGGGCGCTGCCAGCCGGCACCGGCACAGCCAGCGGCACGCCCGGCTTGGGGGCGGCCCGCAGCCTGACCTCGGCGCCGATCACCCCTCGTAGTGGTCGGCCACCAGCCGATCCAGCAGGCGCACGCCGAACGCCGTCGCGCCCTTCGGCGCGGTCGGCAGGTCCTTGCTGCTCCAGGCCACGCCGGCAATGTCCAGGTGCGCCCAAGGGCGGCCCTTGTTGACGAAACGCTGGATGAACTGCGCCGCGGTGATGCTGCCACCGGGACGGCCGCCGACGTTCTTCATGTCAGCGATCTCGCTCTTCAACTGCTTGTCGTAGACCTCGCCCAGCGGCATCCGCCACACCGCCTCGGCCACCGGCTTGCCGGCCGCCAACAGCTGCTGCGCCAGGGTGTCGTCGTTGCTGAACAACCCGGCGTGCTCATGGCCCAGCGCGATGATGATGGCGCCGGTCAGCGTCGCCAGGTCCACCATGAAGCGCGGGTCGAAGCGTTCCTGCGCGTAGTGGATCACGTCGCACAGCACCAGGCGGCCCTCGGCGTCGGTGTTGATCACCTCCACCGTCTGGCCGCTGGCGGTCTTGACCACGTCGCCCGGGCGCTGCGCGGTGCCGCTGGGCATGTTTTCCACCAGACCGACCAGGCCGACGGCGTCCACCTTCGCCTTCCGCCCGGCCAGCGCCGCCATCAGGCCGATCACGGTGCCGGCGCCGGCCATGTCCCACTTCATGTCCTCCATGCCGCCGGCCGGCTTGATGCTGATGCCGCCGGTGTCGAACGTCACGCCCTTGCCGATGAAGGCCACCGGCTTCTGCGCCGGCTTCTTCTTGGTCGCCGCCGTGCCACCGCCGGAGGCCCCGAGCCACTGCATCACCACCAGGCGCGGCTCCACCGCGCTGCCCTGCGCCACGCCGAGGAAGGCGCCCATGCCGAGCTTCCTCATCTCCTTCGGGCCGAGGATCTCGACCGTCAGGCCCAGCTTCTCCAGCGGCTTGCAGCGCTCGGCCATCTCCACCGGGTGCAGCACGTTCGGCGGCTCGCTGACCAGGTCGCGGGTCAGGAACACGCCTTCCGCAATGGCGCGCAGCGGCACCCAGGCGTTCTTGCAGGCGGTGGCGGCATCGGTGGCGAAGCTGACCTTCTCCAGCTTCGGCTTGTCGTCCTCCTTCTCGGTCGTGCGGTAGCGGTCGAACCGGTAGGACTTCAGCAGCAGCCCCAGCGCGAAGGCGGCGGCCAGGGGCGCGGGCAGGCTTTCGGCCGCCACCGTCGCGTCGCGCTCCTTGGCCACCAGCGCGAAGACCGCACCGCCGGCCGCTTCCGCTGCTTCGGTGGTGATCTCGCCGGCCTTGCCCAGGCCGATGGCAACCACGCGGCCGATGCCCTCTAGCGGCGCCCAGATGGTGGCGGACTGGCCGCGGCGGCCCTTGAAGCTGGCAGCCTCCAATGCCCGGCCGATGGCCCCGCCGCAGGCCTGGTCCAGCGCGGCATGCAACCCGGCCAGCACGCCGTCCTCGGCGATGGGCAGCACCAGGGCGCCGTGCTTGGGCATGGCAGGCTTGACGAAGGCGATTTCGGGCATGGAGCAGGCATCCGGGACAAAATGAGACAGGCAGGATACCACCCTTGCGCCGCAGGGCCAGC
>CAIMOR010000466.1 GCA_903843125.1 uncultured Rhodospirillales bacterium
AGGCCTGGAGGCGTGAATCGGCCGGGCAAGACTCCCGATCGCTGGAAGGCCGCAGGCCTGGAGGCGTGAATCGGCCGGGCAAGACTCCCGATCGCTGGAAGGCCGCAGGCCTGGAGGCGTGAATCGGCCGGCCAAGACGTCCGATCGCTGGAAGGCCGCAGGCCTGGCGGCGTGGATCGGCCGGGCAAGACGCCCGATGGCTGGAAGGCCGCAGGCCTGGCGGCGTGAACAGCGGGCCTCAGCCCGCCGGCCGGGCCCAGGCGAGGGCGGCGCGGGCCAGGGCGTCGATGGTATCGACCACCGGGAAGGGCAGGGCCGGGCCGGCGGCGATGCCGAGCGGGATCTCGGTGCAGCCCAGCACCACGGCACGGGCGCCGCGGCGAATCAGCATGCCGGCAACCTCGGCCAGCGGGGCATAGGCCTCGGCGACCCGGTTGGCCTTGACCAGGGCGATGGCGGGGGTCACCAGGCGCTGCATCATCGCCTCGTCCGGCACCAGGCAGCTGTAGCCACGCTGGTCGAGCCGCTGCTGGTACAGCCGCATGGCCAGGGTGCCGGCGGTGCCCATGATGCCGACCGGGCCTTCGGCCAGGCCCTGGCCGGCCAGTTCGTCGGCGGCGGCATCGACGATGTGCAGGATCGGCAGGCGCGTGGCGGCCTGCATCTGCTCGAACCAGCCATGCGCGGTGTTGCAGGGAATCGCGATGGCACCGCACCCGGCGGCTTCCAGCCCGCGAATGCCGCGCAGCAGCGCCGGCAACGGGTCTTCGCCGTCGGAAAGCCGGGCGGCGGTGCGGTCGGGTACCCGCGGGTCGGACCAAAGCACGGCGGGCACGTGGTCCTGGTCGCGTTCGGCCGGGGTCAACTGGGTCAGCCGCAGCATGAACTGCGCGCTGGCCAGCGGCCCCATGCCCCCGAGGACACCAAGCATCCGTTCCGCCATGGCCACCACCTCCGCTGCCGGCGCTGATCTTGGGGCAGCGGGTGGCAGCGGCAAGCCCTGGTTCACGGCAGAACCATGAAGTTGGCGGTGGCGCTGGCGCGGCTGATGAGGGCGCGCATGTCGGGGTTCTCGTGCCCGCGCTCGGCGGTCAGTGCCTCCATCGGGCAGAAGAATTCGTGCGGGTGCGGCACCTGGCTACGCGCGAAGCCGTCGTAGTGGCGGCGGTTCAGGCCGAAGACCACGCGGATGTCGCGCACCGGCAGCACCAGGGGCGCCAGCGGCTCGGCCTTCAGCAGGCGGATCAGCTGCCAGCGCGGCGTCGGGTCGGCGGACTGGGTCGGTGCCAGCAGCCAGGGCACCGGGCACAGCGCCAGCAATGAGGACGTGGTGGGCCCGAAGCGGGAGCGCTTGTCCAGCAGGTTCTGCAGGCTGGAGCAGGCCTCGATGCAGAGGATATCCACATAGGGGTCGCTGGCATCCGGGCTGAAATGCAGCCAGAGGCCGTCGGGCAGGGTCTTCAGCCGGTTGGAGCCGGGCAGCTTCAGGAAGGGATGAGCGGCGACCGAGGCCTCGCCAGGCCGGCCACGCAGCCAGGTGCCCGGTTGCTTTGGGCTGACCACGACCCCGGGCGGGCGTTGCGGCCATTTCTTGAGTTGCAGGCGCACCAGCTGATCCAGGGCCAGATGGCGAGTGGCTGGGTGAATTTCACTCATGGGGGTAAGGTGCCTGTGGATTTCAACTACAGATAGAGTGAACATTGGATGCATCACCTTCGCAAGGCAAATTATCCACAGGGATGCAATTAGTCCGAATCCGGTTATATACGCCTTGGAACGCACAACGCCCGCCAGGTTCCCCTGGCGGGCGTTGCGGTTGCAGCCGGGCGGGGCGGTGGCGGCGCCCCGGCAGAGCGGCGTTGCCGCCGCCGCCGGTCAGGCCGCCGGCACCGGGTTCAGCGGGCGGCGACGTCCGTGTAGGTACGCTGGGCCGCACCGGTGTAGATCTGGCGCGGGCGGCCGATGCGCTGGCCGGGGTCCTCGACCATTTCCTTCCACTGGCTGACCCAGCCGACGGTGCGGGCGACCGCGAACAGCACGGTGAACATGCTGGTCGGGATGCCCATCGCCTTCAGGATGATGCCCGAGTAGAAATCGACGTTCGGGTACAGCTTGCGCTCGATGAAGTAGGGGTCGCTCAGCGCGATCCGCTCCATCTCCATCGCCATGTCCAGCAGCGGCTCGTTCTTGATGCCAAGCTCGCCGAGCACCTCGTGGCAGGTCTCCTTCATGATCTTCGCCCGCGGGTCGAAGTTCTTGTAGACCCGGTGGCCGAAGCCCATGAGCTTGGTGTGGCTGTTCTTGTCCTTCACCTCGCTGATGAACTGCGGGATGTTCTTCGGCGTGCCGATCTCCCCCAGCATCTTCAGCACGGCCTCGTTGGCGCCGCCATGCGCCGGGCCCCACAGCGCGGCGATGCCGGCGGCGATGCAGGCGAAGGGGTTGGCGCCGGTGGAGCCGGCCAGGCGCACGGTGGAGGTGCTGGCGTTCTGCTCGTGGTCGGCGTGCAGCACCAGGATCCGGTCCATCGCGCGCGACAGGATCGGGTTGCTCTCCCACGGCTCGGCCGGCACCGCGTTCATCATGTACAGGAAGTTGTCCGCGTACTTCAGGTCGTTGCGCGGGTACATGAAGGGCTGGCCGATGGAGTACTTGTAGGCCCAGGCGGCAATCGTCGGCACCTTGGCGATCAGCCGGAACGCCGCGATCTCGCGCTGGCGCGGGTCGTTGATGTCCAGGTTGTCGTGGTAGAAGGCGGCCATGGCGCCGACCACGGCGCACATCACCGCCATCGGGTGCGCGTCGCGGCGGAAGCCGTTGTAGAAGGTGCGCAGCTGCTCATGCACCATGGTGTGGCGCATGACGCCCTTCTCGAAACCGTCCAGCTGCGCCGCGTTCGGCAGCTCGCCGTTCAGCAGCAGGTAGGAGACCTCGACGAAGTCGCTCTTCTCGGCCAGCTGCTCGATCGGGTAGCCGCGATACAGCAGCACGCCCTCGTCGCCGTCGATGAAGGTGATCTTCGAATCGCAGCTGGCGGTCATGCCGTAGCCGGGGTCGAAGGTGAAGATGCCCAGCTCGCTGTTCAGCTTGCGGATATCCGCGACCGGCGGGCCCAAGGTGCCCGTCAGCAGCGGCAGCTGCATGGACTTGTTGGTGCCGTCTACCGTGACGGTGATGGTTGGCTTCGCCGTGCCGCTCATGCTGACTTTCCTCGAGGACCGGATAGGGCCGCCTTGCGCGGCGTTATCATGGTGCGGTGCAAGATAGTGCCGCGTGGCAGGGCTTGGCAACGGAGGGGGTACCCCGCCGGCTGCAGCGCCACCTGCCGACCCCGGGCACGACCCGGGGCGAGCAACAGGGCAGGGTGTCCGCGGTCAGCGGCGCCAGCTGTCGGGCGGCATGAAGCCACCTGCCCAGAGGCCACGGCCGGACTGCTTCGCCGCCGCCTCGATCGGGCCGAGCGCCGGCACGGTCGCGGCATCGGCCAGCGCCCAGCCGGCGGCCACCATGGAGGCGTTGAGCTCGACTCCGCCGGCGCGGCAGACGCCCAGCGCGCGGCCGTGCCGGTCATGCCCGTGCAGCCGGCAATCCACCCCGCGCTCGGCCACCAGATGGGCCAGCGCCTGGGCGGCGGCATTGCCGCAATCCAGTTCGCGCACGCCATCGTTGCACAGCTCCCCGCGGCCGGGGGCGCCCAGGCCGTAGAGCCGCAGCGGGCGGTCGCCCAGCATCAGCGTCTCGCCGTCGACCACCAGGACCTCGGCGGAGGCGGCGGTCCAGGACTGGTTGCGCGGGGTGCTGCCGATCAGCTCCGTGGGCAGGCCCACGGCCAGGAAGATCAGGCCACCGACAATGCCTACGGTCCAGGCAAGGGACCGAAAAGCGCGCTGGGTGGGGGAGGGGGAGAAGATCCGGCGCCGGTACATGGCGGCACGCCTAGCCCAGCCCCGTGGTGCCCTGCAACCTCTCCGTCGCGATATGTCCACGGCTGAATTGTTTCAGCCTCAACCGGCATCCCAGAAGGTCTTCGCATCCCTCAGTTTTTCCCAGGCATTCAGGGCCTCTGCGCGGGTCTCTCCGGCACGGCCCAAAGCGAAGCCCTCGGCCAGCCCGATGGCCCAGGGCAGCGCCGCCGGAGTCCCTGCCGCCAGCCCCGCCACCAGGCTGCGGGCCACCGTGAGATCGTTGGCGTGGCCCAGCGCCTCCTGCACCCGCGCCAGGCGCTGCAGGAAGCGGCGGGCCGGCTTGCCGGGCCAGAGCGGGGCGAACAGCTCGGCGGCGTAGCGCAGCCGCTTGCAGCCCAGGCGCAGCTCGTGCAGCGCCTCGGCGTCCAGGCTGGCGGCGTCCTCGCCCTCCTCGCACAGCTTGTGCCAGCGCTTGTCCAGCAGGCTGGCGCCGAACTCGGCCACCGGCTGGTCCAGCAGCGCCACGGCGGCCTCGGCCTGGCGCCACGGCCGCAGCGTGACCAGGGCGATGCCGTCCAGCACCAGGCGGCGGAAGCCGGCGCCGTCCAGCGCCTCGCGCAGCGCGGCATAGGCGGCATCGCGGCGGGCTTCGGCGGCGCGGAGCAACTGGGCGCAGCGCTTCTCGGCCGGCACCGCCGCGGCCAGGGCGGCGCCGAGGCCACCGAGGAAGACGTCCCAGTCGCGCGCCGGGCCGAGGCGGCGGGCCAGCAGGCCGAGTTCCTTGTCGAAGGCGTCGACCTCCGCACAGCGGATGGCCGGGCGGAAGTTCTTCAGCGCCGAGCGCAGCCGGCGCAGCGCGACGCGCAGCTGATGGACGCCTTCCGGCCCGGTGCCCAGCACGCAGCGCGGCGCCTGGTGCAGCATCACCTCCAGCAGGTGGCCGATGACGGCCTGGATGGCGGCTTCAACGCTGGCCGCGGGTGGCACTTCCGGGGCGCCCTTGCGGCGCGGGCGCGGCGCTTCCTGGCGGGCCAGGGCGCGGCCGGCCTCGGCCAGCGCGGGGGCCGGCAGCAGGGCAAGGTCGGCGGCCAGGGTGCGGGCCAGCGCCAGCACCGCGGCGGCGTCGCCGGAGAGGGTCAGGCGGGCCGCGGCTTCCTCGTCGGCCACCGCGCGGAGCCGACCGTGCACCAGGTCCAGCCCGATCGGCGCGGCACCGCCGAGCCGGATGAGGCTGCGCCGGCCGGTGAAGGCGGCCAGCGGCACCGGCGTCAGCTGGTCCCAGCCTTCGGGCGGCGCGGCTTCGGGCGTGGCGGGCTGGCCGGGGCAGCAGGCGGTGGCCGCGGTCGGCAGGGTGCGGCGGAAGGCGGGTTCCGCCCGGCGGCGCTGTTCCAGCACCAGGCCGTGGCGGGCCAGCAGGCCCTCGGCGCTGTCGAGCCAGACCACCTCCTCGGCGCTGCCGCGGGCGCGGCCTTCGCGGCGGCCGGCGACGGCGGCGTGGCGCGGCAGGCGCAGCGCGGCCTCGACGGGCAGGGCCAGTTCAAGATGGAAGGGCGGCGGTTGCTCGGGGTCGGGCTCCGGTGCGGGCTCGGGTGCCTCCGCCGGGGCGGAGGCGGCGGGGTCGGTGGTCAGGCGGGCAGCTCCAGTTCCGCCGCGGGCAGGTCCCGCGGCGCCAGGAACCTTACCAGCCGGCCGCCCCCGGCTTCCAGTTGCTGCCAGGGGCTGGCGATGCTGAATTCCGCCAGCGCGCCGGTGGGATAGCCCTCGGCGAGCCGCCGGGCTTCCGCCGTGGTGGTGGCGGCGGCGCCGAGCAGTGCCAGGCCGAGGTCGTGCAGGCCGGGGTTGTGGCCGATCAGCAGCACGCTGCGTGCGGTCTGCGGCACGTTGCGCAGCAGGTCCAGCAGGCGCTGCCAGGGTGCCAGGTAGACGTCGTCCATCGGCTCCACCAGCGGCCCATCCTCGAACGGGGCCAGCGCCTCCAGCGTCTGCAGGGTGCGGCGGGCGGAGGAGACCAATACGATGTCGGGCGACAGGCGCAGCTCGCGCATCACCTGCGCCATCGCGGTCGCGGCACGGCGGCCGCGGGCGTTGAGGGGCCTGGCGTGGTCGGAAAGCCGCGGATCGTCCCAGGAAGATTTGGCGTGCCGCAGCAGCAGAAGCTGACGCATGCGGGCATGGTGGCATGGCGATGAGGGAATGTCGCCCCCTTGGGGGCGCGGAATATGCACCCCTTGGGGGCGCGGAATATGCACCCCTCGGGGGCGCGGAATATGCACCCTTTGGGGGCGCGGAATATGCAGCCCTTGGGGGCGCGGAACATGCAGCCCTTGGGGGCGCGGAAATGTTTGCGCCATTGCGTCCGCGGCGGTTGCACGCCCTTGGGATTCGACCGGGCTGCCCGATATGTCGCAGCTGTTGGGCGCCGCTGGTGGCGCGGAGGAAGCCTGGGTTGAGCATTGTGACAATGTCGCGGCGGGCGGTGCTGCTGGCGGCGCCGGCGCTGCTGGTTCAGCGGGCCGCCGGCGCGATGCCGCCGCGCCAGGCCTTCAAGGTGGTGCGTGAGGGGCGCGAGGTCGGCACCCATACGGTGACGGTGCGCGAGACCGGGGACGGTTACGTCGCGCAGAACGAGGTGGTGATCCTGGTGCGGCTGATGGGCATCACGGTGTTCCGCATGACGCACCTGTACGAGGAAAGCTGGAGCGGCGGGCGGCTGGTCAACTATACCTCGCGCGAGGATCGCAACGGCACGGTGAAGCAGCTCAGCGCGCGGCAGCGGGACGGCGCGCTGGTGTTCGAAAGCGACGCCCGGCTGCCGGCCGAAGCGGCGCCGCTGGGCTGGTGGGACCCGCGGCGCTTCGGCACCCGCCCGTTGTTCGACAGCGACAGCGGCGCCTTGCTGGCGGTGCAGTGGCAGCGCCAGGCGCTGGCGGGCGGCGAGGTCGGCTTCACCGCCAGCGGCGACGAGAGGGGCGAGGCGCGCTACGGCGCCGACAACAGCTGGCTGGCGTTTCACCAGAAGGTCGAGGACGGGTCCGTCGTGGACTACCAGCGCATCGGATGACGGCAACGCTGCGGGTTGTGCTCGGCGACCAGTGCAGCCGCGGGCTGAGCGCACTGGCCGGGCTGGACAAGGACCACGACGTTGTGCTGCTGGCCGAGGTGATGGCCGAATGCACCTATGTGCGGCATCACAAGCAGAAAGTCGCGCTGGTGCTGTCCGCGATGCGCCATTTCAGCGCGGCGCTGGCGGCACGTGGCGTTCGGGTGGACCACGTTCGGCTGGATGATCCGGCGAATACCCAGACGCTGGACGGCGAGGTGGCGCGCGCGGTGGTCCGGCATGGCGCGGCGCGGGTGGTGTGCACCGAGCCCGGCGAATGGCGCGTGCTGGAACTGATGCGCGGCTGGGAAGCGGCCTGCGGCGTACCTGTCGAGATCCGCGACGACGACCGCTTCCTGTGCGACCTGGCGCGGTTCCGGCAGTGGGCGCAGGGACGCAAGCAGCTGCGCATGGAGTACTTCTACCGCGAGATGCGCACGGCCTCCGGCCTGTTGATGGATGGCGATGAGCCGGCAGGTGGGCAGTGGAACTACGACCCGGAGAACCGCAAGCCGCTGGCAAGGGGCGTGCAGCCGCCGCCCGCGCCGCGCTTTCCGCCGGATGCGGTGACGCAGGAGGTGCTGGCGCTGGTGGCGCAGCGCTTCCCCGACCATTTCGGCAGCCTGGACGGCTTCGCCTGGCCGGTGACGGCGCGCGAGGCGCAGGCGATGCTGGCGGACTTCGTCGCGCACCGGCTGCCGCGCTTCGGCGACTTTCAGGACGCGATGGCGGTGGATGAGCCGACGCTGTTCCACGCGCTGGTCTCCACCAGCCTGAACTGCGGGCTGCTGTTGCCGCGCGAGGTCTGCGACGCGGCTGAGGCGGCGTATCGCGCCGGCGCGGCACCCCTGAACGCGGTGGAGGGCTTCATCCGCCAGGTGCTGGGCTGGCGCGAATACGTGCGCGGCCTGTACTGGCTGAAGATGCCGGCCTACGCCGCGACCAACGCGCTTGAGGCGACCAGGCCGCTGCCATGGTTCTACTGGTCCGGCGAGACGCGGATGGCGTGCCTGCGCGCGGCGGTGACGCAGACGCGGGACCTGGCCTATGCCCACCATATCCAGCGGCTGATGGTGACCGGCAATTTCGCGTTGCTGGCCGGGCTGGACCCGGCGGCGGTGAACGAATGGTACCTGGTGGTCTACGCCGATGCCTATGAATGGGTGGAGTTGCCGAACACCCACGGCATGGCGCTGCACGCCGATGGCGGGGTGATGGCGAGCAAGCCCTATGCGGCCAGCGGCGCCTACATCAACCGCATGAGCAACTACTGCGGCGGCTGCCACTACGACGTGAAGGACGCCACCGGCGAGCGCGGCTGCCCGTTCAACGCGCTGTACTGGGACTTCATCGCCCGGCACGAGCAGCGCTTCGCCGGCAACAACCGCATGGCGATGCCGCTGCAGGGCTGGCGGAAGATGCCGGCGGCGAAGCAGGCGGCGCTGCGGGCACGGGCGGCGGCCTTCCTGGCCGGGCCTGAGATGTCGCCCGACGCTCCGCCGCCGCGCACGGGTGCGTAACGGCCAGCGCCAGCGGGGAAACCCGGGGTGCCCCCTTGGCTTGAGCCGGCAGCAGACACGTCGGGGAGGGTGCTTCAATGGACAATGCTTCGCTGATCTATTGGCTGGCGGGGGTAACGCTGCTGGCCGTGCTGGCCATCGGCTTCTGGCAGCGGCTGCGGACCAGCCAGGCCAAGCGCGAGAACGAGCATTCGGCGATGACGACGCCCGAGGCCGGGCCGGACCCGCACGCCTGACGTTGGCGGGCGGTTGACCCGCTTGCGCCGGGCGCGACATGCTCGGCGGTGAAAAGGCGGAGCCCCGGCGATGACCCATGAGTGGATGCGGCTGACCGCGGCCGAACTGCGCGAGCAGGCGGTGGCGGATGCGCTGGTCATCATTCCCGTCGCCAGCCTGGAGCAGCATGGGCCGCATCTCGGCACCGGCGTGGATATCGTCTGCGCCACCGGCGTGGCCGAGGCGGTGGCGACGCGGATGTTGGCGGCGGGCCAGCCGGTGGTGGTGACGCCCTGCGCCTGGGCCGGGTTGGCCGAGCACCACATGAGCTTCGGCGGCACGGTCAGCCTGGAATTCGATGAGTTCCGCGCGGTGCTGCGGGGCATCGTGCGGTCTGCCGCGCGCTGTGGCTTCAGGCGCGTGTTCCTGCTGAACGGGCATGGCGGCAATGCCGAGGCGGTGGGGGTCTGCGCCATGGAGTTCCAGCGCGACCTGGGCATTCGCGTTGGCGCCGGCACCTATTGGTACCTGGTGGAGGATGGCTTCGCCCCGGTGCTGGAGAGGCAATCCAACGTCATGCATGCCTGCGAGGCGGAGACCAGCCTGGTGATGGCGCTGGCGCCCGACCTGCTGCGGCCGGAGCGGCTGGCCGAGGCGCATGGGCCGATGAGCACGCGGGTCGAAGGGCAACCCTCGGCGCTGCTGATGCGGCGGAGCTTCCAGGAGGTATCGCCGAGCGGCGTCATCGGCGATGCGCGGCCGGCGACGGCCGAGAAGGGCGAACGGCTGCTGGCAATTGCCGGGGAGCGGATTGCGGCGCTGCTGGCCAACCCGCGGCTTTGGGGTTGAGCGGGGGGCCGTTGCGGCCCTAGCCTCCCTGCGGCACGGCGCTTGCGAGGCGCCCTGCATCCGCCTTGCCGGAGGGGAAGACATGGCCGCCGATCCCGCAACCGCCCGCTATCGGCTTGGCTTCGATATCGGTGGCACCTTCACCGACTTCGTGCTGCTGGATGCTGCGACCGGCGCCATTCGCCTGCACAAATGCCTGACAACGCCGCAGGACCCGGCGGATGGCGCGCTGGAAGGCATCGGCGCGGTGTGCGCGGCGGCGGGCATCGGCGTGGCCGAGGTTGGGGAGCTGCTGCACGGCACCACGCTGGTGACGAACGCGCTGATCGAGCGGCATGGCGCGCAGCTGGGGCTGCTGACGACGCGCGGCTTCCGCGACGTGCTGGAGTTCGGCATCGAGCAGCGCTACGACATCTACGACCTGTTCCTGAAATTCCCGGAACCGCTGGTGCCGCGGCGGCGGCGGCTGGAGATCACCGAGCGCCTGGCGTACGACGGCCGCGTGCTGGAGCCGCTGGACGAGGCGGCGGTGCGGGCCGAGGGCGCGCGCCTGGTGGCGGAGGGCTGCACCGCTGTAGCCGTGGTGTTCCTGCACAGCTACGCCAACCCCGCGCATGAGCAGGCGGCCGGGCGGATATTGCGGGAGGCCTTCCCGGGCATTTCCGTCAGCCTGAGCAGCGAGGTGGCGCCCGAGATCCGCGAATATGAGCGCTGCGCGACAACCTGCGCCAACGCCTTCGTGCAGCCGCTGATGGACCGCTACATCGGCCGGCTGCTGCGGGAGCTGGAGGCGCAGGGCTTTGCCGGCACGCTGCGGCTGATGCAGAGCGATGGCGGGCTGTGCGCGCCGGAAGTGGCCCGCGCCTTCCCGATCCGCCTGCTGGAGAGTGGGCCGGCCGGTGGCGCGCTGGCCACCGTGCTGTTCGCGCGGGAAGCCGGGTTGCCGGACGCCATCGCCTTCGACATGGGCGGCACCACGGCCAAGTGCGCGATGATCGAGGGCGGGCGCGCCGCCGTGGCGCCGATGATGGAAGCGGCGCGGGTGCATCGCTTCAAGCGGGGCTCCGGCCTGCCGATCAAGTCGCCGGTGGTGGACATGATCGAGATCGGCGCTGGAGGTGGTTCGATAGCATCGCTGGACGAGACGGGTCTGTTGAAGGTGGGGCCGCGCAGCGCGGGCGCCGCGCCGGGGCCGGCCTGCTATGGGCAGGGCGGGTTGGACGCGACCGTGACGGACGCCAACCTGCTGCTGGGCTACTACGACCCCGGCTTCTTCCTGGGCGGCACCATGGCGC
>CAIMOR010000467.1 GCA_903843125.1 uncultured Rhodospirillales bacterium
AGGTGCGCGGCTGGGACCGCGGCCTGCCGCCGGCGCCGCACCTGCAGCTGGCCTGCCCACCCGGCACGTTGGCCGAAACCGCCCTGGGCGGCACCGCGCAGCGCTGCCGGCCGGTGCCTTAGCGTCCGACCGCCGCCGGTGAGGCGCCGGCGGCAGGGGTCAGCCGCGCCAGCAGCCGCCGGAAGCCGGGATTCCACCCGCGGCGGGATCGGGCCGGGTCGCCCTGGCGTTGCCGCCGCAATGGTCTGCTGCAACCGCTGCGGTGCGGCATCACGTTCCGCGGCGCAGCGGCGGAACCCTGCGCTTCGGCCGTGCGGCGGGTCGACCGAAATGCTTTGTTACGCCCGTTGCCTTTCCCCGGTTCTGCCAGGCGTTGATGCCAACACTGCTCGCCTTGCCGCGCTTGCCCCTGATGGTACGCCTGCTGCCGTGGGCTGCCGTGCTGTTGCCCGCGCTGATCCTCGGGGTCGGCGCCTGGGTCGCCTGGCGGTCGGTGTGGCGGGACAGCCAGGCGGAGCTGGTGCGCAGCGCCGACGCGGCCGCGGAATACGCGGCGCGGGTGCTCAACGCGCACGTCCTGCTGGCCGGCCGGATGAACGACCTGCTGCGCGGCATGAGCGACGAGCAGATCCGCGGCAACGAGGCGCGGCTGCACGCCGCGCTGGAGAAGCTGCTGGCCGAGCTGCCGCAGGCGGATGCCAGCTACGTCATCAGCAGCAGCGGCGAGGCGCTGGTCAGCAGCAACGTCTTCCCGCTGCCGCGCGGCATGAACACCGCGGCGGACCGGGACTTCTTCATCGCCTTGTCGCAGCCGAACGCCCCGGCGGTGCATGTCAGCCGGCCCTATATCGGCCGGTTCGACAACCTGCCCTTCTTCGCCATCAGCCGCCGACGGGAGGGGACCGGCAACCTGCCCACCGCCAGCGGGTTCGAGGGGCTGGTCAATGTCTCCGTGCGGCCGGCGCAGCTGGCCGACTCCATGCGCTTCCTGATGGGCGGGCGGGCCGATACCGCCGCCCTGCTGCGCAGCGACGGCCAGATGCTGCTCCGCACCCACCGCGAGGATGGCGCGCTGCCGACGGTGCGGCCTTCCGCCCGGTTCGGTGCCATTGCCGCCGCGGGCCAGCGCGACGCGGTGTACCAGATCGACGCCACCGCGGATGGACAGCCGGCGCTGATCGCGCTGCGCAAGCTGGATGGGTTCGCGCTCTATGCCGCGGTGATGCGGCCGCGCTCGGCCATCGTGGCGGAGTGGCAGGAGACGGTGGCGACGCACCTGATCTTCGGCCTGCCGGCGGCGCTGGCGCTGCTGCTGCTGGGGCTGAAGGTGCGGCGCGACCATTGGCGCCTGGTGCGGAGCAACGCCTCCCTGGAGCAGCGGGTGGAGGAGCGCACCGCCGACCTGCGCGAACTGTCGGACGCGCTCGACCTCTCGGCCACGCTGATCATGCTGCCGGACGGCACCATCCTGCACTGGTCGTTGGGCTGCGAGCGGATGTACGGCTACACCGCAGCCGAGGTGGAGGGCCGCAGCCGGCGGATGCTGACCGACTACGCGCCCGGCCAGCGGGAGGCGATCCTGGCCACGGTGACGCGGCACGGCGAATGGCGCGGCGAGCTGAGCCAGCGCCACAAGGACGGCACGCCGATGGTGGTGATCTCCCACTGGACGGCACGGGAGGCGCCGGACGGCATCCGCCTGGTGGTGAAGCAGACCGACATCACCGCGCAGTGCCGGCTGCAGGCGGCGCTGGGGCAGAGCGAGGAACGCTTCCGCGCCACCTTCGAGCAGGCCGCCATCGGCATGGCGCACGTGGCGCTGGACGGCCGCTGGGTGCGGGTGAACGACCGGCTCTGCGCCATGCTGGGCTATGCGCGGCCGCAGCTGCTGGCCGGGCGGTTCCAGGACATCACCCATGCCGAGGACCTGGCCGACAGCATGGCGCAGGTGCAGCGGCTGCTGTCGAACGACGACAGCGTCTGCTTCATGGAGGCGCGCTACCGGCGGCACGACAACGACCTGGTCTGGGTCAACCTGACGGTCTCCCTGCTGCGCGACCCGGCCGGCCGGCCGCTGCACTTCATCTTCGCGGTCGACGACATCACCGACCGCAAGCTGGCCGAGGAGGCGCTGGCCGAGAGCGAGAAGCGGCTGCGCCTGGCGCAGGAGGCCGCGGGCATCGGCACCTGGGAAGTGCTGGAGCCGGGGGTGGAGCTGCGCTGGTCGGCGCAGAGCTTCAGCCTGTGGGGCTTCCCACCCGAGGGGCGGCAGCCGACCGGGCCGGAGACGATTGCGCGGATCCACCCCCAGGACCGCCGCCGGGTGACCGAGGAGCTGGCGGCCGGGCTGGCCGGTGGCGAATTCCGCAGCGAGTTCCGCGTGCTGCAGCCGCAGCCGGATGGCAGCACGAAGCAGGTGTGGCTGGCCGGGCTGGGCCGCTGCTTCCCGGACGGCACCTCCCAGCGCCGGCGGCTGCTGGGGGTGCATTACGAGATCACCGAGCGCAAGCGCGCCGAGGAGAACAACGCGCTGCTGATGCGAGAGGTGGACCACCGGGCCAAGAACGCGCTGGCGGTGGTGCAGGCGGCGCTGCGGCTGACCAAGGCGGACAACCAGCCGGACTACATCCGCGCCGTGGAGGGCCGGGTGGCCGCGCTGGCCCGGGCGCATACCGTGCTGGCGCAGCGCCGCTGGGAAGGCGCCGAGCTGCGGACCCTGCTGGAAGGCGAGCTGCTGCCCTTCCTGGCCAGCGACCCCGGGGCCATGGGGTCGCGCGCCACGCTGATCGGGCCGCCGGTGATGCTGGAGGCCGGCTCCACCCAGGCGCTGTGCATGGCGCTGCATGAGCTGGCGACCAATGCGGTGAAATACGGCGCGCTGTCGCAGCCGAGCGGGCTGATCGCGGTGACCTGGCGGCTGGGCGAGGGCCGGCTGCGGCTGACCTGGCGCGAGACCGGCGGGCCGCCGACCGCGGCCCCGACCCGGCGCGGCTTCGGCTCCCGCGTCATCGAGCAGACCATCCAGGGGCAGCTGGGCGGCACGCTGGAGCGGTGGTGGACGCAGGAGGGGCTGGTGGTGGAGCTCAGCGTGCCGCATGGGCCGCTGGTCAAGACCGAGCCGCTGCCGGACGGCGCGGCGGTGGCGGCCGAGTAGCGCGGGCTCAGCCGCGGCGGAACGCCAGGGCCAGGTTGTTGGCCGGCATCGGCGTGACCGCCGCGGGGCCGAAGCCCTGCGTGGCGGCTGCGGCGGCCACCGCCGCCAGCGAGCGGATGCCCCAGGCCGGGTTGCGCTCGCGCAGGCTGGCGTCGAAGGCGGCATTGCTGGCGGCGAACGGGTGCCCTTCCTGGCGGTAGGGGCCGTACAGGAACAGCAGGCCGCCGGGCGGCAGCGCCGTGGCGGCACCGGCCAGCAGGCCGAGCGTCGCCTGCCACGGGCTGATGTGGACCATGTTGATGCAGAGCACCGCCTGGGCGCGAACCGCCGGCCAGGGGGCGGTGCAGTCCAGCGCCAGGGCGGGCGCGACATTGGGCAGCGCCGCGCACCAGGCGTCGATGCTGGCGCGGGCATCGGGGTCGGGGTCGCTGGGCTGGAAGCGCAGCGCCGGCAGGGCGGCGGCCAGGAAGGCGCAGTGCTCGCCGGAGCCGCTGGCGACTTCCAGCACCAGGCCGGCGGCGGGCAGCGTGGCCTGCAGCACGGCCAGGATGGCGTCCCGGTTGCGCAGCGTGGCGGGGGCGTGGCGGCGGGCCGCGGCGTTTTCGCTCATGGCTGCTGCCGTAGCGGGCAAGCCCGGTGCGGCGCAAGCCCGCGACCCGGCCATGTTGCATTGACCGCGGCTTGGCCGGCACCGCAGGATGCGGGCCGGCGATGCGGTCCATGCCGGTGGATGGCGCTGCGGGCCTGGTTCGGGCGAAGGGCCCACCGCTGCGGCATTCCGCCGCGGAGCAGGCGCCGGGGGTGACGGAGGCGATATGGCGGTTCGCGGCGCGCGCATGCTGTTCGGCGCATCGGTGGCGGGCGCCTACGCGCTGGTGCTGGCGCCGGTGCTGGCCGTGGTGGTGATCAGCGTCTTCTCGCAGGAGATCGTCAGCTTCCCGCCCGAGGGCTTCACCCTGCGCTGGTATGCCAATGCCTGGGACAAGCGGGAGTTCGCCCGCGGCTTCGTCACCAGCATGCAGGTGGCGCTGGTGGCGACGGCGATCGGCGTGCCGCTGGGGACGGCGGCGGCCTATGCGCTGACGCGCGCCAGGTTGCCGGGCAAGGCGGCGCTGAACACGCTGCTGCTGGGGCCGCTGGCGGTGCCGGGCGTGGTGGCGGGCACGGCGCTGTACCTGTTCTACGTGCGGGCCGAGTTCTGGGTGGACGACGACATCAAGGGCACCACGCTGGGGCTGGTGGCGGCGCATGTGCTGCTGACCATCCCCTGGACGGTGCGGCTGGTCAGCGCCGCGCTGGCCGGGCTGGACCGTTCGGCGGAGGAGGCGGCGGCGAACCTCGGCGCCCGGCCGCTGACCGTGTTCCGCCGGGTGACGCTGCCGATGCTGCGGCCCGGCGTGGTGGCGGCCGGCCTGTTCAGCTTCATCCAGAGCTTCGAGAACCTGGAGCTGACCCTGCTGCTGGTGGGGCCCGGGCGGATCACCCTGCCGGTCGCGATGCTGAACTACCTGGAATTCCGCGTGGACCCGACGCTGGCCGCCGTGGCCACCGTGCAGATCGTGCTGGTAGGCGCCTTGATGCTGATCACCGACCGCTTCGTCTCGCTCGCCAGGGTGGTGTGATGGGCACGCTGCAACTGGCCGGGCTGAGCCGCCGCTACGGCGCCAACACCGTGGTGGACGGCGTTTCGCTCGACGTGGCGGAGGGCGAACTGGTGGCGCTGCTGGGGCCGAGCGGCTGCGGCAAGACCACCACGCTGCGGATGGTGGCCGGCTTCGTCGAGCCCAGCGCCGGCACGGTGCGGATTGCCGGGCGGGACGTGACGCGGGCGCCGCCGCATGGGCGGGACACCGGCATGGTGTTCCAGAGCTACGCGCTGTTTCCGCACATGACGGTGGCGGGGAACGTGGCCTTCGGGCTGGAGATGCGGGGCATCGGCCGGGCCGAGCGCGAGGCGCGCGTGCTGGAGGCGCTGCGCCTGGTGCGGCTGGATGGCCTGGGGGAGCGGCTGCCGCGGCAGCTTTCCGGCGGGCAGCAGCAGCGCGTGGCGCTGGCCCGGGCTCTGGTGGTGAACCCCGCGGTGTTCCTGCTGGATGAACCGCTTTCCAACCTGGATGCCAAGCTGCGGGCGGAGGTGCGGGTGGAGATCCGCAACCTGCAGCAGCGGCTGGGGCTGACCACGCTGTTCGTGACGCATGACCAGGAGGAGGCGCTGACCATGGCCGACCGCCTGGTGGTGATGGAGCGCGGGCGGGTGCGGCAGGTCGGCACGGCGGAGGAGCTGTACGAGCGGCCGGCGGATCTGTTCGTGGCCAACTTCATCGGCCGGGTGAACGCGCTGGCCGGCGAGGTGGCGGGGCCGGGCGAATTCCGGGTGGCGGATGGCACCGCCCTGCCCTGCCCGCGCGATGCGGCGCCGGGCATGCGCGCAACGCTGTGCCTGCGGCCGGAGAAGCTGCGCTTCCAGCCCTGGGCCTCGGCCGGGGTGCCGGCGGTGCTGGCACGCACGGTCTATCTGGGCGGGCAGACCGAATACCACTTCACCCTGGCCGGCGCCCCGGTGATGGCGCTGCGCGAGACGCCGCCGGCCGGCGACCGCCTGCGCGGGCTGCAGCCGGGCGACCGGGTAACGCTGGACTGGCTCGGCGAGGACGCCCGGCTGCTGCCGGAGGTGGCGCGATGACCCACCGCATCAACATGAACAAGGAGAGGCTGGCATGACCATCACCCGTCGCAGTGCATTGGGGGCGGCACTGGCCGCGCCGCTCATCGGCCACGCCCAGGCGCAGGCCGCGCCGGTCATCGTCGGCACCTGGGGCGGCGATTATGGCGAACTGCTGGCCAGCAACATCGACATGCCGATCCTGCGCCCGGCCGGCGTGGAGGTGCAGCAGGATGTCGGCCCGCAGGACCCGCGCAAGACCAAGCTGATCGCCGAGCGGCAGAGCCGGCGCGGCACGATGGATATCTGCTGCCTGTCCGACGTGGACATGTACAGCATGGCGCAGCAGGGCGTGTTCGAGCCGATCACCGATGCGAAGGTGCCGAACCTGGCGCATGCGATCCCGAGTCTGAAGCGGCCCTACAGCGCGCCGCACATCTATTCGGCCAAGGTGATCCTGTACAACCCGGCCAAGGTTTCGGCGCCGCCCAAGGGCTATGCCGACCTGTGGGACCCGAAGTATCGCGGCCGCGTCGGCCTGGTGGACATCCTCTACCTGGCGAATACCGAGGCGGCGGCGCTGGTGGGCGGCGGCAGCGAGACAAACTGGGAACCCGCCAAGGCCAAGCTGATGGAGCTGCGCCGCAACGACGTGAAGCTGTACCCGAGCAATGAGGCCTTGGCCGCCGCGCTGAAGAGCGAGGAGGTCTGGCTGACCGTGATGTGGCTGGCGCGCGGCTTCATGTGGAAGAAGGCGGGCATTCCCGTCACGCACGCGGTGCCGGAGGAAGGGGCGACGAGCATCACCTTCGAGATGTCGGTGCCGAAGAACGCGCGCAACAAGGACGGCGCGATGCAGTACCTGAACGCGGCGCTGGACCCGCGGGCGCAGGCCGGCTTCGCCGACCGCATGGGCTATGCGCCCACCGTGACCAACGCCACGCTGCCGCCGGAGCTGGCGGCGCAGATCACGCTGACGCCGGCGCAGCAGGCCAAGCTGCGCACGCCGGACTATGCGTACACCGCGGCGCATACGGCCGAGTACCTCGACTTCTGGAACAAGGAGTTCAAGGGTTGATCAGCCGCCGCGCCTTGGGGCTGGCTGCCGCCGCATTGCCGCTGGCCGCCCGCGCGCAGGATGCGCGGGTGGTGATGGGCACCTGGGGCGGCGATTACGGCGAAATCCTGCGCCAGGGCGTGGACGTGGCGGTGGCCACGCCGCGCGGGCTGGAGGTGGTTCAGGAGATTGCGCCGGCACCGACCCGCAAGACCAAGCTGCTGGCCGAGCGCCAGGCGCGGCGCGGCACCATGGACGTGGTGGGCCTCTCCGACGTGGACATGTATGAGCTGGCGCAGCTCGGGCTGTTCGAGCCGGTGCCGGCGGGTGCGGTGCCGGGGCTGGCGCGGGTGATCCCCTCGCTGAAGCGGGCCTATGCGGTGCCGCACATCTATTCGGCGCGGGTCATCCTGTACAACCCGAGCCTGGTGCCGGTGCCGCCGCGCAGCTACGCGGACCTGTGGGACGCGAAGTACCGCGGCAAGGTCGGGCTCTCCGACCTGCTGTACGCGCAGTATGTCGAGACGGCGGCGATCGTCGGCGGTGGCGGGCCGAGCGACTTCGAGCCGGCCTGGGCCAAGCTGCGGGAGTGGAAGGCGCTGGGGGCGCGGGTGTATTCCTCCAACGAGCAGCTGGCCGCGGCGCTGAAGAGCGAGGAAGTGGCGGTGACCGTGATGTGGCTGGCGCGCGGCTTCATGTGGAAGCAGGCCGGCATTCCGCTGGAACACGTGGTGCCCGAGGAAGGCGCCACCAGCATCACCTACGAGATGGCGGTGCCGAGGAACGCGCGCAACAAGGCAGGCGGCTGGCGCTACCTGGATGCCATGCTGGATGTGCGCGGCCAGGCCGCCTTCGCCCAGCGCATGGGCTATGTGCCGACGGTGACGGATGCGGTGCTGCCGGCGGAGCTGGCGCGGCAGATCAGCCTGACCGAGGCCGAGCGGGCGAAGCTGCGGACCCCGGACTACGCCTACCAGGCGCGGATGGCGCCGCGGGTGCTGGACTTCTGGAACAAGGAGTTCAAGGGCTGATGCGGCGCGGTCGCGGTACGCGTTGATGGCGGCGCTGATCCTGCCTGCCGGGCTGCTGGTGCTGCTGCTGCTGGTGGCGCCGATGGCAATGCTGTTCCGGATCAGCCTGAACGAGTACAGCCCGACGCAGCTGATGCTGGAGGCGCTGCAACCCGGCAACTACCTGCGCGCGCTGGCGGACCCTTACTACCAGGCGGTGATGGGCACCACGATGAGCGTGGCGCTTTCCTGCACCGCCATCTGCCTGGTCATCGGCTTCCCGGCCGCCTGGTGGCTGGCGCGGATGGACAGCAAGCGGAAGTCGCTGGCGGTGATCCTGACGGTGTTCCCGCTGCTGGTCGGCAATGTCGTGCGCTCGGCCGGGTGGATGGCGCTGCTGGGGCGGGATGGCGCGATCAATGCGGCGCTGCGCGGGTTGGGCGTCGTCAGCGAGCCGTTGCAGTTGCTGTACACCGAAGGCGCGGTCATCGTCGGCATCGTCGCCGTGGTGGCGCCCTACATGATCCTGACGCTGTCGGCCGTCATCGAGGGCATTCCGCGCAACCTGGAGGAGGCCGCCGCCAACCTCGGCGCCGGGCCGCTGGTGGCGTTTCGCCGCGTGGTGCTGCCGCTGGCGGTGCCGGGCGTGGTGGCGGGCAGCGTGCTGGTCTTCATCCTGTGCATGAACGCCTATGCCACGCCGGTGCTGCTGGGCGGACCGCAGTTCAAGATGATGGCGCCGGCGGTGTACGACCAGTTCGTGCGCGGCACCAACTGGCCGTTCGGCGCCGCGCTGGCCTTCCTGCTGCTGGTGGTGACGCTGGCGCTGACCGTGCTGGGCAGCGCCGTGGTCGGGCGCAGGTACCGGCGCTGAGCTCAGAAGGCGGCCACCATGGCGTTGGCCAGGTTCGGCTGGCTCGGCAGGCACACGGCATGGAAACCGGCAGGCAGGGGCGTACGGTCCACCGCGTGCTGGCAGCCTTCCTCGGTCAGGAAGACCTGGCGATCCAGGCGCGGGCGCGGCGCCTCGGTCGTGGCAACGGCGTGGGACGCAATCAGCACCATGACGAATTCGAGCATCGAACCATCTCTCGCCGCTTCGGGCCACCGCGACGCGATGGCTGGGACCGGAGCGCGCAGCCATGGTGCGTGCGCAATCGTGACGTCTGCGTGACCGAAACGGTACGCATTGTGGCGGCGGCGATCACAAGACCGTCATCGCGTCGCCGCTGCCGCGCTCAGTAGTGGGCGATCAGTGTCTCCGGGTCATTCGCGGCGGAGACGGTGACCGGCAGGCAGACCATGCGGTAGCCCGGCGGCAGGCCGGCCCGCAGCGCGGCCTGTTCGCAGCCGGCCTCGGTCAGGAAGAACTGGTGGTCCACCCGCGGTGCCGGCGCATCGGCCAGGGGCGGGATGGCGAGCAACAGCATGACGTATTGCAGCATCGGCTGGCCTCCGTCGCCGCCAGGGCTGCCGAAGGCGGCACAACCGGGGCGTGTGGCAGGCTCGCGCCGCCGGGAATGCCGTGTCGACTGCTTTGCGGTGAAGGTTGCCCGGCCTCACGCGATCGTTTGGCTGCGGATGTCCTTGGGAGCGCGGGTCAGCACCTCCGGTTGCTCGCCGACCACCACCGTGTCGTCCAGGCGGAAACCACCCAGGCCCCATTCGTACAGGCCGGGTTCGGCGGAATAGACCTCGTTGGCCAACAGGGGGCGGGTGTTGAAGGCCATGTCCTCGGGGAACTCATGGCCCAGCGTGCCCATGCCGTGGCCGGTGCGGTGCAGCATCAGCTGGGCCAGGCCAGCCTTCTCGATGACCGCCTGGGCGGCTTCGTCGATGCCGCAGACCGGGCGGCCGGTGATGGCGGCGGCGCAGGCGGCCTCGTTGGCGGCGCGGGCGGTTTCGAACAGCAGGCGCTGGCGGTCGCTGGGCGGGCCGACGAACCAGGTGCGCTCGTTCTCCACCACCAGGCCGTTCAGGCGGGGGATGACGATGTTGACGATGCCGTGGCCGCGCTCGATCCGCGCGCCGGCGCTGCGGCCGTCGCCATGCGGGGCGGCGGAGGCGGGGCCGGAGAGGGTCCAGCAGCGCAGGATCTCCAGGTTCTCGCCGGGGAAGCGACGGCCGCCTTCCTGCGCCAGCAAGGCGGCCATCTGCATGTCCAGCACCATGGTCTCGGCGCCTTCGCGGATGTTCTCGCGGTAGCGGTCCTGCACCCAGTCGGTCAGCGCGGCGATCTCGCGCATCAGCGCCAGTTCCTCGGGGTGCTTGACCAGGCGCAGCGCGCGCATTTCTGCTTGTGCGGCTTGCAGCGTCAGGCCCGGCAGCAGGCCGGGGACGCGGCCGAGCGGCACGTTCATCGCGTCCAGGCCGATGCGGGCGCGGGCCAGCCCGCGGGCCTTGAGGGCTTCCGCGCACATCTCGGCCCATTGCGGCAGCAGCGGCACGCGGTGGGTCAGGCGGGGGTGCTCGGCGTAGAACTGGGTGTCCGTCACCCAGAGCTTGTGGGCCTCGGTGCCGAAGCGCCAGTGGTTGGTGCTGAGTTCGTTGAGCAGGGCGAAAGGCTCGCCGTTGCGGGGCAGCACCAGCAGGATCGGGCGCTCCCAGGTCTGCACATCGGTGTGGAAGTTGCTGGCGAACTGGACGAAATCGGCCGTGGTAAAGCCGATGGCGTCCCAGTTGTTGCGGTCCATGGCGTCGCGCATCAGGCCCCAGCGCCAATCGCGCACCGCCTTGCCGAGGAATGCCATGTGCTGTCTCCCGATGAAGCCCGCTTGTAGGTTCCATCAGGATATTCCATCGGACAACCCCCGCACCCCAGGGTAGATTGCCCGGCATGAACGCCTTCACCATTCCCAAGGACCGCATCGGCGACAGCAGGCTGGCGGCGCGCCTGGCCCGCGAGACGGAGGGCGAGGTGCTGTTCGGCGCTGCCGACCGCGGGCGCTACGCGACGGATGCCAGCATCTACCAGATGGAGCCGGTGGGCGTGCTGATCCCGCGCAGCATCGGCGACGTGCAGGCGGCGATGGCGATCTGCCGGGAGGAAGGCATCCCCGTGCTGCCGCGTGGCGGCGGCACCAGCCAGTGCGGGCAGACGGTCAACCGGGCGCTGGTCATCGATACCTCCAAGCATCTGCGCCGCGTGCTGAGCGTAGATGCCGAGGCGCAGACGGCGACGGTGGAGCCAGGGATCGCGCTGGGGGCGCTGAACGGGGAGATCGCGAAGCACAAGCTGTTCTTCGCGGTGGACCCGAGCACGCATGCGCGCTGCACCATCGGCGGCATGGCCGGCAATAATTCCTGCGGCGGCAAGTCCATCCGCTACGGGCTGATGGCGGACAACGTGCTCTCCATCGACGCGCTGCTGGCGGATGGGTCGCGCTTCCGCTTCGGCGAGTTGCCGGACAACCTGGGCGCCGAGGTGCCGGCGGCGACGGCCGACCTGATCCAACGGCTGCGGGCGCTGGGCGCGCGGGAGGCGACGGAGATCGAGGCGCGCTTCCCGAAGCAGTTGCGCCGCGTGGGCGGCTACAACATCGACGCGCTGACGCCGGCGGCGCGGGAGCGCGGCCGCAGCAACCTGGCGCGGCTGCTGGTGGGCAGCGAGGGGACGCTGGCCTACAGCGCCGCGCTGAC
>CAIMOR010000468.1 GCA_903843125.1 uncultured Rhodospirillales bacterium
CGACCGGATTGCCCATGGCGAGCTGCCGGCGACGCAGCCGGCGCGGCCCGCGGGGCTGGAGCGCAACATGGTGGTGACGCTGTGGGACTGGGCCTCGCCGACGACCTACCTGCATGACGCCATCTCCACCGACAAGCGCACGCCGACCCTCAACGCGAATGGCCTGATCTACGGCTCGCCCGAGGAATCGACCGACGAGGTGCCGGTGCTTGACCCGCGCACGCACCGGGTGTGGACCATCCACCACCCGGTGGCGGACCCGGAGACCCCCAGCCACGCCGAGGAGCCGCATGGCACCTCGCCCTTCTGGGGCGATGCGGTGAACTGGGATGGCCATACCAGCAACCACAACCTGATCATGGACCATCGTGGCCTGGTATGGTTCGCGGCGCGCATCCGCCCGGCGGAGAGCCAGCCGGCCTGGTGCGGGCGGGGTGGTGATCATCCGTCGGCGCGGGTTGCGCCACTGGCGTCCTCCGGGCGCCACCTCTCGGTCTACGACCCGAGGACGCAGAAGTTCGAGCTGATCGACACCTGCTTCGGCACCCACCACCTGTATTTCGGCTACGACGCCGACCAGACGCTGTGGACCAGTTGGGGCGGCCCCGCCGGTGGTGCCGTTGGCTGGCTGAACACCCGGCGCTACCTGGAAACGCACGACGCCCGCACCAGCCAGGGCTGGGCGCCGCTGATCGTGGACGTGCCCGGCTGGGGTCACCGTGGCGACTACGTCGAAGCCGATCAGCCGGTGGACCCGGCCAGGCAGAAGCGCGTCATCGCCGGATGGTACGGCGTGCAGCCCAGCCCGACCGATGGCAGCATCTGGGGGCAGTCGATGGACATCGGCTTCTCCCGCGCGCCGCAGCCTGGCTACCTCATTCGCTTCATCCCCGGCGCCGACCCGACCAATACCGGATTGGCTGAGCTGTTCCAGCCGCCGCCGGGCAGCTTCTCGCCGCGCGGCATCGACGTGGACAGCAAGGGCGTGGTCTGGACCACGTTGGGCAGCGGCCACCTGGCCAGCTTCGACCGCAGCAAGTGCCGCGCGCCGCTGACCGGCCCGCGGGCGGCCACCGGCGAGCAATGCTACGAGGGCTGGACGCTGTATCGCTTCCCGGGGCCGCAATTCGCGGGCGTGGACCCGAGCGGCAGCGCCGACCACGCCTATTACGTCTGGGTCGACCGCTTCAACACCCTGGGCCTGGGCAACGACGTGCCGATTGCCAGCACCAATGGCAGCGAGAGCCTGACCGTGCTGGTGAACGGGCGGCTGCACCAGCTGCGGGTGCCCTACCCTGCGGGGTTCTTCACCAAGAACGTCGATGGCCGGATCGACGACCCCAACACCGGCTGGCGGGGCCGCGGCGTGTGGACCACCACCGGCACGCGCACGCCGTACCACGCCGAAACCGGCGCCGGGGAGCGGCCGCGGGTGTTCCGCGTGCAGATGCGGCCGAACCCGCTGGCGCACTGAACCCGGCGAAGCCCGCCGCCCGGAGGAAACTTCGGGCGGCAGGCCAGCCGTTGGGCGGCCAGGTCAGCGCCACCCTGCAGCGCGCCCCGGTCGGCGATGCCCGAGGCCAGGTTCGGTTTTCCGCCGCGTGGTGTGTGGTACCGGGCGGGTCGCGTCGCCGATGCAGCGGCCGCCCTGCCACTGGCGCCGCGTGCCGCCGGGTCAGCCGGGCAGGCGAATGATCGCCTGCATGGTCTTGTCGGCGTTGCGCACCTGCGCCGGCGGCATCTGCTGAATGGCGTGGACCGAACGGCCCCAGCCTTCGGTGCCTTCCACCAGCGTACGGTTGCGCAGGATGAAGCGGCCGCGCACCAGGGTGTGGATCGGCAGCCCCTTCACCCGGCGGCCATGCCAGGGCGAGATCTTCGAGCGCGAATGCAGCGCCGCGTCGTCCAGCACCATGTCCTGGCCGAGATCGACCAGCGCCAGGTCGGCATCCGCCCCCGGTTGCAGCGTACCCTTGCGCGGGAACAGGCCCCAGTTACGCGCGGGGTTGTAGGCGCTCCAGCGGACATAGTCGCAGATGCTGGCGCGGCCGGCATTCACCTGGCTCAGCATCAGCGACATCTGCGTCTCCACGCCCGGGAAGCCGCAATCCACGCTCCAGATGTCGTTGCGCGTCTTCTCCGGCGGGGCGTGCGGCGCGTGGTCGGTGGCGATCATGTCCACCGTGCCGTCCATCAGCGCCTTCCACAGCGGCGCCTGGTTGTCGGCCTCCCGCACCGGCGGGTTCACGCGGATGACGCCGCCGCAGCGGGCGTAGTCGTCGGCCGAGAGGAACAGGTAGTGCGGGCAGGTCTCGCCGGTGATGTCGACGCCGCGGGCCTTGGCCTCCGCCAGCGGGCGCAGCTCCGCAGCCGAGGAGATGTGCAGAATGTGGATGCGCGCCCCGGTCCATTCCGCCAGCACGGCGGCGCGGCTGACGGCTTCGGTCGCGACCACGGCGGGGCGGGCGGCCAGGTGCGCCAGCGCATCGGTGCGGCCGGCGGCGCGCATCCGCGCTTCCCGCCGCGCCATGATGCTGGCGGTCTCCGCATGCAGGGAGATGCGCTTGCCCGTGGGCGCCACGACCTCGAAGGCTTCCAGCATGGCGCCGGTGGAGGGCGTGGCCAGCTTGCCGAAGGTTTCCCCCATGTAGAGCTTGAAGCCGATGATGCCACCGGCGACCATCTCCGGCACCTGCTCGATGCTGCTCTCGCCGAGATAGGCATAGAGCCCGTAGTCGATGCGGGCGCGGCTGCCGGCGATGGCATGCTTCTCGGCCAGCGCCTGGGCGTTCGCAGTGGCCGGCACTGTGTTCGGCATGTCGAAGACGGTGGTGACGCCGCCGAAGGCCGCGGAGGTGGTGCCGGTGTCCCAGTCCTCCTTGTGGGTGTAGCCGGGGTCGCGGAAATGCACGTGCACGTCGATGGCGCCGGGCAGCACGTGCAGGCCGCTGGCGTCCAGCGTCTCCTTCGCGGCCGGCATCGCTTCCGCCGCGCCGATCGCCAGGATGCGGCCGCCGGCGATGGCCAGGCTGGCATCGACGATGCCATCGGGGTGAACGATGCGGCCGTTATGGATGACGAGGTCGGCGAGCATGGCGACGTCCTTCACAGCATGGCCCAACCACCGTCGACCGGCAGGTCGACGCCGGTGATCTGGCGCGAAACGGGGGAAGCGAGGAACAGGCAGGCGTTGGCCACGTCCTGGTCCTCGGTGATGCGGTGCAGCGCGTATTCTTCGGCGTGGCGTTGTACCGCCTCGTGCTCGGAGATGCCGTGCTTCGCCATCAGCGTCGGCACCACCTTGGTGCGGAAGCGCTCGCCATCCACCATGCCCGGCGCCACCAGGTTGACGTTGATGCCGTAGGGCCCGGCTTCCAGCGCCATGGACTTGGTGATGCCGCGCAGCCCCCACTTGCTGGCGGAATAGGCCATGCGCCCGGCGCGGCCACGCATGCCGAAGGTGCCGCCGACATTGACGATGCGCCCCTCGCCACGCGCGATCATGTGCGGCAGCACCGCGCGCATGGTGTTGAAGCAGCCGGCCATGTTCAGCGTGACGATCTCGTCGAACTCGGCGCGCGTGGTCTCCCAGCCGGTCCTGCCCATTGGGCCGGCGCCGCCGGCGACATTGACCAATATGTCGATGCCGCCAAGCGCCTGGATGGCCTGGTCGACCACCGCCTGGCACTGCGCTGTGTCGGTCAGGTCGCACGCGGCAACGCGTACGCGGCGGCCCATGGCGCGTGCCTCGGCGGCGACGGGTTCAATGGCGCCGATGTCCCGCCCGGCCAGCACCAGGTCGCAGCCTTCGCGCGCGAAGGCCAGGGTGATGGCGGCGCCCATGCCCTTGGCCGGGCCGGTGATGAGCGCGACCTTGCCTGCCAGATTCAGGTCCATGTGGATGTCCTCAGCAGGTCGCTTCGGCAGCGACGGTTGCGTGTTGCCGTTGCGCCATTACTGGACAGCGGGGGCTGGCGTGCTGGTACCGCACGCCGTTCCGGTCGGGATGTGCAGCGCGGCGCGCAAGCCTTCATCGTCCCAGGCCATGCCGCTGGCCAGCACGCGCGAAGCGGCGATCTCGGCCGCGCGCCGCTGCGTATGGTCGGTCAGGGGCCGCTCCGTCGCTTCCCAATGGCGCAGCGCGTCCTCCACCGGTTCCGGTCGTTCCAGCGCCACGGCCAGGCCCAGCGCGTTCATCATGGCGCAGCCGGCGCCCTGCGCCAGCGTCGGCGGCATGGCGTGCGCGCTGTCGCCCAGTATCGCGACGCGGCCGCAGGACCAGGTCTCCAGCTTCGTCGTCTCGTACACATCGTAGCGCCCGCGGTCGCTCAGCGTGCGCAGCACCGGCGCCAGCGCAGGGAAGCAGCTGATCCAGGGTTCCGGGTTGATCGGAATGGCGGCGGCCTCGGGGTCGGCCAGCGGCGCCATCATGGCCATGTACAGCACGTTGTCGCCGCTGGGCGTGTAGAGGATGCGCAGAGTCCGCGGCGCATGCGCCCAGAAGTCGATGATGTGGTCCCACGCGCCGCCGCGCAGCGGGCCACGTTCCGTCAGCACGCGGATGATGCCGTCCTGGTAGCGCTTGCGGTCCTGTTTCAGCCCCAGCGAATCCCGCACGCGGGAGCGCACGCCATCGGCACCGACGACGAGGTCGGCACGGAAGCGGCGCCCATCCGCCAGCACCAGCTCGCCTTCGGGCGTTGCCGCCGCAACTTCATGGTTGGCGTGGATCTCCGCGCCCGCGCGCAGAGCCGCGTCCAGCAGCGCCTGGTACAAATGCTGGCGCGTCATGGTCAGCAGCCGGTAGCGATGCGCGCCATTGATGTCCTGGTAGGACAGGCTCTTGCCATCCGTCCGCGTCTCATAGGCCGGCGGGGCGAAGGCGCCGCCTTCCACCGCCGCGCGGGCGCCCAGCGCCCCGAGCACGCGCAGCCCATTCTCCCAGATGAAGATGCCGGCGCCGAAAGCGCGCAGCGTCGGTGCCGCCTCATGCACGCGCACGCTCCAGCCGCGCTGTCGCAGCGCGATGGCCGCCGCCAGGCCGGCAAAGCCGGCGCCGGCAATCTCGGCGTGGCGCCCCATCAGTGCTGGGCGCCGAGGCGCGGGCGGTTCAGCCGCAACTCCTTCACCCGCGCCTGCGTGTACAGGTCGTTCCAGTTGGTCCAGCTCTTGTCGGTCACCTGGTGCGGGTCGTAGGGGCGGTCCGGAATATCCATGCGTTTGCCGGCCAGGTGGACATGCGGAATCCGCGCCTTGTCCTGCAGGATGGAGATATCGGCCAGCGGATTGCCGCGCACCGCGATGAAGTCGGCGAAGCGGCCGGGTTCCAGCACGCCCAGCTTCTCGCCATGCGACATGAAGCCGGCGGTCACCCGCGTCGCCGCCTGCAAGGCCTCAGCCGTGCTGAAGCCCAGGTGCTCGACGAAGATCTGCAACTCCAGCGCATGCCATTCGCCATAGGGCGTGACGGCAAAGCCGCTGTCGGAGCCGGTCAGCATCGGAATGCCGGCGCGCCGCGCCTTCTGCAGGTTGGTGCAGGCAATTTCATATTCGCGCTCCACCTGGCTCGGCCGGCCCTTCAGCGCCGCCGGCTCGCTCGGTTGCGTCAGGTCGATGATGTTGCGCGGAAAGGTCATGGTCGGGCCGATGGTGCTGCCGGACTTCAGCATCGCCTCCAGGCACTCGTCGTCCAGGTAGTAGGCGTGGAAGATCAAGTCCACGCCGGCCCGGGCGCAGTACAGCGTCGCCTCCCGCCCGCGCGAATGCGCCACCACCTTGCGGCCCAGGCGATGCGCCTCGGCCACCATCACATTCGCCTCCTCCTGGTTGAAGGCGGCGATCAGCGAGCCGTCCGGCCTGGTCTGCACGCCGTCCATCGCCAGCTTGATGCAGTCCACGCCGTTCTTCGCCTGGATGCGGATTTCCTCCACCGCCTCGTCCTTGTTGGCGATCAGCTTGCCGATGCTGGTATCCGGCGCGCCGATCCAACTGGGGTACCAGTCGGTCAGGCCCTGGCGGCTGGTCAAATAGCGCCCGGCGGCGGTGACGCGTGGCCCCTCGAACAGCCCGTAGTCGATGGCGTTGCGGACCGAGAGGCTGATCTGCCCGGCATCGCCCGGCGCGCAGATGCTGGTATAGCCGGCGGCCAGCACCTTCTGCGCGAAGAACAGCCCGCGCAGCGCACGGAACTCCATGGGCTGGTAGAGGTCGATGTCCTCCTCGGTCTTGGCATTGCCATAGGCCAGGTGGGTGTGCACGTCCTGCAGCCCGGGCATCACGAAGAACTCGCCGTAGTCCAGCACCTGGTCGGGCGTGGTCGGCGGCGCTGCCTCGGTCGGGCCCACATAGGTGATGCCGGTCTCATCATAGCCCAGCGTCCAGCCCGGGTGGCCGGTGGTCTCGGTGCCGGTGAACAGGGTGCCGCAGCGAACCTGCATCATGTCAGGAGCCTCCATGCGAAGCGCGTTGGGAAACGTGCCATGGGATGATGGCACGCTCCAGCGCCGCCACCAGGAAGAACAGCACCGTGCCCATCAATCCCAGCAGCACCAGCGCCACAAAGACGCGCGGCGTATCGAACTGCCCCTGTGCCATCAGGATCACGTAGCCCAACCCTGCCGAGCCGCCGACGAATTCACCGACGATGGCGCCGACCAGCGCGAAGCTGACCGCCACCTTCATGCCGACGAACAGCGCCGGCATGGCATTCGGCAGCCGCAGCTTGACCAGCACCTGCCAGCCCGAGGCCCGGTGCACCCGCGCCAGCGCCAGCGCATCGGGGTCGATCGAACGCAGGCCATGCGCCGCATCGGCGACGATGGCGAAGATCGCCAGCATCAGCGCAATGGCGATCTTCGGCTCCACGCCGGTACCCATCCAAATCACGAAGAGCGGCGCCAGCGCCACCTTCGGTAGGCTGTTGAGCACCACCAGCAGCGTATAGATCAGCCGCTCCGCCAGGCGGGAGCTGACGATGGCAACCGCCAGGCCCAGCCCCAGCGCCACCGCCAGGCCGAAGCCGGCCAGCGTGGTCCACAGCGTGTACAGCGCGTTGCGCAGGAAGTAGGGCGGCGCCAGCAGGAACTCCGCCCATATGGCCGACGGCGCCGGGAACAGGATCGGCGGCGTCTTCAGCCATTGCACCGCCGTCTCCCAGCCCACCACCAGCAGCACCAGCACCAGCAGCGTGGAAACCCAGCCGGTTCGCGCCTCGCCCTGCATCCGCCTATTCCCGCATGATGCCGAGGCGCGCGAACAGCGC
>CAIMOR010000469.1 GCA_903843125.1 uncultured Rhodospirillales bacterium
AGCGGATGGGCATGCAGGACACCGATGACCCGGGCACGCAACGCGCACGCGCCTATTTGGCCAGCCTCCAGGGCAGCGAATACATCCAGGACGCTCTCTACTGGGCGCTGCTGGACCATGGCACCGCTCCCGAGGTCAAGGCGGTGCGGCTTTTGCTGATTTTCCACCGCGATACCTTCAATGGCGGCCTGGCGCAGTCCACCATGAACGAGCGGGATGAGTTGGACGATATCTTGCAGGCCGTTGCACTGATCGGCGTGCCTGAGCCGATACGCACCGTGATCGAAGAGGCGGTCGCGCTCTACCGGTCGCTCCCCGAGCCGCCGGAGGATCGTGGGGACGCCTGGCAGACCTACAGAGCCTTGCTTGACGCTGCCGAACCGCAATGGAACGCGCTGACCAAGCGCTACGAGGCAGCCACCTATTCGGAGCGCCAGGGCAGCGACCTCGGCCGCGACATGGTCGATGTCGCGGCGCTCGCCTTCGCCCTCCGACACCCGGCGGCCTTCGCTGAGGTGATCGCCACCCTGCCCGAAGCCTGAGCGGCGTCATGCCAGCGTCATCCCTTCCCTCCTCTGCCCTGTGCTAGCCAAGACCATGGACCTGCCCCAACCCAACCTGAAGACCACGGCCGAGCTGGGCCCGGTCATCCTGGCGCTGCCGAAAGGCCGCATCCTGAAGGAACTGGGCCCGGTGCTGGCGCGCGCCGGCATCACCCCGGCGCCGGACTGCATGAACGAGGACAGCCGCCGGCTGCGCTTCGAAACCACCGACCCCGGCCTTGACGTGGTGCGGGTGCGCAGCTTCGACGTCGCCACCTTCGTGGCCCATGGCGCGGCGCAGATCGGCGTCTGCGGTGCCGACGTGCTGATGGAGTTCGACTACCCCGAGATCTACGCGCCGCTGGACCTTGGTATCGGCGGCTGCCGCATCAGCGTGGCGGCACCGAAGGGCTTTGCCGAGGCCGAGGACAGCAGCCGCTGGTCGCGCATCACGGTGGCCAGCAAGTACCCCGGCATCGCCCGCCGGCACTACGCCCAGCGCGGCATCCAGGCCGAGATCGTGCATCTCAACGGCGCGATGGAACTGGCCCCGGCCCTCGGTCTCTCGAAGGTCATCGTCGACCTGGTGGATACCGGCAGCACGCTGCGTGCCAATGGGCTGGTTGAGATCGAGATCATTGCTCACGTGACCTCTCGCCTGATCGTCAACCGCACAGCGCTGAAGACCAGGCCAGAGGAGATCGCCGGCTGGATCAACCGCTTCCGGGCAGCGCTCGCCGAGCCCCGCAGCGGCGTCCCGCCCGAGGCACGCGTGGCGGCCATGAGGAGAGAAGCGTGAACCGCAGCGGCAGCCCACGCGCATGAAGACGCTGAACACCAGCGAGGCCGGGTTCGAGGCCAGCTTCGCCGCCCTGCTGAACGAGGCGCGGGAGACCACGGCGCGCGTCGATGGCGCGGTGGCCGAGATCATCGCCGCGGTCCGCGCGCGGGGCGATGCCGCGCTGTTGGACTACACCACGCGCTTCGACCGCCATACGCCGACCACGCTGCGCATCACCGCCGAGGAGATCGACGCCGCCACCGCTGGCATCGCGCCGGAACTGGCCGCCGCGCTGGACCTGGCGGCCGAGCGGATCGAGCGCTTCCACCGCGCCCAACTGCCCGCCGACCTGGAACTGCCCGATCCGGCAGGGCTGACCCTGGGCATGCGCTGGAACGCCCTGGATGCCGTTGGCCTCTACGTGCCTGGCGGCAAGGCGAGCTATCCCTCCAGCGTGCTGATGAACGCATTGCCGGCCAAGGTCGCCGGCGTGCAGCGCATCGCGATGTGCGTGCCGACGCCGGACGGCGAGCTGGCGCCGCTGGTGCTGGCGGCGGCGCGGCGCGCGGGCGTGACCGAGGTGTATCGCATCGGCGGCGCCCAGGCCGTGGCGGCGCTGGCCTATGGCTCGGCGAGCGTGGCGCCGGTGGACCGCATCGTCGGGCCTGGCAATGCCTTCGTGGCCGAGGCCAAGCGCCAGGTGTTCGGCCGGGTCGGCATCGACAGCATCGCCGGGCCTTCCGAGGTGGTGGTGATGGCCGACGCCGACCAGGACCCGGCCCTGGTGGCGATGGACCTGCTGGCCCAGGCCGAGCACGACGAGAGCGCGCAGAGCATATTGGTGACCGACAGCGCCGCATTCGGCGTGCAGGTCGCGGCAGCGGTGGACGCGGCGCTGGCCGGCCTGCCGCGCGCGGCCATCGCCGGGGCCAGCTGGCGCGACCATGGCGCCATCGTGGTGGTACGGGACTGGGCGGAGGGCATTGCCCTGGTGAACCGCCTGGCGCCGGAGCACCTGGAGATACTGCTGCCGGACCCCGCCAGCGTGTTCGCCCGCGTGCGCCATGCCGGCGCCGCCTTCCTCGGCCCCTGGTGCCCGGAGGCGCTGGGCGACTATTGCGCGGGGCCGAACCACGTGCTGCCCACCGGCCGCACCGCGCGCTTCGCCAGCGGGCTTTCGGTGTTCGACTTCCTCAAGCGCACCACCTGGGTGCAGGCCAGCGCCGCCGGCCTGGCAGCCATCGGCCCCGCGGCCGTGGCCCTGGCCGCCGCCGAGGGGCTGGACGCGCATGGTCGCAGCGTTGCCTTGCGGCTGGCGCGAAACCACTAAACTTGACCCCAACGGGCGTGGCGACCATGTTCCGCCCCTTCCGTTCCTCCCCCGCGCCGCGGCCCCGGGCCGCCACGTCCGCTATTGAAGAGGCCTGATGTCAAAAGAAGACATGATCGAGTTCAGTGGCACGGTCACCGAACTGCTGCCCAACGCCATGTTCCGGGTGAAGCTGGACAACGAACACATGGTGCTGGCCCATACCAGCGGGAAGATGCGCAAGAACCGAATCCGCGTGCTGGCCGGGGACCGCGTGAACGTCGAGATGACGCCCTACGACCTGACCAAGGGCCGCATTACCTTCCGCTTCAAGTAAGTGGTGCAAGCAGGCGCCAAGGACCCGGAGGCGCCGCCTCGGCTGCCCCTCGTCCTGGCTTCCGCCAGCCCGCGCCGCCTGGAATTGCTGGCACGCATCGGCGTGGTGCCGGACCAGGTGATGCCGGCCGAGATCGACGAGACGCCGCAGAAGGCTGAATTGCCGCACCGCCTGGCCGCCCGCCTGGCCCGTGAGAAGGCGCTGGCCTTGCCACCGCTGGACGCCCTGGTGCTGGCCGCTGATACCGTGGTCGGCGTCGGCCGCCGCCTGCTCGGCAAGCCGGCCGATGCTGACGAGGCGCGGCGCTTCCTCACCCTGCTGTCCGGCCGCCGCCACCGCGTGCACACCGGGCTGGCGCTGCGCCTGCCCGACGGCCGGCTGCGCGAGCGCCTGGTGGAGAGCTGCGTCACCTTCCAGCGCCTGACCGAGCAGCAGCTGGACGCCTACCTGGAAACCGGGGAATGGCAGGGCAAGGCCGGCGGCTACGCCATCCAGGGCCGGGCCGAGGCGTTTGTGCGCTTCCTCTCGGGCAGCCATTCCAACGTGGTCGGCCTGCCGCTGTACGAGACCACGCAGATGCTGCGGGGCTGCGGATGGCTGCGACCCTAGGGCACTCCCCGCATGGTCCGCTGCACCGGGGAGCGGTACGTTGCCTGCGCCGCTGACCATCAGGGTCACCGCCTCCCCCGGCGAGGTGCGTACCGCGCTGCTGGACGGCGACCGCCTGCTGGAAGCCTGGGTCGAACGTCCCGGACGCCCGGATGGCGTGGGCGACCTGCATCGGGCGCGGGTCGCCGCGCTGGCCCCCGCCATGGCCGGCGCCTTCGTCACCCTGGTGGGAGGCGAAGCCGGCTTCCTGCCGGAAAGCGAGGCCTCGCCGACGCGCCTGCCGATCGCGAAGGCGGTGCATGAGGGGCAGGTGCTGCTGGTGCGGGTGACGCGCGCGGCGCAGGGCGGCAAGGGGCCGCGGCTGACGGTGAAGCTGGGACAGGCCACCACCGCAGCCATCCCGGGCAACCAACCGGTGCTGCTGGCGCGCGGGCCGGTGGCGGCCGAGCGGCTGGCGGCGCGGCATCCCGAGGCGCCGGTGCTGGTCGACGACGCTGCGCTGCTGGCCCGGCTGCGGCTTCCCGCGCCGGCGACGCTGCTGCGCCAGCCGGCCTTCGACGACGCGCTGGAGGCGGAGTTCGAGCAATTGGCGACCGGCGAGGTGCCATTGCCTGGCGGAGGGCGGCTGCTGATCAGCCCGACGCCGGCGCTGGTCGCGATCGATGTCGACAGCGGCGGCGCCACTCTGGCGGAGGTGAACGAAGCGGCGGTGGTGGAGGCCGCGCGGCAGATCAGGCTGCGCAACCTGGCCGGCGCCATCCTGCTGGACCTGGCCGGCCTGCCGCCGAAGCGCCGCGCCAGCCTGGAGGAACCGCTGCGCCAGGCACTGAAGGCGGATCCCCTCGTGCGGTTGCTGGGCATTGGGCCGCTAGGGCTGTTCGAGATGCAGCGCCAGCGCGTCCATCCGCCACTGCATGAGGTTCTGGCCGGGCCCTTGACCCCGGGGCTGACGGCCCTGCGCCGGGCGGCCCGGGATGCCGCGGCCCAGCCGGGCAGGCGCTGGGCGCTGAACGCGGCACCGGCGGTGCTGGCGGCGCTGCAGGCGCTGCCTGGCGCGCTGGAGGAAGCCGCGGCGGCGCTGGGGCAGCCCCTGGAGTTGTTGCCCGAACCCGGGCTGCCCTGGGGCGCTGAGAGCATCCATGCCCGCTGACCCGCCCGGCGCCAAGGCCAAGCCCAAGGTCAAGCCGTGCCCGGTTTGCGGCAAGCCGCCGGAGCCGCGGTTCCGGCCGTTCTGCTCGGCGCGCTGCCGCCAGGTGGACCTCGGCCGCTGGCTGGCCGGAGACTACGCGATCCCGGCCGGCGAGCCGTTGCCGGATGACGATGACGACGGCTGAGCCCGGCGGGCGTTAACTCCCGCCTTGCCGCTTTGTGCTAGAGCCTGGGCATGACCACCCTGCTTCCGATTGCCTTGGCCGCGCTGCTGGTCGGCGCCCTGGTCGCTGTCGTGCTCGCGCAGCGCCGCTCCGCTGCGGCGCTGTTGCGCGCCGCGGTGGCCGAGGCGCGGGCCGCGGGCCATGCCCGCTGCCTCGGCCTGCTGGCCGAGGAGATGCAGGCACCCGGCCTGGCGTTGCTGGGGCTGAGCGCGCGGCTGGGCGAGGCCGGCCATCCGGTGGCGGCCGAAGCGCGCCATGTGCTGCGGTTGGCCGACGAGGCCAAGGAAGTGCTTGCCGCCAGCGCCGGCCCGCGCTGCCTGGCGGAGGAGCGCGTGGAGTTGGCGCCGCTGCTGCAGGAGGTGGTGGCCGCCGTTGCCGCCCAGCTGGGCCAGGGCCGCCGGCAATGGCGCCTGGCGCAGGATTTTTCCGGGATTTGCGTCCATGCGGACCGCCGCGCCCTGCGCGGGGCGCTGGCCCAGGTGCTGGCGCGGGCGGCGCGGTTGACGCGAGAGGGCGACTGGATCGACCTGCGCCCGGTGGTGACCAGCGAAACCCTGGCGATTGTGGTGGAGGACGAAGGCCTTGGGCTGGGTGCCGCCGACCTGGCCACCGGAGCGGTGGCTGCGGCCGACCATACGCGGGGCCTGAGTTTTGGCCTGGCGGTGGCGCGCAGCCTGTTGGAGGCACATGGTGGGGAACTGCGGCTGGAAGCGCAGCCAGGCATCGGCGCCCGCGCCTGGCTGTTGCTGCCGGGCGCCAGGCTGCTGCCGGGCTGAGCCGCGTCGGGTCATGCCGACGGCACGAGGCTTATACCAACGGTCAAGGATGTTGACCGCCGGGATCAGAACTCCTCGCGCGCCACTTCGCTGACGCGGTGGAAGGCGCTGATCGCGTCGAAGCATTGCTGCGCGATGGCCGCCGGGCTGTCGTTGAGACGTGACAGCACGCAATACAGCCGGCCACGGCCGACATTGCCCTTGGAGGCCGCGAACTCCAGGTCGGCCCATTCCGGGGCGCCCAGGCGGGTCAGGTCTTCCGCCTTCAGCGGCTTCGGGCCGATCCGCTTGCTGTCGTACCACTGCCGAAGGATATAGGTGCAGCCATCCGAGGCCACGCCGACGGCGCCGGGGTTGTTGCGGTCCAGCGGCGTATAGGAAGCGGATTTGTCGACCAGCTTGATGTCGACATCCAGGCCGCCGCGCAGGCCCTTCGGGCGCAGCAGGGCGCGCCATTCAACCAGGCGGGTTTCCTCGGCAGGTTCGGCCTCCACCTTCGATCCCGTGCGGAAGCGATTGCCCGCGCCCTGGAATCGTTCATCCGTCTGCAACGCCTCGCGCCACATGCGGAACCAGGTATCCACCTCGCTGCTGGCCTCCACCGGCCTCAAACTCAACAACTGCTGCTTCCAATCCTGCCTTTGCGGCGAAAGCCTTCCCGGCCGGGAAGGCTTCGCCATGGTTAGCTACTTGCGGCGCGTGTCGACCAGCACGCCGGAGGCGCGCAGGGCCTTCAACTCCTCGGGCCCGAAGCCGTGCTCCGCGAGCACGCTATCGGTGTGCTCGGCGAAGCGCGGCGGTTCGGCGCGGGTGCCACCCGGGGTGCGGGACAGCTTGATGGGTGTGCCGAGGCCAACGTAGTCGCCCAGCCGGCTCACCATCTCCCTGTGTGCCGTATGGTCCTGTTGCATCGCTTCGTCCACATGCAACACCGGCCCGGCCGGCAGTCCGGCCGCCAGCATGCGGCGGCACAGGTCGTGGCCGTCCTCCTCGGCGAAGCGGGCTTCCAGCACCTCGGTCAAGGCATCCCGGTTGATCACGCGGCCGCCATTGGTGGCGAAGCGCGGGTCCTTGGCCGTCTCCGGCATGCCGAGGAAGGCGCAGAACTTCTGGAAGGCCGGGTCGTTGCCGGCGGCGACGAAGATCTCGCAGGTCCGGGTGCGGAACTTGGAATAGGGCACCAGGTTGGGGTGCGGATTGCCGGTGGCCTTGGGGCGGTTGCCGTTCAGGAAGAAGTTGGGCGCATGCGGGTGCAGCAGCGCCATGCCGCAATCATGCAGGGTCATGTCGCAATACTGGCCGAGGCCGGATTTGCTGCGCTCAGCCAGCGCCATCAGGATGGCGATGGTACTGAACAGGCCGGTGGCGATGTCCACGATCGGGGTGCCCAGGCGGGTCGGGCCGCTGTCGGCGGTGCCGTTGATGCTCATCAGCCCGGTCATGGCCTGCAGCACGGCATCGTAGCCGGGGAAGCCGCCCAGCGGGCCCGTGGCCCCGAAGCCGGAGACCCGGCAATGGATCAGCCCGGGGAACTGCTTGGAGAGCACTTCGGCATAGCCCAGGCCCCACTTCTCCATGCTGCCCGGCTTGAAGTTCTCGATGAGTACATCCGCGCCTTCCAGCAGGCGCAGCAGCACCTGCTTGCCCTCGGGCTTGGACAGGTCGAGGCCGACGGACTTCTTGTTGCGATTGATGTTGATGAAGTAGCTGGCCGAGCCGTTGCTGTCGAAGGGCGGGCCCCAGTCGCGCACCTCATCGCCCTGCGGCGGCTCCAGCTTGATCACCTCGGCGCCGTGGTCGCTCAGGACCATGGTGCAGTATGGCCCGCCCAGCACACGGGTCAGGTCGATCACCTTCAGCCCGGCCAGCGCCCCGGCGGACTTCGCCAGGCCTTGTCCCTCACTCATGCAGCTTGCTTCCTGTTGAATACGCGCGAACAGAAGTCCGGGTAGGTTTCCAGCATCTCGTCGCAGACCGCGCCGCGCAGCAGCGCCAATTCCTGCTCGCTCGGCAGCGGTGTGTGCGGCACCTCGGCTTCGGCGTCAAAGGCGAAGCCGGTGGCGGCGCGGATGCTCTCCACCGTCTCGCCGGGATGCAGGCTGGCCAGCGAGAAACGGGCACGGTCCGGGTGGAAGCGGAACACGCAGCGGCCGGTCACCAGCGCCTGGGCATGCCCACGGCGGAACACGCCGGGCGGCGAGACGCCATTGGCCGAGACATTGTCCACGCGCTGCACCAGCACGCGGGGCGAATGCTCCTCGCGGAACAGGATGATGCGCGGCGTCATCATGTACATGAAGGCGGAGCCGAATGACCCGGGGAAGCGCACGCCCTTCCCGGGCCATTCGCCGGTGCCCACCAGGTTCAGGTTGGCCTCGCCATCGATCTGCCCGCCGCCGAGGAAGAACAGGTCGATGCGGCCCTGGCCGGTCAGGTCGAACAGCTCACGCGTGCCGTCGCTGAACGGGTTGGCCTGGGTGCGCGCCAGCAGGCTGAGGCGAATGGGGTAGCCCAGCTTCTGTGCCAGGTAGCACGCCGCCGCCGGCACCGGGCTGGCGGCGCCCACGGCCACATGGCGCGCGGTGGGGGCAGCGGGGTCCAGCACCAGGCGGCAGATGGTGGCCGCCAGGAACTCCTCGGGCTTGCAGTCGCTCATTCCGCGGCCGCCGCCCGCGTCTCGAACACATGCATCGCCAGCCATTCGCGGAAGCCCTCGGCGGTTTTTGCCATGCGGGCGTAGTCGCTGATGTAGGCGGTATCCATGCGGTATTCGTCAAGCAGTGCCACCGGGCGGGCGCCGCGCTCGGCAATGGCGATGCCGTCGATGTAGGTGGCGCTGATGCAGCCGGGCGCCAGCGTCTCGTCGGCCAGGAAGTCGCCTTCGACCACGCGTTCCACCGTTACCAGGCTGGCGCGGCTGGCATGGGCGATGGTGGCGCATTCGCGCTTGCGGCCCAGCCAGACATTGCCCTGGCTGTCCGCCATCACGGCATGGAACACGCCGAAATCGGGTTGCAGCGCCGGCAGCAGCACGATGGGGTCGCCGCCGGCTTCCGCGAAGGGGTTGTCGATGACCTTCCAGTCCGGCCGGTGCGCCAGGATGTCGCTGCCGATGATGCCGCGCAGCGGCATGAAGGGCACGCCCTTCTCGGCTGCCTGCAGCATGGTGTGGATCGCCGGGCAGGTGGCGTCCTTCATCAGGATCTCGCCGGCCTTCAGCGCGGCCGAGAAGCGCGGCGCGAAGCCGGCCTCGCCGAGCGAGACGGCGCTGGTCTCCACCTCGGCCACGCAGCCGGCGCCGACCAACATGTCGGTGGCGAAGCCCGAGGTCGGCACGCCGACCAGCCGCAGGCCGCGGGCACCGCGGCGGATCAGCGCCTTGGCCAGCGCCACGCTGGGCAGGGAATTGTCCGGCGGCATGGCCAGGCGGCTGCCATCCGGCACGCGGGCTGCCAGGCTTTCCAGGTCCATGAGGCGCATCGGTGGTTCCTCCTGTGGGTCAAGCTACCGCCCCACCGCGCGCCTGCGAAGGGGCGAGGTGTTCCGCCCGGCGCGGTAAGGCATTACGCTGCCGGCAGCGAAACCGAGGAGGCTTCCATGTTCGCACGTCTCGCAGCGCTGCTGGTTGTGACACTGGGCCTGACCGTGGCCCCGCCGGCGCGGGCCGCCTGGATGTGGACGGGTTGGGAGGAGTTCGGCGGCGACCAGGACGCCTGCCTGCAGAACGCCGCCCGGGTGCTGCAGGGCATGAACTTCACCGTCACCGTGAACCCGCAGACCACCTTCGGCTGGCGCGGCCAGGATGGCGTCAGCGTGCGCTGCATCGCGGAACGGCGGATCGCCGTGATCTTCGTCTACGCCTCGACCAACTCGGACGAGGGCCGCAGCATCCTCGACCAGGTACGCGCCGCCTATAAGCCCGGCAGCGCGGCGCCGCCCCCGGCAGCACCGGCCCCCGGCCGCGGCGGCAGCAAGTTCTGATGCTGTTGCAAGGGCCGCGGCTGCGGCTGCGGCCCATTGCCCCGACGAATGCTGCAAGCTTTGCGGCGTTGAACGCCGACCCGCTGGCGATGCGCCACTTTCCCACGCCGCTGGACCGGGCGACGAGCGACGCCGCGCTGACCAACGCCCTGGCCCACCACGCCGAGCACGGCTTCGGCGCCCAGGCGGTGGAGCGCCACGACGGCGTGTTGCTGGGCTTCCTGGGGCTGGCGCAGGTGCAGTTCGCCGCCCGCTTTGCCCCGGCGGTGGAGATCGGCTGGCGCTTCCTGCCGGCGCATTGGGGGCAGGGCTATGCCGAGGAAGCCGCCCGGCTGACCCTGGCGCATGGCTTCGGCCCGCTCGGCCTGGCCGAGATCGTCAGCTTCACCGTCCCGGCCAACCAGCCGAGCTGGCGGCTGATGCAGCGCCTGGGCATGCGGGCCGATGGCGGCTTCGACCATCCGCGCGTGCCTGAGGGGCATCCGTTGCGGCCGCACCTGCTGTACCGGTTGGCGCGGGCGGATTGGGTGGCGCGGCTGTTCGACTGAACGGCGGCGGAACCCATTGGGCCTGTGGCGCTTGTTGCGCCATGCCCGACAGCTTCGAAACCGACGTTCCCGCCCGGCTCGATCGCCTGCCCTTCGCCCGCTTTCATTGGCGCGTCGCCATCGCCCTGGGGGTGACCTGGGCGCTGGACGGGCTGGAGGTGACGCTGGTGGGCAGCCTGGCCGGCGCCTTGAAGGAAAGCCCCAGCCTGGCCCTGAGCGAGAGCCAGGTGGGCCTGGCGGGCAGCGCCTACCTGATCGGTGCCGTCGCCGGTGCGCTGTTCTTCGGCTGGCTGACCGACCGGCTCGGCCGGCGCAAGCTCTTCTTCATCACGCTGTTGCTGTACATGGCCGCCAGCATCGGCACCGGGCTGACCTGGAACTTTTGGTCCTTCGCACTGCTGCGGGCGCTGACGGGGGCGGGCATCGGCGGCGAATACGCGGCGGTGAACTCGGCGATCCAGGAACTGATCCCGGCGCGGCGGCGCGGCACCACGGACCTGGCGGTCAACGGCACCTTCTGGGGCGGCGCGGCATTGGGCAGCATTGCCGCCCTGGTGGTGCTGGACCCCGCCATCGTGCCGCCGGAGATCGGCTGGCGGGCCGCCTTCATCCTGGGCGGCGTGCTGGC
>CAIMOR010000470.1 GCA_903843125.1 uncultured Rhodospirillales bacterium
CCCGCTGGTCCGGAACGTCGCCCATGCCGTCCACCCGTCGCCAATTGCTTGCCGGCACCGCGCTGGCCCTGCTGGCCGGCCCCGGCTGCGCCCGCACCATCGAGGGCGCGCTGCCCTGGAGCCCCGGCGAGGCCTATCCGCCGGCGCGGGTCCGGCCCGGCCCCTGGCAGTTCTTCTCGGCCGACGAGGCCGCCACCGTCGGCGCCATCGCCGACCGCTTCCTGCCGCCGGACGACCTCGGCCCCGGCGGGCGGGATGCCGGCTGCGCGGTGTTCATCGACCGCCAGCTGGCCGGCCCCTATGGCCGCGCGGAGTGGTGGTACATGGCCGGCCCGTTCGGCGACAGCACGCCCAGCCAGGGCTACCAGCACCCCGACGGCCCGGCGGCGCAGTACCGCCGCGGCCTGGCCGCGCTCAACGCCCATGCACGCGACCACTTCGGCGGCAGGTACTTCCACCAGCTCGGCACCGAGGAGCAGGACGCCCTGCTGGCGGCGCTGGAGCAGGGCCGGCTCGGCCTGCGCGGCATCGACGAGAAGTACTTCTTCGGCCTGCTGCTGGACAACGTCACCGAGGGCTTCTTTGCCGACCCGATCTACGGCGGCAACCGCGACATGGCCGGCTGGAAGCTCGTCGGCTTCCCCGGCACCCGCTACGACTACCGCGACGTCGTCGCCCGGCCGAACCAACCCTACACGCTGCCGCCGGTCGCGCTCACCGGCCGGCCGGAGTGGGTGCGGTGAGGAAGCTGCCGCGCAAGGACGCGGTGGTCATCGGCCTGGGCTGGACCGGCAGCATCATGGCCTACGAGCTGTGCAAGGCCGGCCTCGACGTGGTCGCGATCGAGCGCGGGCCGTGGCGCGACACGGCGACGGACTTCCCGCCCAACATCGCCCCCGACGAGCTGCGCTACGGCATCCGCCACGACCTGTTCGTGCGCCCGGCGCAGGAGACCATCACCTTCCGCAACAAGCCCAGCGAGACGGCGCGGCCGATCCGCCGCTGGGGCAGCTTCCTGCCGGGCAACGGCGTCGGCGGTGCCGGGGTGCACTGGAACGGCCAGACCTGGCGCTGGCACCCCTGGGCCTTCACCGCCCGCAGCAGCAGCGAGCAGCGCTACGGCGCCGACTTCCTGCCCGAGGGCACCACGCTGGCCGACTGGGGCGTGACCTACGAGGAGCTGGAGCCGAGCTTCGACCGCTTCGAGTACCTCTGCGGCATCAGCGGCAAGGCCGGCAACCTGCAGGGCCGCATCCAGCCCGGCGGCAACCCGTTCGAGGGGCCGCGCCGGCGCGACTACCCGACGCCGCCGATGCAGCAGACCCACGGCCCCAGCCTGTTCGCCAAGGCGGCGACGGAGCTGGGCTGGCATCCCTTCCCGCAGCCCTCGGCCAACCTCAGCCAAGCCTACACCAACCCCTATGGCTGCCGGCTGGCGCCCTGCACCTATTGCGGCTTCTGCGAGCGCTTCGGCTGCGGCAACTTCTCCAAGGCCAGCCCGCAGACCTGCGTGCTGCCGGTGCTGGTGCGCCACCCCGGCTTCGAGGCGCGGACCGACTGCACGGTCACGCGCATCAACCTTACGCGCGACGGCAAGCGCGCCACCGGCGTGACCTATACCGACCTGTCGGGCGAGGAATGGGAACAGCCGGCCGACCTGGTGCTGCTGTGCGCCTACCAGTTCTTCAACGTGCGGCTGCTGCTGCTGTCGGGCATCGGCACGCCCTACGACCCCGCCACCGGGGAAGGCACGGTGGGCCGCAACTACTGCTACCAGATGAGCGCCGGCGCGCAGGGCTTCTTCGACGACCAGCGCTTCAACGGCTTCGCCGGGGCGGGCTCGGTCGGCATGATCGTCGACGACTTCAACGACGACAACTACGACCACGGGCCGGTCGGCTTCCTCGGCGGCCAGAGCATGTCGTCCATCATCACCAATGCGCGGCCGATCACCTCCCACCCCACGCCGCCGTGCACGCCGCGCTGGGGCGGCCCGTGGAAGCGGGCGATGCACGACTGGTCCGGCCGGGTGATGAACCTGGGCATCCAGGGCGGCATCCTGCCCTACCGCGACTGCTACCTGGACCTGGACCCCACCTACAAGGACCGGCTGGGCAACCCGCTGCTGCGGATGACCTTCGACTTCCACGCCAACGAGCTGAAGCAGGGCCGCTTCGGCGTGGACAAGTGCGTCGAGGCGCTGCGCGCCATGGGCGCGAAGACGGTGGTGCCGAACTACCGGGAAGGACCCTATTCCGTGGTGCCCTACCAGACCACGCACAACACCGGCGGCACCACCATGGGCGCCGACCCGCGCACCAGCGTGGCCAACAAGTACTGCCAGAGCTGGGACGTGCCGAACCTGTTCCTCAGCGGCGCCGGGCTGTTCCCGCTGAACGCCGGCTTCAACCCCACCGGGCCGGTCGGCGCGCTGGCCTATTGGGCGGTGGATGCGATCACCGAGCGCTACCTGGCCAACCCCGGCCCGCTGGTGGGGCGGCCATGAGGGCGGCGCTGCTTGGCCTGCTGCTGCTGGCGCCGCTGGTGGCGCGGGCGGACACGCAGGATGTCACGCTGATCGAGCGTGGCAGCTACCTGGCCACGGTGGGCGACTGCGTCGCCTGCCACAACGGCCCGGCCGGCACCATGGCGGGCGGGCGCGGCATCGCCACGCCGTTCGGGGTGATCTACACGCCGAACCTGACGCCGGATTGGGACACCGGGATCGGCCAGTACACGCCGGAGAGCTTCCACCGGGCGATGCACGACGGCATCTCCCGCACCGGCGCGCACCTGTACCCGGCGTTTCCGTTCCCCTGGTACACCCGGGTCAGCCGGGCGGACACCGATGCCATCCTGGCCTGGCTGCGCACGCTGCCGCCGGTGCGCTACCAGCCGCCGCGCAACGAACTGCCCTTCCCGCTGAACCTGCGTGTCTCCGCCCGCGCCTGGAACGACCTGTTCTTCTCGGCCGGCTACTTCGAGCCGGACCCGACGAAGTCCGCGGCCTGGAACCGCGGCGCCTACCTGGTTGAGGGGCTGGGGCATTGCGGCGCCTGCCATACGCCGAAGAACTTCCTGGGCGTGGACCAGGGCGGCCGCCAGCTGCAGGGCGGCAGCCTGCAGGGCTGGTGGGCACCGAACCTGACCGGCGACGCGCGCCAGGGCCTGGGCGACTGGTCCGCCGACGAGATCGTGCAGTACCTGCGCGCCGGCCACACCCCGCGCAGCGCCGCCAGCGGCCCGATGGGCGAGGCGGTGGCGTTCTCGACCAACCAATGGGCCGAGGCCGACCTGCGCGCGGTGGCGACCTACCTGAAGGACCTGCCGGGTGCCGCCGCCACCAGGCCGCAGCCGCTGGCGGCCGACAGCCCGCAGATGCGCGCGGGCGAGGCGATCTACCTGGACCGGTGCATGGCGTGCCACCGCCGGGACGGCCAGGGCGTTGCCAACCTGATCCCGCGCCTGGCCGGCAGCCAGGTGGTGCAGCAGGAGGGACCCGATACCTTGCTCCGTCTCGTGATTTCCGGCGTCCGCAGCGTGGCGACCGACCAGGAGCCCACCGCGCCGGCCATGCCGAGCTTCGGCTGGCAGCTGAACGACCAGCAGGTGGCGGACGTGGTCAGCTACATCCGCAACGCCTGGGGCAACGCCGCGCCGGCGGCGACCTCGGGCCAGGCCGGCAGCGCGCGCACCGTGGTGGCGCGGCCATGACCCAGCCAGGACCAGCACTGTTCGACAGCTTCTTCCTCGGCGGCTTCGAGTGCAGCACGCAGCGCCGCGGCGATGGCCGGCGCTTGGACCTGATCGCCGGCACCCGGCACGACCTGCTGGCCGAGGAGGACTACAGGCAACTGACCGAGCACGGCATCCGCAGCGCGCGGGATGGCGTGCGCTGGCACCTGATAGAGACCGCGCCCGGGCACTACGACTGGGCGCCGGTGCTGGGGTTGATGCGGGCGGCCCGCAAGGCCGGGGTGCAGGTGGTCTGGGACCTCTGCCACTACGGCTGGCCGGATGGGCTGGACGTGTTCTCGGCGGCGTTCGTCGAGCGCTTCGCCGCCTATGCCGCGGCCTTCGCCCGGCTGCATGTGGAGGAGCTGGGCACCGCGCCGATGCTGTGCCCGGTCAACGAGATCAGCTTCTTCGCCTGGGCCGGTGGCGACATGGCGCGGTTCCAGCCGAAGTGCCACGGCCGCGGCGGCGCCCTGAAGCGCCAGCTGGTGCGCACCGCGCTGGCCGGCACCCATGCGGTGCGGGACGCCGCGCCGGGGGCGATGATCTTCGCCATCGACCCGATCATCAACATCCACCACAAGCCCGGCCAGGACCCGCGCCCGGTGGCCGAGTACAACGAATGCCAGTGGGAAAGCTGGGACATGCTGACCGGGCGGATGGCGCCGGAGCTCGGCGGCTTCCCCGAGGCATTCGACGTGATGGGGGTGAACTACTACTGGAACAACCAGTGGCTGGATGAGGCCGAGCCGCTCTCGGTCTTCGACGCCGCTCGCTTCGTGCCGCCGCACGTGCTGTTCGCCCGCGCCCACCGGCGCTATGGCCGGCGCATCTTCCTGGCGGAGACCAGCATCGAGGATTGGCCGCGCGCCGCCTGGCTGCGCTACATCGGCGAGGAACTGCGCGAGGCGATTCGCCAGGGCACCCCGATGGAGGGCGCCTGCCTCTACCCCGTGCTAAGCCACATGGGCTGGGACGAGGACCGCTACTGCCCGAACGGGTTGTTCGAGCTGGAGCCGAAGCACGGCCGCCGCCAGGTGCACCAGCCGCTGGCCGAGGAACTGAAGCGGCAGCAGGCGGCCATGGCGGCGCTGGTGCCGCTGGCGTGAGGGACGCGGCATCCTGCCCAAGGAACGGGCGGGATGCCGGCACATTCGGCAACGGGGTCCGAACCGGCGGCGCGGCGTCGATGCGTGGTCCGGGCCACGCAACGCGCCGGGGCTTGCCCGTGGGCGCCGGTGGCCCGCCGAGGGCGACTGGCCCGTGGCTTGCAACCCGGGGCGGACCAAATGCCTCAGGACCCCGCCACCATGCTCGCTCGCCGTTCGTTGCTCGCCGCTTCCCTCGCCGTGCCGGCCCTGCTGCCGCGCAGCAGCCTGGGGCAGACCCGCAAGGTCAAGATCGGCTCCGCCTTCACCACCACCACCAACGCCGCCTTCCTGATGCCGGCGCTGCTGGCCCGCGTGGGCGTGGAAGCCGAGATCGTGCTGTTCCCCAGCCTGGTGCAGCGCATGCAGGCGGTGGCCAGCGGCGACGTGCAGGTGGGCAATGGCGGGCTTTCCGCCACCATGCAGGTGGACACCAAGGGCTTCCCGATGGCCGTGCTGGCCAATGGCTGCGACGGCGGCTGGGCGCTGCTGGCCAAGCCGGGCATCGAGAGCTTCGCCGAGTTGCGCGGCAAGAAGATCGCGGTGCAGCAGGGCAGCATCGGCCTGGTCTCGCTGCTGTGGAAGCTGAAGGCCGAGGGCATGGAGACCGCGGTCGAGCTGGTGTTCATGGACAACGACAAGATGCCGATCCCGCTGTTCCGCGGCGATGTCGATGCGATCTGCTGCTTCGAGCCCTATGTCGGCCTGTCGAAGGTGAATGGCTGGGGCAAGGTGATCTGGGACGTCTATGCCACGCCGATGGGCAAGACCAACCTGGGCTTCGTCGCCAGCCAGGCCTGGGTGGACCGCGAGCCGGACCTGACCAAGCTGATCGTGCAGGCGCATGTGCAGGCGACGAACGAGGTGAAGAACAACCCGGCGATCGCGCTGGAGACCACGATGAAGCAGTTCAACATGGCGCGGAACGTGGCCGAGGTGTCCAACGCCAACCTGTTCTTCAGCGCCGATTCCGGCACCGCGTTCCAGGATGGGCTGAAGAACCTGGCGAAGATGATGGTGGACAACCGCCTGCTGGACCGCGAGCCCGCCTGGGATCGCTTCATCAACACCCGCTTCCTGTGAGGGCTTCGCGCGCACTGGGGTTGGTTCCCATCCTGGTGCTGCTGCTGGCCTGGCAATGGGCGGCCTCGGCGGGGCTGTACGCCGCGGTGCTGCTGCCGCCGCCGCTGGCCGTGGCACAGGTGTTCCTCGATGAGCCGGCGCAACTGGCCTACCACATGATGGCCAGCCTGACCCGGGTGGCGATCGGCGTGGGCTGGGCCTTCGTCATCGCGGTGCCGCTGGGCCTGCTGATCGGGCGGTACCATTGGCTGGACATGCTGACGGACTGGTCGATCCAGATGTTCCGCAGCTTTCCGCCGATCTCGCTGATCCCGCTGGCGCTGCTGTTCTTCGGCATCGGCGACAAGCCGGCGGTGGTGCTGATCTTCATCAGCGCCTTCTGGCCATTGATCATCAACACCATCTTCGGCGTGCGCAGCGTGGAGCGGACGCTGCTGCGGGTGGCCAAGTCGTCGCGGGCCGGGGAGTGGCTGATCTTCACCGACATCATGCTGCCGGCCTCGCTGCCGGCGATCTTCACCGGGCTGCGGCTGGCCATCGGCGCCGGTTGGCTGACGGTGGTGACCGCGGAGATGATCGCGGTGCGCAGTGGCCTCGGCTACATGATCCTGAATGCGCAGATGACGTTCCGGAGTGACCTGATCATCGCCGGCATCCTCGTCATCGGCGTGGTCGGGCTGGCCGCGGACCAGGGGGTGCGCGCGCTGCGCGGCTACCTCTGCCGCTGGCAGGAGGGCCTGACGGCTTCGCCCGAATGAGCGCCGCCGAGACGCTTGACCTGGGCGTGACGCGGGGCGGCGACGCGCGCTTCCTGCAATGCGCGACGCTCTCGAAGACCTTCGACACGCGGACCGGGATCGTCGAGGCGTTGCGGAAGATCGAGCTCGATGTACCCCTCGGCGAGTTCGTCTGCTTCCTCGGCGCCTCCGGCTGCGGGAAATCCACGCTGCTGTCGATCATCGGCGGGCTGGAGACGCCTTCCGCGGGGCAGGTGCTGCTGAACGGCAAGGCGATCGTGAAGCCCTCGCCGGACCTGTCCTTCGTGTTCCAGGACCACGGGCTGTTCCCCTGGATGACGGTGGAGCAGAACTGCGCCTTCAGCCTGAAGGCCAGCGGCATGGGCCGCGCGGCGCGGCTGGCCAAGGCGCGGGAGTACCTGGCCCTGGTGGGGTTGCAGGGCTTCGGCACGCGCTTTCCGCATGAGCTTTCGGGCGGCATGAAGCAGCGCGTCGGCATTGCCCGGGCGCTGACCACGGACCCCAAGCTGCTGCTGATGGACGAGCCCTTCGGCGCGCTGGACGCGCAGACCCGCGCCAACCTGCAGCAGGAACTGCTGCGGATATGGAGCGGGCGCCAGGCCACCGTGCTGTTCGTGACCCACAGCATCGACGAGGCGCTGATACTGGCGGACCGGATCGTGGTGTTCCATCCGCGGCCGGGGCGGATACGGGCGGATGTGCGGGTGGCGCTGCCGCGTCCCCGCGACATCCACGCGCCGGAGTTCGGCGCGATGGCGCGCGAACTCGAAGCGCTGCTGCAGACGCCGACATGACCCGCATCCTCGTCGTCAACGGCAACACCACCGAGGCGGTGACGCAGCGGATCGCCGCCGCCGCCAAGGGCGCGGCGCTGCCGGGGGTGAGCGTGGAGACGATGACGGCGCCCTATGGGCTGCCCTTGATCGTCAGCCGGGCCGACTGGCTGGTGGGTGGCGTCGCCACGCTGGAGGCGCTGGCGGCGCGGCGCGGGACCTACGACGCGGCCGTCATCGCCGTGTTCGGCGACCCCGCGCTGGATGCGGCGAAGGAGCTGCTCGGCGTGCCGGTGCTGGGCATCTCGGAGGCGGCGTTCCACGCGGCCTGCATGCTCGGCCGGCGCTTCGGCGTGGTCAGCTTCACCGCCGCGCTGAAGCCGATGTTCCAGGACTGCCTGCACCAGCATGGGCTGACCGCGCGCTGCGCCGGCTTCCGCATGGGGCCGGTGGATGCCAGCTACCCCGACACGCTGGGTGAGGCCGAGACGCAGCAGCTGCTGGCGCTGGTGCAGCAGAGCGTGGAGGAGGACGGCGCGGAGAGCGTGATCCTGGCCGGCGGGCCGCTGGCCGGGCTGGCGCCGGTATTGCAGCCGCGCGTCGGCGTGCCGCTGGTGGATGGCACCGTCGCCGCGGTGCGGCTGGCCGCGGCGCTGGCCGGCATGGCGCCGGTGCAGCGCCCACACCGCGCGCGGAAGCTGACCGGGTTCTCGGCCGAGGTGGCCGGCCTCTACGGGGCGCGTCAGCCCTGACGCCAGGGCGTCCTTGCCCACAGCGCGCGGTACTGCACTTCCTCGGCCTTCAGGCGGCGGAACCAGGCATCCCCGGCCTCCCAGGCGGGTTCGGTGAAGCGGCTTTCCAGCTGCTTGCGGAACTCGGCGTCCTGGGCGATGTCGGCGGTTGCCTCGCGCAGCTTGGCGAGGATGGCGGCGGGCAGTCCGGCCGGCGCCACCAAGCCGCGTTCGCTGGCCATCTGGATGTTGAAGCCCAGCTCCTTCAGCGTCGGCACGTCCGGCCGGAAGCGGCTGCGCGTCGGGCCGCCCTGGCTGAGCATGCGGGTCTTCTCGGGGTAGGCGGTCACGGCGCCGAGGTTCAGGCCCATGCAATCCACCTGGCGGCCGAGCAGCGCGGTGCGCAGCTGCGGGTCGCCCTGGAACACCACATGGGTGATGCTGACATGCGCGGCTTCCTGCAGCAGCACGAGTTGCAGGTGGTCGTCGGTGCCGACGCCGGGGGAGGCGTAGGTGATCTTGTCGGGCTCGCGCCTCGCCGCGGCCAGCAGGTCCGCCAGCGTGCGGTAAGGGCTGTCCTCATGCACCGTGATGGCGCTGGGGTCGGTCACCAGGTTGCCGAGCGGGGCGAAGTCGTCGAGCTTGTATTGCGCCTGGCGCTCGATGGGGATGGTGAACAGGCTGGGGTAGTTGGTGGTGCCGAGCGTATGGCCGTCCGGCCGCGCCCGCGCCGTGGCGGCCAGGGCGAGTTCGCCGCCGGCGCCGGGGCGGTTGCTGACCACCGCGCTGCCGCCGATGCGCTGTTCCAGCGCGCGGGCGTAGCTGCGGGCGTCCAGGTCGGTGCCGCCGCCGGCGGTGAAGCCGACCAGGATCTCGATGGGCCGTTCGGGGAAGCGGTTGGCCTGGGCCAGGGCGGGGGCCACGCCGGGGGCGGCCAGCGCGGCGAGGAGCGTGCGGCGGCGCATGTCAGCGGGCCTCGTTCGTGCTGTCGAGCCAGGCGATCAGCCGGGTCAGGCCCTCGCGCATCCTCACCTCCGGCTTCCAGCCGATGGCGTTGAAGGCTTCCTCATGCGCGATGCGGAAGGCGCCGCCGGAGGTCAGGCGCACCTTGCCGTCGTTGCCGACGAACTCGGGCGCCGGGCCGCCGCCGCCGAGCTCCGTGACCAGCTTGACGAGTTCCAGCGTGGTGATGGGTTCGGGGCCGGAGGTGTTGACCGCGACGTCGGTGGCGTTGCTCTCCAGCGCCATGCGGTTGGCGCGGGCGAGGTCGCCGACATAGACGAAGTGCTTGGTCTCGGAGCCGTCGCCGAAGACCTGCGGGCGCTCGCCCTTCCTGATCCTGTCCAGCGTCTCGATGATGTAGAGCGCGTTGGCGGCGCGGTAGTGCTGGCGTTCGCCATAGACGGTGGAATAGCGCAGCACGACGTAGTCGAGGCCGTGCTTGCGGAACATGTCGCGGCAGAGCTGTTCGCCGATGATCTTCGTGGCGCCGTAGAGGATGGCGGCGGGCGGGGCGCCGACCGAGTGGAAGGGCGTGGATTCAACCAGGTCGCCCTTCACGCCCGGGCCGTAGCCATAGACGGCGTTGGAGGAGGCGAAGATGACCTTCTTCACCTTGTTGGCGCGGCAGGCTTCCAGCGCGTTCTGCACGCCGCGGATGTTCACATCCAGCCCGGCATAGGGGTCGCGGTCCATGTTCAGCGTCATGAAGGCGGCGAGCTGGATGACGCCGGCGGCGCCTTCGGTGGCGCGCAGCAGGTCGGAGACGCGCATCACGTCGCCACGGACCAGCCTGAGGCGCGGATGGTCCTTCAGGTGGGCGATGGCGGCATCGGAGCCGAGGGAGAAGTTGTCCAGCAGCACCACCTCGCTGGCGCCGTGGTCCAGCAGCTCGGCCGCGGTGGCGCTGCCCACCAGGCTGGCGCCGCCGATGATGACGAAGCGGTTTCCTGCGATCGGCACGGCGGCCATGGCGGTTTCCTTCCCGGTGTTGCGGCGATCCTTCCGGCAGGGCGCGGGGTGCGTCAAGGGTGGCTTGCGGCGGCGGGGCGGCTGGGTCCAGGCTGGCACAGCCGAGAAGGACGACGCCGATGGATGGCAGCACGCAGCCGCGCTACCAGGTCAACGAGTACACCCCGGACCCCGCCGTGGTGTTCGATGCCAAGGTCGGCGCCAGCTACATCAAGTATGCCCGGATGCTGGTGAACCGCGGGCTGGTGCAGTCCAGCCTGGGCGGCATGGCGCTGCGGGTGGCGCATCCGGACCATGCCGATGGCGTGGTCTATGCCAAGCCGCAGGGGCTCTCGCTTGAGGAGGTGGAGGTGGATGAGCTGGTCATCACCGACATTCCCTACGGCCGGATATTGCACGGCGAGCGGGCGACCACCGTGGGCCACCAGATGAACCGCGAGATATTGCGGCTGCGGCCCGACATCAACGCGGTGATCCACCTGCACCACGACGAGACGATCGCGTTCCTGGCCGCGGGGTTCGAGGAGATCCGCAGCACCAGCCTGACCTTCAGCTACCTGATGCAGAAGCCGGCCGCCTACCTGCCGGCGCACCTGAACGTCGAGGAGGATGTCGGGCCGATCAAGACGTTCATCGCCGACACCAACTGCATCATCATGCGCCGCCACGGCTTCACCGTGCTGGGGCGGACGGTCTCGGAGGCGTATCACCGCACCTGCGTGCTGTGCGCCGAGGTGAAGCGCAACATCATCGTGGAGACGCTGACCGCAGGCACCGGGCGCAAGGGCGAATACCTGAGCGCCGAGGACATGGCCTGGATGATGCAGCGCGGCGATGGCGTGGTGTACCCGGAACTGATCAAGAGGCAGGGCTGATGCGGCGGCTGCTGCTGGCGGCGCTGCTGCTGGCCGCGTCGGCCGTGGCGCCGGCCTGGGCGCAGGCCCAGGGGCAGAGTCTGGGACAGAATGGGGGGCAGGAGCGCCCGATCAGGCTCATCGTGCCGTTCCCGCCAGGTGGGGGCACCGATGTGGTGGCGCGCGTGGTGGCGCAGCGGCTGGGCGAGGCGCTGGGCGTGACCGTGGTGGCGGAGAACCGGCCGGGCGCCGGCGGCTCGATCGGCAGCGAGGTGGTGGCACGGGCAGTGCCGGATGGCACCACCATCGGCATCGCCACCAGCAGCACCCACCCGGCCGCCGTGGTGCTGCAGAAGGGCGTGCCCTACGACCCCGTGCGGGACTTCGCGCCGATCACGCAGATTGGCGTGACGCCCTACATACTGGTGGCGGGGCCGGGCATGCCGGCGACGTTGGCGGAGTTCCTGGCGTTGGCGCGGGCGCGGCCGGGGGCGCTGAGCTATGCCTCGGTGGGGTCTTCCACGCTGGGCTACCTGTTGAC
>CAIMOR010000471.1 GCA_903843125.1 uncultured Rhodospirillales bacterium
GAAATCCTCCATGTAGCCCTCGCCGGTCGGCTTCAAATCCACCAGCACCGGCGTCGTCTCGCTGAGCCGGTCCAGGTCACGCAGGTCCACCTTCACGCCGACGCGGCCCGCGATCGCCGTCAGGTGGATCAGCGCATTGGTCGAGCCGCCGATGGCCAGCAGCACCCGCAGCGCATTCTCCACGCTCTTCGCGGTGATCAGCTGCGATGGCTTCACCGGGTGGCTGATCAGCCGCACCGCCAGCGCCCCGGCCTCCTCGGCGGCGCGCAGCCGGTCCGAGTGCACGGCAGGGATGCTCGCGGTCTCCAGCGGCATGAAGCCGAGCGTGGCGGCGATGCAGGCCATGGTGGAGGCGGTGCCCATCACGCCGCAGGTGCCGGCGGAGCTGGCGAGCTTGCCCTCGATCGCGTTGATTTTCTCGGCCGAGACGTCGCCGGCGCGATAGCGCGCCCAGTAGCGGCGGCAATCGGTGCAGGCGGCCAGCCGCTCACCCTCGAAGCGCTGCGCCAGCATCGGGCCGGTCACCAGCATTACCGAAGGCATGTCGGAGGACGCCGCGGCCATCAGCTGCGCCGGCACGGTCTTGTCGCAACCACCGATCAGCACGGCCGCGTCCATCGGCTGCGCGGTCAGCATCGCCTCGGTGTCCAGCGCCATCAGGTTGCGATAGTGCATGGAGGTTGGGAACAACGACGGCTCGCACAGGCTGACGGTCGGGAAGCCCAGCGGCAGCGCGCCGGCGGCCAGCACCCCGCGCTTGACCGCGGCCACCAGCTCCGGCGCCGTGCGGTGGCAATTGTTGTAGTCGCTGGAGGTGTCGGCGATGCCGACCACCGGCTTTTCCAGCATGGCGGTGGAATAGCCCATGGACTTGGCGAAGCTGCGGCGCAGGTACAGGGCGAAGTCGAGGTCGCCGTAGTTGGCTGCGTTGCGGGCCAGGCCGCGCGGGGGTTCGTTCTTGCTCATGGCCCGGACTTCGCCCGGTTGCGGCAGGAAAGGCAAGGGGGGCGCCAGCGCACAGGGTACGGTAGCCCATTACCACCCACCAAAATCCCCGGTTTTCCCTTGACCTCCGGCGCCCCACCGGCAATAAGCCGCGTCTCTTTTGGATCAGACAGAACCCAACCGATGCAATTGCAAGCGCAAACCCGCTCGCTGAAGCCGGCCGAGGTGACCAAGGGCTGGGTGGTGATCAATGCCGAGGGCCTCGTGCTCGGTCGGCTGGCCTCCATCGTCGCCAATCGTCTCCGCGGCAAGCACAAGCCCCAATTCACCCCGCATGTCGACTGCGGCGACCATGTCATCATCATCAACGCCGACAAGGTGAAGGTGACCGGCAACAAGGCCGAGCAGGCCACGTTCTACTGGCACACCGGCTACGCCGGCGGCATCAAGGAACGCAGCTTCAAGGCGCGCATCGCGGGCAAGCACCCCGAGAGCGTGGTTGAGAAGGCCGTGGAACGCATGATCACCCGCGGGCCGCTGGGCCGCGTCCAGATGAAGAACCTGCACGTCTATGCCGGGCCGGAACACCCGCATGCCGGCAACCAGCCGGTGGCGATGGATGTCGGCGCGCTTAACCGTAAGAATGTGGCGGGCTGAGCATGAGCGAACAGCAAACCAGCGGCTCCCTGAGCGACCTGAAGGCGATGGTCGCGGGTACGCCCGCGGTGCAGACCAACGGCGAAGTCGCCCCGGTCTACCAGCAGAAGCGTGACGCGCAGGGCCGCAGCTACGCGACCGGCCGCCGCAAGAACGCGGTTGCCCGCGTCTGGGTGAAGCCCGGCAAGGGCACCATCACCATCAACGACCGCCCGGTTGGCCGCTACTTCGCGCGCCCGGTGCTGCGCATGCTCATCACCCAGCCCTTCCTGGTGGTGGACCGCTACCAGCAGTTCGACGTCATCGTCACCGTGGTTGGTGGCGGGCTCTCGGGCCAGGCCGGCGCGGTGCGCCACGGCATCAGCCGCGCGCTGACGCATTATGAACCCGCGCTGCGCCCGATCCTGAAGAAGGCCGGCTTCCTGACGCGCGACCCGCGCGTGGTCGAACGCAAGAAGTACGGCAAGGCCAAGGCCCGACGCAGCTTCCAGTTCAGCAAGCGCTAAACGCCGACGGACCGGCGTTACGCGCCGGCCGCAGCGGAACGGCGCCATGCGCCAACCGCGGGTCCGATATACCCAAGGGCAGGTCCGCAAGGACCTGCCCTTGTTGCGTTTCAAGGCATACTGCTTCCGCGACGGAGTCCAGAGACATGGCCAAGACCCCGACTGTCTTCATCGATGGCGAAGCCGGCACCACCGGCCTCCAGATCCGCGACCGCCTGGCGCTGCTGCCGAACGTGGTGGTGCGCAGCATCGACGCGGCCCGCCGCAAGGACCCCGCCGCGCGACTGGCGATGATGGCCGAGGTCGACCTGGTCGTGCTCTGCCTGCCGGACGACGCGGCCAAGGAAAGCGCCGCCCTGGCCGCCACCCTCGGTGACCGCGCGCCAAAGCTGCTGGACGCCTCCACGGCACACCGGGTCAATCCGGACTGGGCCTATGGCCTGCCGGAACTCAGCGCCGAGCAGCCGGCGAAGATCGCGGCGGCCAAGCGCGTCGCCAACCCCGGTTGCTACCCCACCGGCGGCATCCTTCTGCTTCGCCCGCTGATCGAGGCCGGCATCATCCCGGCCGACCACCCCATCGCGGTCAACGCCATCTCCGGCTATTCCGGCGGCGGCAACGCCATGATCGCGGCCTATGAGGCCCGCACCGCGCCCGACTACGAGATGTATGCGCTGACGCTGGAGCACAAGCACGTGGCGGAGCTTCAGCTCTACAGCGGCCTGACGCGCCGGCCGATCTTCGTGCCCAGCGTCGGCGACTTCCGCCAGGGCATGATCGACAGCATCCCGCTGCACCTGGAGACGCTGCCCGGCAAGCCGAAGCTGGCCGATATCGAGGCCGCGCTCGCTGCCCGGTACGCCGGCGGCGAGCATGTCCGCCTGGTGCCGGCGCAGCCCAAGCTGGAGCCCCGCGCGCTGAACGACACCAACGCGCTGGAGCTCCGCGTCCATGGCAACGACACGTACGGCCAGGCGGTGCTGACCGCGCGCTACGACAACCTTGGCAAGGGCGCGTCCGGCGCCGCGGTGCAGAACATCGGCCTGATGCTCGGCATTGCCGTGGTCACGTCGCTGAAGCTGGCGGCGGAATGAGCGGGCCGGTCTACCCGTTCGAAGGCAAGTGGCCGCGCATCCACCCCACCGCCTGGATCGCGCCCACCGCCGCCGTCATCGGCGATGTCGAGATCGGGCCCAACAGCACGGTCTGGTATCACTGCGTGCTGCGCGGCGACACCAACTTCATCCGCATCGGCGAGGGCAGCAATATCCAGGACGGCAGCATCCTGCACGTGAACCGCGCGCGGGAGCCGTGCATCCTCGGCAACCACGTCACCATCGGCCACGCCTGCATCGTCCACGCCTGCACGCTGCAGGACCGCGCCTTCGTCGGCATGGGCGCCACGGTGCTGGACGGCGCCATCATGCATGAGGGCGCCATGCTCGCCGCCGGCTCGATCCTGCCGCCGGGCAAGGTGATGGGCCGGCAGGAGCAGTGGATGGGCAACCCGGCCAGGCTGCGCAAGCTGCTGACCGACGCCGAGAGCGCCGGCTTCGACCGTACCGCCGCGCACTACGCCGAACTCGGCGGCCGGCATCGCGCCTCGCTGGCCTGAGGCGACGCCGGCAAAGCCCTGCAAAGGCTTGCGAAGTTCTTTTCATTACGGCGACTTTACTCGCTTGGCCGCGCCCCGGTCCTGCATGGTACCCGCAACGAATTCAGCCGGGGGTACGAGGCATGGACCAAAGCGCGGGCGCGCGGCCGCACGGCTTCCGCTGGCTGCAACTGGCGCTGGGCGTCACCTGCATGGTGATGATCGCCAACCTGCAATACGGCTGGACCCTGTTCGTCACGCCGATGGAGCAGGCCCAGGGCTGGTCGCGGCGAGACATCCAGGTCGCCTTCACCATCTTCATCCTGATGCAGACCTGGCTCGTCCCCATCGAGGGCTGGCTGATCGACCGCTTCGGCCCGGCGGTCAGCGTTGGCCTGGGCGGGCTGATGGTCGGCTGCGCCTGGGTTGCCAACAGCTTCGCGGGTTCGCTGCTGGTGCTGTACCTGGCCGCGGCGGTCGGCGGCGTCGGCGCCGGCGTGGTCTATTCGGCCAGCGTCGGCAATGCGCTGAAGTGGTTCCCGGACAAGCGCGGCCTGGCGGCGGGCATCGTCGCCGGCGGCTTCGGCGGTGGCTCGGCGCTCACCGTCATCCCCATCGCCAACGCCATCGCCGACCATGGCTACCAGGCGGCCTTCCTCTGGTTCGGCCTCGGCCAGGGGCTCATCGTCATCGCCGCCGCGGTGTTCCTGCGCGCGCCCAAGCCTGGCGAGACCCCGGCGCCCAGCGCCGCAACCCAGGCCAAGCAGTCCGCCCGCGACTACACCCCGGGCGAGGTGGCCCGCAGCCCGCTGTTCTGGGTGCTCTACGCCATGTTCGTCATGGTCTGCGCCGGCGGGCTGATGGCGGTGGCGCAGCTGGCGCCCATGGCGCGCGACTACGGCGTGGCCAACGTGCCCGTCAATGTGCTCGGCCTGACCCTGCCGGCGCTGCAATTCGCGCTCTCCATCGACCGCGTGCTGAACGGCATCACCCGGCCGTTCTTCGGCTGGGTCAGCGGCCACATCGGCCGCGAGAACACCATGTTCATCGCCTTCGGGCTCGAAGGCGTCGGCATCTGGCTGCTGGCCACCTTCGCCCAGGACCCCGTGCTGTTCGTGGTGCTGTCGGGCTTCGTGTTCTTCGCCTGGGGCGAGATCTACAGCCTGTTCCCCAGCCTGTGCACCGACATCTACGGGCGGAAGTACGCCACCGCCAATTACGGCATGATGTACACCGCCAAGGGCACCGCGGCGCTGCTGGTGCCGTTCTCGTCCTGGCTGCAAGAGGCGACCGGCAGCTGGAACGGCGTGTTCTACGTGGTGGTCGCGGCCAACCTGGCGGCCAGCTTCATGGCGGTCGCGCTGGTCAAGCCGATGCGCGCCCGCATGGCCCGGCGCCAGCTGCCGCCGCCGGCCGAGAACGAGCTGCCGCACGCCGCGGTGATCGCCGGAGAGGCGCTGCGCTGACCGCCGCCGGCCCGGTGATTTCACCTGGCCGGGCTTTGCGTTAAACAAGCCGCACTGTCCCGAGGAAGCACGAGGCCAATGATGCCTGATTTCAAGACCGTCGCCCAATTGCTCCAGGTGGGAGAGGCTGGCCTGCCCGCGATCCGTGCGCCGGAGCGCGCCTCGTTGTCCTATGGCGGCCTGCGGGAGCTGACCAGCAGCACGGTCGCGCGGCTGAACGGCATCGGCATCGGCCGGGGCGACCGGGTGGCGATCGTGCTGCCGAACGGCCCCGAGATGGCCGCGGCCTTCGTCGCCATCGCCGGCGGCGCCACCACGGCGCCGCTCAACCCGGCCTACAAGGCCGAGGAGTTCGAGTTCTACCTGACCGACCTGAACGCCAAGGCGCTGGTGGTGCAGGCCGGCTGGGAAACCCCGGCCCGCGCCGTGGCGCAGAAGCTGGGCGTGCCGGTGCTGGAGCTGGTGCCGGACCTGGTCGGCGGTGCCGGTCGCTTCGCGCTGGAAGGTGGCACCCCCGGCGCCGCCGCCAAGCCGGGCATGGCGCAGGAGGATGACGTGGCGCTGGTGCTGCACACCTCCGGCACCACGGCGCGGCCGAAGATCGTGCCGCTGACCCATGGCAATGTCTGCGCCTCCGCCCGCAACATCGCCGGCACGCTCGCGCTGACCCGCGCCGACGGCTGCCTGAACGTGATGCCGCTATTCCACATCCACGGCCTCATCGCCGCCACGCTGGCCTCCCTGGCCGCTGGCGGCGCGGTCATCTGCACGCCCGGCTTCAACGCGCTGCGCTTCTTCGGCCTGCTCGATGCCGAGCGCCCCAGCTGGTACACCGCGGTGCCGACCATGCACCAGGCGATATTGCAGCGCGCCGAGCGCAATGCGGAGGTCATCCGCCGCGCGCCGCTGCGCTTCATCCGCTCCTCCTCGGCCAGCCTGCCGGCCCAGGCGATGAAGGACCTGGCCGCGGCGTTCAGCGCCCCGGTGATCGAGGCCTACGGCATGACCGAGGCCAGCCACCAGATGTGCAGCAACCCGCTGCCGCCGCGGGCGCAGAAGCCCGGCCTGGTCGGGCTGCCGGCCGGGCCGGAAGTCGCCATCATGGACGACGACGGCGAGATCATGCCCAAGGGCGAGATCGGCGAGGTCGTCATCCGCGGCGCCAACGTGACGCATGGCTACGAGGCCAACCCGGAAGCCAATGCCAAGGCCTTCACCAAGGGCTGGTTCCGCACCGGCGACCAGGGGATGTTCGACGCCGACGGCTACCTGCTGCTGACCGGCCGCCTGAAGGAACTCATCAAGCGCGGCGGCGAGCAGGTCAGCCCGCTGGAGGTGGACGGCGTGCTGAGCGAGCACCCCGCCGTGGCCCAGGCGCTGACCTTCAGCATTCCGCACCCCATGCTGGGCGAGGAGGTCGGCGCCGCCGTGGTGCTGAAGGACGGCATGGAGGTGACGGAGCGCGAGCTGCGCGACCACGCCGCCCAGCACCTGGCGGACTTCAAGGTGCCCCGCAAGATCGTCTTCCTGCCGGAAATCCCGAAGGGCGCCACCGGCAAGCTGATGCGCATCGGCCTGGCCGAGAAGCTGGGCGTCACCGCCTGACGCCGATGCACCTGCTCGGCCTGGCGACCCAGCTGCGCACCACCGACATGGAAGCCAGCATCGGCTTCTACACCGGCATGCTTGGCTTCCGGCTGGACTTCCGCTTCGGCGATTTCTACGCCGGGCTGAGCCAGGGGCCGTGGCAGCTGCACCTGAAGCGGGTGGACGCGCCGGACCCCTCCATCGCCTTCGTCGCCGCCGGCGAGCACCTGCACCTCCACATCCAGGTGGCGGATGCCGATGCCGCGGCCGCGGAGCTGGCCGCGCGCGGCGCCGTGTTGGCCAGCCCGCCCACCGACAAGCCCTGGGGCATGCGCGAGTTCACGCTCCGCGACGACCAGGGCCATACCCTTTATTTCGCCAGCGACATCCCGAAGGCCACCACCGCATGAAGATCTGCATTTTTGGCGCCGGCGCCATCGGCGGCCTGCTCGCCGCCCGCCTGGCCCAGCAGGGCGAGCACGAGGTCACCGTCATCGCCCGCGGCCCCCACCTGGCCGCCATGCAGCAGAACGGCCTGACGCTGAAATCCGCGGGCGAAACCCTGGTCACCCACCCTCGCTGCGTCGCCAGCGCCGAGGAAGCAGGCGTGCAGGATTACGTCGTCGTTACCCTCAAGGCCCATTCGCTGCCCTCGGCGGCGCTGCAGATGCAGCCGCTGCTGGGGCCGGAGACCGCCATCGTCTCGGCGGTCAACGGCATTCCCTGGTGGTACTTCCACAAGCTTCCAGGCCCGCATGAGGACCACCGCGTGGCCTCGGTGGACCCTGATGGCAGCCTGTGGCACCTGCTGCACCCCCGCCGCGCCATCGGCTGCATCGTCTACCCCGCCGCCGAGGTGCCCGAGCCCGGCATCATCGACCACACCTATGGCGACCGCTTCACGCTCGGCGAGCCCGATGGCAGCCGCAGCCCCCGGGCCGAGGCGCTCTCCAAGGCGCTGATGGCCGCGGGCTTCAAGGCCCCGGTGCGGCCGCGCATCCGGGACGAGATGTGGGTCAAGCTGTGGGGCAACCTGGCCTTCAACCCGTTGAGCGCGCTGACCGGCGCAACGCTCGACATCATCACCGGCGAACCCGAACTGCGCGCCGTCTGCCGCCAGATGATGCTGGAAGCCCAGGCGGTGGCCGAGAAGCTCGGCGTCAAGTTCGCCATCGACGTCGACAAGCGCATCGCCGGCGGCGCCGAGGTCGGCGCCCACAAGACCAGCATGCTGCAGGACCTGGAGCGCGGCCGCCCGATGGAGATCGATGCGCTGCTGGGCAGCGTGGTGGAACTGGCCGAGCTGGTCGAGCTGCCGGTGCCGACCTGCCGAACCGTGCTGGCGCTGGTCCGCTCACGCGCCCGTGTTGCGGGCTGTTACTGAGCCATTACGGAAGCTCTAGTTGCCGCAGCCGTTACCAGAGGCCAATCTCGCCGGGAGCTTCAGTCCAGCCGGGAAGGGGGAGTTAACGCCATGCGACGCTTGCTGCCGTTCTGCCTGGTGCTCGGCATCACCGCCTGCGGCCCGCTGCCGCCCACCGCCAGCCTGCCGCCCGATGCGGTGCAGGGCTCGGGCGACCCCACCCGCACCACCATCCTGCGCAGCGCCTTCGTGTTCAATGCCCCGGCCGAGCTGGCCGGCCGCCCGGACGAGGCCGCCCGCGCCCTGGCCGGCATGGAATACCTGGCCGCCGAGATCCCGGTCGGGCCACGCTGGTACGAATTCCAACCCCAGGTGACGTTCGAGCTGCAGCGCGCCCGGGTTGAGTGGCGCCAGGCGCTGGGCATCGCGCCGGCGGCACCGCCCCAGCCGGTGGTTGATTCGCTGTTTGCCGTGGCTCGCGGCGCCGGTGTGGAAGCCCTGCCCGCAACGCTGTACACCGAACCCGCCGTCACCTATGCCCGCCTGGGCGCCCTGCCGCCGCTGCCGCGCACCGCGCTGGCCGCGGCGGAGACGCAGCAGGAACTGAACCGGGTCGATTCCATGGGCCGCACCAGCCCCGGCGGCGATTCCGCCGGCGGTCGCGGCCAGTAAGCCTTCACGAAGGGACCAACCATGTCGCGCCTTGCCTCCATCGCCTCCCTGCTGCTTGCCCTCGGCCTGGGCGCCTGCACCCTGCCGTCGATGGCCTCGCTCGGCCTGCCGACCGAACAGACCGCAAGCCTGCCGGAGGACGCCTACAACGGTGCCGCCGACCCGATGCGCTCGGCCATCAACAACACCACGGTGGCGTTCTCCTCGCCGAGCCAGTTGGCCGGCAAACCGGTCCAGGCCGCCCGCTCGGTGGCCGAGATGGAGTACCTCAACGTCGAGGTCACCACCAACCCGCGCAGCTTCGGCGGTTCCACCACGGCCACGACCATCTTCCCTCTCGCGCAGCGGGAATGGCGCGCCGCGCTCGGCATCAGCCCCAACGCCGCGCCGCAGGCGGTGATCGACAGCATGTTCGCCGCGGTGCGTGCGCTGCAGGGCGGCCAGCCGCATTCGGCCGAGGTGGTGCTGTCCCAGCCGATCTTCACGCTGGGTGGCCCGGCCACCCTGGTGCGGCTGGCCAACCTGCCCAACCTGCCGGTGACCAACAACGCGGCGCAGGAAGCCAGCCGAGTGCTGATGCGCGGCTACCACCGCTTCTGATGCGGCAGGCGCTGCCGCCCTTGCTGGCCCTGGCGCTGCTGGCCGGCTGCGCCGAAATGCGCACGCCGCAGCCACCACCGCCGCCGGTCGACCTGACCGGGGGCGGCCAGTCCGGTCAGCTGGCCGACCCGGTGCGCGCGGCCATCCAGGCCAGCGCCGTCGCCTTCGCCGATGCCGGGCTGAGCCTGGCCGACAAGCCGGAGGCGGTGGCCCAGGCGGCGGCGCAGCTGGAATACCTGTGCCTGGCGCTGCCGGGCTCGGAAGCCTATGCCGCGATGCCCGAGGCCACGGTGCTGAGCCTGGGCCTGGCCCGAGGCGAGCTGCGCGCCGCGCTGGGGGTGAACGAAGCCGCCGACCCGCAGCGGGTGATGCGCGCGCTGCTGGCCGCGGCGCGGGCGCTGCGGGCGCACCAGCCGGAGCAGGCCGCGGCGGCGCTGCCGGCCGGGTTGTTCCGGCCGGGCGGCGCGGCCTCCATCCGCCGCTTCGCCGAACCGGGGCCGCTGCCGCAGGCCGCCGCCGCGACGAACCTGGCGCAGCAGGACCTGGCGAAGATCGACAACAACCGGCTGTGGCTGCAGGGCCGCAACCAGGACCTGATCGGCATGGAGATCGGCAACACCACCAGCGGCAGCGCGCCGGGGCTGAACGTGGGCAGCGGGTTCTGAGGCGTCGCCTCAGTCGCTGGCCATCACCGCCACGTAGCTGCCGGGCGCCTCCTCCAGCGCCTTCAGCTTGCCCTTGCCTGGAATGCGCGCCGGCACCTTCTCGGGGTCCTGGGCGCTGACCCAGCGGTGCCAGTCCGGCCACCAGCTGCCGGCCAGCTCGGTGGCGCCGGCGAACCATTCATCCGGCGTCGGCGGCAGCTTGTCGTTGATCCAGTGGCTGTACTTGCCGCTGTCTGGTGGGTTCACCACGCCGGCGATGTGCCCGCTGGCCGCCAGCACGAAGCGCACCGGCCCGCTGAGCAACTGCGTGCCGCGATAGGTGGATTTCCACGGCGCGATATGGTCCTCGCGCGTGCTGATGAAGTAGGCGGGCACCTTGATGCGGCGCAGGTCGATCTTCTCGCCCAGCAGCGTGATGCCCTGCGGATCGGCGGCCGGCCGCACCAGGTCGTTGGCCTGGTACATCCGGCGCAGGTAGAAGCTGTGCATCTTCGCCGGCATGCGGGTGCTGTCGTCGTTCCAGTACAGCAGGTCGAACGGAAAGGGCTCCTGCCCCAGCAGGTAGTTGTTGACCACGAAGGACCAGATCAGGTCGTTGGCGCGCAGCATGTTGAAGGTGCTGGCCATCTCGCTGCCCTCGAGGAAGCCGCGCTTGTTCATCTTCTCCTCGAGCGCCTTCAGCTGCTCCTCGTCGATGAAGACGCCGAGTTCGCCGGCTTCCTCGAAATCCGTCATGGTGACGAAGAAGGTCGCGGTCTTGATCCGGTCGATGCCGCGGGCGGCCATGTGCGCCAGCGTGGTGGCCAGCAGCGTGCCGCCCAGGCAATAGCCGATCGCGTTGATCTCACGTTCCCCGGTGGCCTTCTCCACCGCGTCCAGCGCGGCATAGACGCCTTCCTGCACGTAGTCGTCGAAGCCCTTCTGGGCCAGGTGCTCGTCCGGGTTGACCCAGCTGACCATGAACACCGTATGCCCCTGTTCCACCGCCCATTTGACGAAGGAATTCCGCGGCCGCAGGTCCAGGATGTAGAACTTGTTGATCCAGGGCGGGAAGATCAGCAGCGGGCGCTTCAGAACTTCCTTGGTCGCCGGCGTGTACTGGATCAGCTGCATCAGGTCGTTCTGGAACACGACCTTGCCGGGGGAGATCGCGATGTTCTCGCCCATCCTGAACTTGCTGTCGTCGGTCATGCTGATGCGCAGCTGGCCCTTGCCGCGCTCCAGGTCCGCCAGCAGGTGGGACAGGCCCTTCAGCAGGTTCTCGCCGCCGGTCTCGGCGGTTTTGCGCAGCACTTCCGGGTTGGTCATCAGGAAGTTGCTGGGGCTCATCGCATCAACGAATTGCCGCGTGTAGAAATCCACCTTCTGCGCGGATTTCGGGTCCATGCCATCGGCGCTGCCCGCCACGTTCTGGAAGTAGCGCGCGCTCAGCAGGTAGGACTGCTTGATGAAGTCGAAGACCTCGTTCTCGCGCCAGGCGTCGTCCTTGAAGCGGCGGTCCTTCGGGTCCTCGGCCACCACCGGCACCGTGGCTTCGCCCATCATGCGCCGGGCGGTGTTCTGCCACAGCGTCAGGTAGTCCTGCCAGAAGCCCAACTGCGCCTGCACCAGCCGCGCCGGATTGGCCATCAGCCGGGCGGTCATCTCCATGAACGCGCCGCCCAGGTTCAGCGGGTCCGGCGAGGCACCGCCTTCCGACTGGCGCTTCAGGAAGTCGCCGACGATGCGCTGCCCGCGTTCGGCGACCTCGGCCATGGTGCGGGTGACCAGGGCGGGGTCCGGCAGGCGGAAATGAGGCGGTTCGACGGGCGGTTTATCGGCCATGCGGCAGCCGCGCGGTTTGGCGCGGTCCTCTATTTCGGCCATCACATGCGCCAAGCCGGGGCGGCGTTCAACCCCGGGGCGGCGCGGGCCGGCGGGCGGCGGCTTTCCCCGCGCCGGCTTCCGCGCTAACCCTGCGCTGATCCGGGCGAGGGAACTCCGCTGTTGGCAGCGCAACCGTGCAGGCAGGGCATGACGCAGGCGGCCGGGATGACCCGGCCGGCGGCGCTGGTGCTGGCGCTGGCCGTGGTTTCCGCCCTGGCCGGCTGCGCGGTCCCGCGGGAGATCGACCCCTTCGTGATCTACGACGAAGTGACCGGCGATATCGATGCCGGGCGCGAACGGCCGCCGGGCATGGATCGGCCCTACCCCAGCCTCGGCACCGTGCCGCCGCGGCCGGAACGGCCGGATGCCCGCTACCGCGCCGGCCTGACCGCGACGCTGGAAGCCGACCGCAGCCGCAGCCTGACCGCCTTGGCGCCGCGCGAAGCCCCTGCCCCACCAGCCGAGGCCGAGGCCCCCGGCACGCCGCCATTGCCCGCCGCGCCGCCGCCGCCGCCGC
>CAIMOR010000472.1 GCA_903843125.1 uncultured Rhodospirillales bacterium
CCGAGTCATGCTGCATGCGCGGCACCGCCGCACCCGGCCTGTCAGCGCGCCGGCAGGCCCCGGCAAAGGCGCCGAAGTCGGGCTGGGCGCCGGCCGCGAGCAATCCGCCATAGCCGCCAGCCGAATGCCCAATCAGGCCGATACGCCGAGCATCCAACTGCGGCCCAAGCACTTGGTGCGCTAATAGCCCATCGATCAGCGCGCCGAACTGCTCGCTCCGCCCCACCAGCAGCGCATCCCCGAACGCACCGTCATTGTCGCCACGGCTGTTGCCGGGGTGCGCCACCCCGGCCACCACAAAGCCACGCCGTGCCAGTGCCTCGAACAGCCAGCCATGCAGTTCAGGCAGGCCGCCTGTACCGTGCGAAATAATCACCAGCGGAAACCGCCCCGATGTCGGCGCCGCATCGGCCACCGCTGCCAACGTCACAGGCCCAACCCTGGTGCTGCCGCGGCCGACAACCGCCGGATATGTGGCGAGACCCACCAAGGGCGGCCCCGCCGCCTGCCCCAGCGGCGGACCAGGCACTGTGAAGCGCAGTAAGCCAACGCCGCCGTCGGCAGCGGCCGACGCCATCCAGGCGCAACCAAGCGCCAATGCCAGAACCAGGGACCGCATGCTCACCTTCCAGCAGCTTAAGCCAACATGTGACCGCCATCCCATCCTAAGGGGCCGGGCACTGCATCGGCGCGCAGCGCGCCGATGCAGTGCCCCAGCAGCGAGATGGTGCCACCTCCAAATAGAATGCGGAAATTGTCTGGTGGTCATTCGCGCGTCAGCCGCTTCTGAGCGCGAGGTCGTCATCAGGACTTGCCTGATCCATGTCCGCAAAAAGCCCGGTCGGGCCGTAGACAAGGGGGAGCTACCGACGAAGTCGACCCAAGGTCGCGGTACCGCCCAAAAGCGAAGCCCTGGCCTTCCCTCTACCCCGCCGCCCGTCGCGCCACATCCTCCAGCGTATACCCCGCCACCTGCTTGTACCCATTCGTAATCGCCAGCAGCTCCTCCCGGCTGATCACGTCCTCAATCCGCCCGAACGGCTTGTTGCCGGTGCGCTTGTACACCTCGCCCAGCAGCGCATCCGGCGGCGCCTTGCGGTTCTGCAGCACCACTGCCGAGGTCGCCGGCCGCCGCTCCGCCTCGTAGCTCGCCAGAACCCCTGCCACCGGGCCGCCACTGACAAAAGCCTTGGTCAGCGCGACGGCGTCCAAAATGCTCTGGCCGGCGCCGTTGCTGCCGCGGGGCACCATAGGGTGGGCGGCGTCGCCCATCAGAGTTACCAGGCCTTGGGTCCACCAGGGCAGCGGGTCCTGGTCCACCATGGGGAACTCCAGCACCACCTCGGCCGCCTGCATCATCGCCGGCACGTCCAGCCAGGGGAAATGCCAGTCGGCGAAGAACGGCAGGAAGTCCTCCAGCTTGCCGCGGCGGTTCCAGTCGCGGTCGATCGGGTTCGGCCATTCCACCTCGGCCACCCAGTTGATCAGCTGGCGACCCTCGGCGTCGATGTTGTTGCGGATGGGGTAGATGACCATCTTGCCGTCGGCCAGCCAGCCGGCGCGCGTCATGGTGGCGCCGGTCAGGAAGGGCTTCCACGCCGTCACCCCGCGCCACATGTTGTAGCCGGTGTAGTGGAAGCCGGTTTCGTGCGGGTGGAACTGCTTGCGCACGGTGGAATGCACGCCATCCGCGGCGATGGCGGCACTGCCGCGGGCACTGGGCTTGCCATCGGCGAAGTGGACCACGGCTTCGGTGCCCTGCGTCTCCACGGCGGTGACGCGGTGGCCGAGGTGGACCGCGTCCGGCCCCAGGCGGGCGCGCGTGGCGGCCAGCAGCACGTCCTGCAGGTCCGCGCGGTGGATGCTGAGCTGCGGCGCGGGGTAGCCGGCGCCCTGGCCGAGCTTCTCCGCGTGGATCAACTGTCCGTAGCGGTTGAAGAACTGCGCCTCGTCCGTGGTGACGGCAACCTTCCGCAGCGCCTCCAGCAGGCCGAGCTTGGCCAGTTCAGCCACCGCGTGCGGCAGCAGGTTGACGCCGACGCCGACCGCCTTGATCTCCGGCGCCTGTTCATAGACCCGGCAGGGGATGCCGGCCTGGTGCAGCGAGAGCGCCAGGGTCAGGCCGGCCGGGCCGGCGCCGAGGATCAGGATGTCTTGCATGGGGCTGGCCTTGTCGATCTGGCGCGGCATGTGGGGCGGCGGGGCGGTTTGATAATCATTCGAGAGACTGTTTCACGGCTTTCGGCGATTCCGCCGCAGCCGATCAGGCTCTACTCAGCGGTGATCTTCGCCTCGCGGATCACGCGCGTCCAGCGGGCCAGGTCGGCCTGGACCAGTTCGGCCAGCACCTCGGGGCTGCCGCCGCGCGGGGACATGCCCTGGTCGCGCAGGCGGGTGGCGGTGTCGGGTTGGCGAAGCCAGTCGTTCAGCGTGGCGTTCAGGCGGGCCACCAGCGGGGCGGCCATGCCGGGCGGCCCGAACACCGGGTACCAGAAGCCCACCTGCACGCCAGGGAAGCCGGATTCGATGAAGGTCGGCACGTCCGGCGCGCTGGGCACGCGGTGGGCGCTGCCCACGGCCATCATGCGCAGGCGGCCCTGCGCGGCCAGGGGCAGCGCGGTGGTGATGGGCATGGCCATGGCGTGGACGCGGCGGCCGACCAGGTCCTGCAGGGCGGGGGCGCTGCCGCGGTAGGGGATGTGGTTCAGCTCCACCTTCGCCTCCAGCCCGAACAGCGCCATGGCCAGGTGCTGCGGGGTGCCGATGCCGGGGCTGGCGTAGTCGATCGGGCCGCGCTTCGCGAGCTCAACCAGCTGGGCGGGGGTGGCGGCCTGCACGTCCATGTTGACGCACAGCACCAGGTCGCCGTCGGTCAGCAGGATGATGGGGGTGAAGCCGTGGATGGGGTCGTAGGGCGCCGGGGTGAACAGCGGCACGTTGGTGACGAAGGTGTTGGCGTGGACCATCAGCGTGCGGCCATCCGGCGGGGCGCGGCCGACGGCCTGGGTGCCGATGTTGCCGCTGGCGCCGGGCTTGTTGTCCACCACCACCGGCTGGCCGAGCTTCTGCTGCAGCCAGGGGGAGACCAGGCGGGCCAGGATGTCCATGCCGGTGCCGGGGGTGAAGGGGACCAGCAGCGTCACCGGGCCGTCCTGGGCGGCGGCAAGGCCGGGCGCGGCGGCCAGCGCGGCGGCGGCCAGGCCGAGTTGGCGTCGTGTTGGCATGGTGCGGTTCTCCCCGGTCGGCGCAGTTAGGCGGCCAGGGCGGTTGACGCAAGCCTGCCGCAAGGGGGAGGATCGGCCAGACCCCAAGGAGGCCCGACCCATGAACGTGATGGCACCCATTGCCCAGCAGCGCGGCTGGTCGGACGAGGAATGGCAGATCCGCTGCGACCTGGCGGCGCTGTACCGCCTGTGCGCGCACCACAAGTGGACGGACTGGATCTACACCCACATCAGCGCCCGCATCCCGGGGCCGGAGCCGGTGTTCCTGCTGAACCGCTACGGCGTGATGCACCACGAGATGCGCGCCTCCGACCTGGTGAAGATCGACGCGCAGGGCAATGCGCTGGAGGATTATCCGGACTGGGTGAAGGGCACGCGGCTGGTGAACACCGCCGGCTTCGTCATCCACTCGGCCGTGCACATGGCGCGGGACGACGCGCATTTCGTCATCCATACCCATACGCGGGACGGCATGGCGGTGGCGGCGCAGCGCGACGGGCTGCTGCCGATCAGCCAGCACGCGATGAAGTTCTACGGCCACCTGGCCTATCACGACTACGAGGGCATCGCGCTGGATGAGGCCGAGCGCGAGCGCCTGGTGCGCGATTTGGGCACGCACAACGCGATGATCCTGCGCAACCATGGCCTGCTGGTGTGCGGCCATACCGCGGCGCAGGCCTATGACCAGCTGTACTACCTGGAACGCGCGTGCTCGGCGCAGATTGCGGCGATGAGCGGCGGCGCGGCGCTGGTGTTCCCGCCGAAGGAGGTCTGCGAGCACGCGGCCAAGCAGTTCCATCGGCCGAACGCGGCGGAAAGCTATGGCCCGGCCTGGATCAGCGCGCTGCGGCTGGTGGAGGGCGACAAGCCGGATTATCGGGGGTGATGGCGTGGAGCGCGGCTATGCCGCGCTCCCGGCTTGCTGGAGTTGCCAGATGCGCTGGCAACTCCGGGCGCAGCCATGCGCCTCGAGGCCAGTGATCGGCAATCGCTGAAAGCCACTGACGCGGGTTGCTGCGGGCGACGTTGCCGTCAGGCCGCCAGCGCTTCCACCCCCGCCACCGGCAGGCCCGCCGGCCCGGGGCGGCGCGCCGCGACCAGGGCGCGCGCCTCGTCCAACCTTCCGCTGGCCAGGTAGCTGCGCAGCAGCGTGAACTCCAGCAGGTCCAGCTGGGCGCGGCTGCCGCCGAAGCGGGCTCGCTCCGCCAATATCGGCGCCAGCGCGGCGATGGCGGCGGCGTGGTCGCCGCGTTCAAAGGCGGCGAAGCCGCGGGCGGCGGCGGCCAGGCCGGGGCCGGCGACGTAGCGGTTTTCCCGGGCGCGGCTTTCCAGCTCGGCGGCGCGGGGTTCGTGCGTGCCCAGCACCGCGTCGGCCAGCGCGACGTGCCAATCGACATAGGGGAAGCCCGGCTGCGGGAAGGCGCGGTGGCAGTAGTCATGCACGCGCTGCCAGCGGGCGGCGTCGCGCGGGTGGCCGGCCAGCTCGGCGCGCCAGAGGTAGGAGGCGGCGTCGAACACCTTGACCATGGCCGGGCCGCTGTAGTCCTCGGCGGCGAAGGCGTCCTCGAACAGCTGGAAGCCGCTGGCGACGTCGCCCTGCTGCAGCAGCACCAGCGAGAGATGCCAGTGCAGGTGGCCGTGCAGGCCGCCCTGGCGCGGATAGTCCGCCAGCCAGCCGCGCAGGAAGGCCACGGCTTCGTCGTGCTGGCCGTTCTCGTAGTGGAAATGCGCCAGGGAATGCGCCAGCGACGCATTGCGCGGCCGGGCGGCGAGCGAGCTTTGCAGCCGCGGCCAGGCCTCGGCCTGGCGGCCGATCTCGGACAGCGCCATGCCGTAGTGGCCGTTGAACCACCAATCGTCGCCGTAGTGCGGCGCCAGGGCGGCCAGGTAGTCCACCAGCTCCTGCTCGCGCGCCGGGCGGCCGGAGATGGCGATCAGCCCGGTCTGGTTCGCCGCGATGGTGGCCACCAGCGCGTCCCGCGGCCATTGCGCGACATGGGCGTGCACCGCTTCCAGCGCCGCGGCCGGCTGGCCCTGGCCGAGCAGCGTGAAGATGGCGACTTGGCTGCGGGCACGCTCGCCCAGCCCGGGCAGCGCCGCGGCGGCGGCCAGCGCAGCGGAGGCGGCGGGGTTGGCGCCGAGTTGCAGCAGCCGGGCGCGGGCGATGTGGGCCAGGCCGAAGCCGGGGTCGGCGGCCAGGGCGCGGTTGAAGGCGGGCAGGGCGCCGGGCCAGCCGGAGAGCAGCAGGTCGCAGGCCTCGACATGGGCGTCCCGTGCGGCGGGGGAGCTGGTGTCGAGCGGCAGGCCGTAGCGGTCCTGCTGGGGGGCGTTGGGCATGGGTGCCTCGTTGTGCTGCCTGCGGGGAATCTGGGCGATGCGGCGGTGGCTGTCCAACGAAAAGCCCGCGCGGCGCGGGGC
>CAIMOR010000473.1 GCA_903843125.1 uncultured Rhodospirillales bacterium
AGCGAGAAGCCGAGGATGCTGCCGGCCATGACCGCGCGGGAGCCCCAGGCATTCGGGCGCAGGCCGGCGAAGAGGCCGAGCGGCAGGCCGATGATCAGCGCGAGGAAGGTGGCGCCCAGCGCCAGTTCCAGCGTGGCCGGCATGCGCTGCCAGATGAGTTGCAGCGCCGGTTCATTGAACACGAAGCTGCGGCCGAGGTCGCCCTGCAGCGCATTGCCGAGGAAGACCAGGTATTGCCGCCACAACGGCAGGTCGAGGCCCAAGGCGTGGATCGCGCGTTCGCGTTCGACCTGGTCGGCCTCGGGGCTGATCAGGATCTCCACCGGGTCGCCGACGGCGAAGACGCCGAGGAAGACCAGCAGCGTCATCGCCAGCACCACGCCGGCGGCTTGCAGCAGGCGGCGGAGGAGGAAGACGGTCATCAGTGCTGCGGTGTGGCGGCGGCGGGGCGGATGTCCTGCGCGCGGGTGAGCTCGTCGGCGCGGGCCTGGTGCTGCAGGCCGCGGCGCATGGCCCAGATGTTGGTCTGGATGTGCAGCGGGATGATGCCGACATCATCCATCGCCAGGCGGGTGGCGTCGCGCAGCAGGGCCTCGCGCCTGGTGTCGTCCAGCTCCACCATCGCCTGGTCGACCAGCGCGTCCATCGCCGGGTTGGAGTAGTGGCCGCGGTTGCTGGCGCCCCAGCCCTTCTCGCGGTTCACCGTGGCCACCAGGTTGCGCAGCGGGTTGCTCGCCTCCGACCCGCTGCTGCCCCAGCCGATCAGCCAGGCGGAAAGCTCGGTGCGGGCGGCGCGGCCGACGAAGGTGGACCAGGTCTGCGCCTCCACGCTGGTGCGCAGGCCGGCGCGCGTCCACATCTGGCCGATGGCCTGGGCGATGCGGGCGTCGTTGATGTAGCGGTCGTTCGGGCTGTGCAGGGTGATGCGGAAGCCCTGCGGGAAGCCGGCCTCGGCCAGCAGGCGGCGGGCTTCCTCCACATTGGCGCGCGGCGCTTCCAGCCCGGGCACGTAGCCGAAGCTGCCCGGCGGCAGGAACTGGCCGGAGGGTGTCGAGGCGCCCTCCATGACGCGCTCGGCGATGGCGTGGCGGTCGATGGCCAGCGTCAGCGCGCGGCGGACGCGGACATCCCTGAGCGGGTTGGGCTCGATCGGCTTGCCGTCGTTGTCGGTGATGAAGGGGGTGGCGCCGCTGCGGGAGAAGTCCAGGCCGAGGAAGATGATGCGCTGGCCGATGGTCTCGCTCAGCGTGATGCGCGGTTCGCGCCGCAGGCGGGCAAGGTCCGCGGTGGGCACCTGGTCGATGAAGTCGACATCGCCGGCCAGCAGCGCCGCGGTGCGGGCGGCGTCGTTGGTGACCATGCGGTAGGTGACGCGGGCGAAGGCCGGCGCGCCGCCCCAGTACTGCGTGTTGGCGGCGAACTCGATGCGGTCGCCGTTGCGGTGTTCCACCACGCGCCAGGGGCCGGTGCCCTGCGCGGCGCGGCCGCTGTTGAAGTCCTCGGTCGTCGCGTTCTCCGCGGTCTCCTTGTCGATGATCCGGAGGTTGGCGATGTCGGTCGGCATCAGCGGATAGGGCGTGGCGGTGTGCAGCCGGATGGTTTGGGCGTCCACGATCTCCACGCCGGTGATGGGCCGGGTGTAGAGCGCGAAGGAGGACGGGCTGTTGGGCACGCGCGGCACGCGATGCAGGGTGAAGGCGACGTCCTCGGCGGTGAAGGCGTTGCCGTTGTGGAAGCTGACGCCCTCCCGCAGCTTGAACTCCCAGGTCAGCGGGTCCACCGCGCGCCAGGAGGTGGCGAGGCCGGGGATGTTGCTGTCGCGCGCGTCGCGGTTGACCAGGCCGTCGAAGATCATGTCCGCGACGGCGTTGTTCGGCGAGAGCTGGTGGTAGTGCGGGTCCAGCGAGGTGATGGGCGCGCCGACCGCCATGGTCAGCGACGCCGCGGGTGCCTGCGCTGCCGCCATACCGGGCAGCAGCGCCACCACGCCGCACGCAACCAGGGCAGCCGCCAATTCAATGCGCCCCATGAGCTCCCCCGTGATGATTTCCCTGCGGCGGCCATGCTAGCAGTCGGGTTGGGGCTTCGCCAGCGTCACGCCACCTGAACGGGGATCAACTGATGCCACACCGCCTGCGCCGGTTTTCGCTTGCCGCCCTCGCCCTGTGCGCCGCCGCGCCACTGCGGGCGCAGACGCTGGATATCGGCATCGGCGGGGCCATCACCTCGGTCGATCCGCATTTCTACAACGCGGCGCCGAACAACTCGCTTTCCATGCATATCTTCGACCGGCTGGTGGAGCGCGACGCGCGGGCGCAGCCCTATGCCGGGCTGGCCGCCAGCTGGCGGCCCATCGGCGAGACGGTGTGGGAGTTCAAGCTGCGGCCGGGGGTGACCTGGCATGACGGCCAGGCCTTCACCGCCGACGATGTCGCCTTCACGATCGAGCGGACGCCGAACGTGCCGAACAGCCCGGGCGGGTTCGGCGGCTTCGTGCGCGCGATCACGCGCGTGGAGGTGGTGGACCCGCTGACCCTGCACCTGCACACCGCGCGGCCGCACCCGCTGCTGCCGACGGAGTTGGCTTCGGTCGCGATCATCTCTCGCCACGCCGGGCAGGGCGCGAGCACCGAGGACTACAACAGCGGCAAGGCCGCCATCGGCACCGGGCCGTACCGGCTGGGCGCGTACCGCAGCGGCGACCGCACCGTGCTGCTGCGCAACGACGGCTATTGGGGCGCGAAGGAGCCGTGGGAGCGGGTGAACTATCGGTTCATCGGCAATGACGCGGCACGCTCCGCCGCGCTGCTGGCCGGCGACGTGCAGATGATCGACCAGGTGCCGAGCAGCGACCTGCCGCGACTGCGCGCCGATGCCCGCGTGACCGTCAGCGAGACGCTGGGGCTGCGGGTGATCTATGTGGAGAGCGACCATTCGCGCACGGGCAGCGTGCCCTTCGTGTTCGACAACGACGGCCGGCCGCTGGCGACCAACCCGTTCCAGGATGTGCGGGTGCGGCGGGCGCTGTCGCTGGCGATCAACCGGCAGGCGCTGGCCGAGCGGGTGATGGAGGGCACCGCGCAGCCCACCGGGCAATGGCTGCCGCCGGGCACCTTCGGCTACAATCCGGCGGTGACGGTGCCGCGCTTCGACCCCGATGCGGCCAAGCGGCTGCTGGCCGAGGCGGGCTTCCCGCAGGGCTTCCGGATGACCCTGCACAGCCCGAACGACCGCTACCCGAACGACGCCCGCACGGCGCAGGCGGTGGCGCAGATGTGGACGCGCGTGGGCGTGCGGACCGAGGTGGAGGCGCTGCCCTGGGCGAGCTTTTCCGCGCGCAGCAACCGGCAGGAGTTCGCCATGCGCCTGGCCGGCTGGGGCAGCACGACCGGGGAGGCGAGCTACACGCTGGTCAACATCACCGGCACCTATGACCGGACCAGGCTGACCGGCGCCAGCAACGTGATGCGCTACAGCAACCCGGCGCTGGATGCGCTGACCGAGCGCGCGGTGGCGACGCTGGACGATGGCGAGCGCGCGGCGCAACTGCGCGAGGGCGTGCGGATGGCGATGGACGACCTGGCCTTCATTCCGCTGTTCCAGCTGGTCAACAGCTGGGCGCTGAAGCGCGGACTGCGCTACGAGGCGCGGATGGACGAGCGCACGGTGGCGATGGGCGTGCGCCCGCAATAGCGGGCGCCGCACGCGCGGGGCGCGTGACGGGCGTGCGCCCGCAATGGCGGGCGCGGCACGCGGAGGGCGCGTGACGGGCGTTCGCCCGCAATGGCGGGCGCTGCACGCGCAGGGCGCGTGACGGGCGTGTGCCCGGAGTAGCAGCGCCGCACGCGCGGGGCGCTATTCCTCCGGGTCGGCGGGCGCCACCGGCAGGATGCTGGTTTCCTTCAGCGTGGCGAAGGCCAGCAGGGTTTCCACGCGCTGGCACATCGGGCGCAGTTCATCCGCCAGGAAGCTGTCCAGCGCCGCCAGGTCCGGCAGGCGCAGCTTCAGCAGGTAGGTCCAGCTGCCGGTGACGGCGTGGCATTCCAGCACCTGGTCCCACTTCTTGATCGCGCGGCGGAAGGCGGTGTCCTCCCGCCCCGGGGCCACGGCCAGCAGCAGGTGCACCAGCAGCGGGCAGCCGGCATGCACCGGGTCCAGGTCCGCGCGCCAGCCGCGGATGACGCCGCGTTCCTCCAGCCGCTTGACCCGTTCCGCCGTGGCGGAAACCGAAAGCCCGGCGACCTTGGCCAGTTCAGCGAGGCCCGCGCTGCCGTCCTGCTGCAGCGCAACAGTGATATTGCGGTCAATCTCGTCCATCGCCGGACCTTATGCGCCCTGCCTGGCTTTGTGAAGGAACCAGTGCGGCGCACCGGAATGCCGGCGCGCCGCAGCCGCTTCAGGCCACCTCGAACAGCCCGGCCGCGCCCTGGCCGCCGCCGATGCACATGGTGACGACGACGTATTTCGCGCCGCGGCGCTTGCCCTCGATCAGCGCATGCCCGGTCATGCGTGCGCCGCTCATGCCATAGGGGTGGCCGACGCTGATGGCGCCGCCATCGACATTCAGCAGCTCATCGGGGATGCCCAGCTGGTCGCGGCAGTAGATCACCTGGCAGGCGAAGGCCTCGTTCAGCTCCCACAGGCCGATGTCGCTGACCCTCAGGCCGTTCTTTTCCAGCAGCTTGGGAACGGCGAAGACCGGGCCGATGCCCATCTCGTCCGGGTTGGTGCCGGCCACCGCCATGCCGCGATAGATGCCCAAGGGGTGCAGGCCGCGGCGCTCGGCTTCCTTGGCCTCCATCAGCACCGCGGCGCTGGCGCCGTCGCTGAGCTGGGAGGCGTTGCCGGCGGTGATGAAGCGGCCCTCGGCGATGCGCTGGCCGTCCTTGAACACCGGCTTCAGGCTGTTCAGGCCGGCCAGCGTGGTGTCGGCGCGGTTGCCCTCGTCCTGCTTCAGCAGCACGTCCTTGTGGCTGACCTCGCCGGTGGCCTTGTCCTGCACCGCCATGCGGCTGGGCATGGGGACGATCTCGGCGTCGAAGCGGCCGGCGGCCTGGGCGGCGGCGGTGCGTTGCTGGCTGCGCAGCGCATAGTCGTCCTGGGCGTCGCGGCTGATGCCGTAGCGCTCGGCCACCACCTCGGCGGTTTCCAGCATGGACATGTAGAGGGCAGGGACGTGCTCGGTCAGCCAGGGGTCGCGGGTGCGGTGGCGGTTCATCTTGTCGTTCTGCACCAGGCTGATGCTTTCCATGCCGCCGCCGACGGCCACCTGCATGCCATCGGCGATGACCTGCTTGGCGGCCGTCGCGATGGCCATCAGGCCGGAGGAGCATTGCCGGTCGAGGCTCATGCCCGGGACCGTGTCCGGCAGGCCGGCGCGGAGCGCGCATTGGCGGGCGAAGTTGCTGCCCTGGGCACCCTGCTGCAGCGCGGCGCCGAACACCACGTCCTCGACCTCCCCCGGGGCGATGCCGGCGCGCTCGACCGCTTCGGCGATGGCGTGGCCGCCCAGCGCCTGGGCCGGCGTGTCGTTGAAGGCGCCGCGATAGGCGCGGCCGATGGGCGTGCGGGCGGTGGAGACGATGACGGCGGTGCGCATGGCGTGCCTTCCCGTTGTTTTTGCTTAAGTGCGGTACTTATTGAGGCGTTGCATCAGGGCCTCGAACGCATTCGTACATTAATCTAACACTTCCAGAAATCGGATTGCCAATGATGGTCGCGCTGCGCTGGACGGCAATGCCGCCACCGAGCCTGCGGCATTCGTCCGTTGCGAGCGTCATACTTTCTTGGATGTGAGACGACGCTCCGGAGAGAATGAGTACATTGCCGGGGCTGCGCGCCACCACGGTGGGAGCGGTTGTGTTCCGCTCAGGCGCGCAGCCGGTCAGAAAGAGAACTGGTAGGACGCATCTGAGCCAACGCATTCTCTATCTCCACTTTTACCAGTTGATCGCCGCAAGCTTGGCCACCAGTGCCTTAGGGTTCCACATG
>CAIMOR010000474.1 GCA_903843125.1 uncultured Rhodospirillales bacterium
ATAGGTCTCGGCATGTGCCTCCACCGCGTCGCAATGCAGCAGCACCTCGCAGCCACCGCCCAGCGCCATGCCACTCGGCGCGCCCACCACCGGGAAGGGCGCCTCGCGCAGCGCGCGCATCGCCTTCTGCCCGCCCTCGATCATGCCCTCGATCTCGCCCCAGGCGGCGATATTCGCAGCGAACAGCGCCAGCCCGATATTCGCGCCGACGCTGAACTGCTCGCCCTCGTTGTGGATCACCAGCGCCTTGAAGGCGCCCTTCTTCCCCATCGCCACGGCCTTGCCGATCAGCGCGAGGATCTCCGGGTCCAGCGCGTTCATCTTGCTGTGGAACTCAAGGCAGGCGACGCCGTCGCCGATATCCCACAGGCTGGCGCTGCCGTTCTTCGCCAGCGGCTTGCTGCGCCGCTTGATGTCACTCAGCAGCACCACGCCTTCGGCGCGCGGCACCGCGTGGTAATCGCCATCGGTGCCGAAGAATTCCAGCACGCCATCCTGCTCGCGGTAGAAGCCCCGCTCGCCCACCCGTTCCAGAAGCTTCGGCACCGGCCGGCCCGCCTCGCGCAGCGCCGCCACCAGCCAGGGCGCGCCGACACGGTCGATCAGCTCGAACGGCCCGTACTTCCAGGCGTAGCCAAGCCGCATCGCCGCATCCACATCGGCGATGCTGTCGGCAATCTCCGGCACCAGGCTGGCGGCGTAGCCCAGCGTGTCCAGCAGCACCGCCTTCGCGTACCGACCGGCCCGGTCCGGGTGCTCCGCCAACTCGCGCAGGTTGCGCAGCGCCAGGCTTTCCAGTGTCGGCTTCACGCTGTCGCGGTACGCTCCGGAACCCAGCTCCATCGCCAGCTTCTTCGCGCCCTGGCGCATGTAGAAGCCGCCCTTGCCCTTGCGGCCGGTACGCCCCTCGCCGATCATGCGCGTGATCACGGCATGCTCGCGCAGCCCCAGCACATAGGGGTCGCTGGCCGGCAGCGTCGCCTTCATGCTGGCCGCCACATGGGGGCCGAGATCAATGCCCACCAGGTCCATCAGCCCGAACACGCCGGTCTTCGGAATGCCCATCGGCTTGCCGTTCACCGCGTCGGCTTCCTCGACCGTCAGGCCCAGCTCGAACGCATTGTTGATCGCGCTCTGCATCCACATGCCGCCGATGCGGTTGGCGATGAAACCCGGCGTGTCCTTGCAGCGCACCACGCTCTTGCCCATGCGGCGGTCGCCGAAGGTGCTGACCTCCGCCACCGCATCGGCGCGCGTCTGCGGCCCCTGCACCACTTCCAGCAGGCGCATGTAGCGCGGCGGGTTGAAGAAATGGGTGATCATGAAGTCCGCGGCAAAGCCCTCGCCCAGCCCTTCGGTCAGCGCAGCCAGCGGAATGGTCGACGTGTTGGAGGACACCACGCTGCCCGGCTTCCGCATGCCCTCCAGCTTCGCGTAAAGCTCGCGCTTGGCGTCCGGGCGTTCGATGATCGCCTCGCAGATCCAGTCGCAATCCGCCAGCAGCGCCAGGTCGGTGCCGACATCGCCGGTCGTCACCAGCCGTGCCGGCGCCTTGCCCATGAAGGGCGCGGGATCGGCGCGCAGCATCCGCTCTACCGCCTTGGCCGCACCACCGGGCACGATATCCAGCAGCACCACCGGCACGCCGGCATTGGCCACCTGCGCCGCGATGCCGGCGCCCATCACGCCGGCGCCGACGACACCTACCTTGCGGATCATCAAACCGCCTCCAGCAACGTGGCGATGCCCTGGCCACCGCCGATGCACTGCGTCGCCAGCGCGTAGCGTCCGCCATCACGCTGCAGCACCTGCGCCGCCTTGCCGACGATGCGCGCCCCCGTGGCGCCGAGCGGATGCCCCAGCGCGATCGCGCCGCCATCCTTGTTGACCAGCATCTCGTCGATGCCGAGCTCGCGCATGCAGGCCAGCGCCTGCGAGGCAAACGCCTCGTTCAGCTCCACCACATCCAGCTGGGAAGCCTGCACCCCCGCTCGCGCCAATGCCTTGCGCGAGGCGCCAACGGGACCCATGCCCATGATCTCCGGCGCGCATCCCGCCACCGCGATGCTGCGCACCTTGGCCAGCGGCGTCAGCCCGTGCTGGCGGGCATAGTCCAGGCTGCACACCAGCACCGCGGAAGCGCCGTCCGTCAGCGGTGAAGACGTCCCGGCCGTCACCGTGCCATCGGCGCGGAAGGCCGGCTTCAAGCCAGCCAGCGCCTCGGCGCTGCTGTCGGCCCGGATGCAGCCGTCCTGCTCCACGCCGGCCACGGCGACGATCTCGCCGGCCAGCCTGCCGGCCGCCTGAGCCGCCGCGGCCTTGTGGTGGCTGCGCACCGCGAAGGCTTCCTGGTCGGCGCGGCTGATCTGGTGGCGCATGGCGACGTTCTCGGCGGTCTCGCCCATGCTGATGTAGGCCTGCGGAAAATCCTTCGCCAGGCCGGGGTTCGGCATCGGGTTGAAGCCCATCATCGGCACGCGGCTCATGCTCTCCATGCCCGCACAGATGAAGGCCTCGCCCGCCCCCATGCGGATGGCGCCGGCCGCCTGATGCACGCTCTGCATCGAGGAGCCGCAGAAGCGGTTCACCGTCACGCCGGCAACGCTCTCCGGCAGCTTGGCCAGGAAGCCGACCAGGCGCGCCACGTTCAGCCCCTGCTCGCCCTCGGGGAAGGCGCAGCCCATGATCAGGTCTTCCAGCGTCGCCGGGTCCACGCCGCTCTCGGCCACCAGCGCAGCGACGACGGCGGCGGCCATCTCGTCGCCGCGCACCTTGGCCAGCGCGCCCTTGCCGGCGAACTGGAACGGGCTGCGCTTGTAGCCGGCAATCACGACATCGGTCATGGCATGGTCCTCCTGCGGCCTAATCGGCTGCGTTCTTCGTGGTGGTCCCCGGCAGTGCCCCGCGGTCGCGCAGGGCTGCCTGCGCTTCGCGTTCCACCTCCAGCAGTTCCTTCAATGTCTGGTCCAGGTCGCGCTTCTGCTGTTCCAGTTCCTCGATCCGGCTGCGCACCCGGCCCAACAGCATCTGCGCCTGGCTTACCTGGGTACGGTCGATGTCGTACAGGTCGAGGAACTCGCGGATCTCGGCCAGCGAGAAGCCCAGCCGCTTGCCGCGCAGCACCAACAGCAGCCGCGCCCGGTCGCGCCGGTCGAACACCCGGGTGGTGCCGGCGCGGCGCGGATGGATCAGACCCTTGACCTCATAGAAGCGGATCGCGCGTGGCGTGACGCCCAGCGCCTCGGCCAGCTGGTTCACGCTGAACAATTCGCTCATGCGCGCCCCTCCAGCTCGGCCTTCAGCTCCTTCTTCGACAGCTTGCCGACGGGGGTGCGCGGCAACTCCGCCCGCAGCTCCAGCAGCTTCGGCAGCTCTATCGGGTTCAGCCGCGCCTTCAGGTGCGCCTGCAGCTCCGCCACCGTGGCCGTGGCGCCAGGCTTCAGCTGCACGAAGGCGGCCGGGCTCTCGCCCCGGTACGCGTCCTTCATGCCCACCACCGTTGCCGCCACCACGTCCCGGTGCTCATACAGCGCTTCCTCGATCACCCGCGGATAGACGTTGTAGCCCGAGCAGATGATCAGGTCCTTCAGCCGGTCCACCAGCGTGACGAAGCCATCCGCGTCCATCACGCCGATATCGCCGGTGCGCAGCAGGCCGTCCGGCGTGAAGCTGCGCGCCGTCTCCGCCGGCCGCTGCCAATAGCCCTGCATGATGTTCGGCCCGGCCAGGCACAGCTCGCCGCGCTCGCCCTGCGGCATGGACCGTTCCGGCTGCTCGGGGTCGCGGATTTCGGCGCCGACGCCGGGCAGCGGTAGGCCGATGGTGCCGGCGCGGTTCTCGCCCGCCACCGGATTGCAGAACGCCACGGGGCTGGCCTCGGTCAGGCCATACCCCTCCACCAGGTTGCAGCCGCTGGCCTGGTCGAAGGCGCGCTTCACCTCCAGCGGCAACGGTGCG
>CAIMOR010000475.1 GCA_903843125.1 uncultured Rhodospirillales bacterium
CGGCGATGGCGTGCAGGTGCTGGGGCCGGCCCCTGCGCCACTGGCGCTGCTGCGCGGCCGGCATCGGCGGCGGTTGCTGCTGAAGTGCCGGCGCGACATCGCGGTGCAGCCCCTGCTGCGGGACTGGCTGGCCAAGGTCGACGTGCCGGGGAATGTCCGGCTGCAGGTGGATGTGGACCCGGTCAGCTTCCTGTAGCTACTCGGTCGGCAGCGCCGTACTGCCCTGCTTGCCGACACCGGGATGGTCCGGCGGGGTGCCGGCATCCATGCCCTTGGCCGGTCCCTGGTCGGACGCCGCCCGCTCGGGGGCACCCTTGCCGCCGGGCTGGCCCTTGGCGGCGGGACCGGTGACGGCGGTCTCGGTCTTGTAGGCGTCGTCCGGGCGGCGCTTCGGCTGGCCGGGGTCCTCGACCTGCGCGTTGGGGTCCTGCGGGCCGACATTGCGCGGCCGGGCGGTGTTGCTGGTCATCGGCGGTTCCCTTCGGCGGTACACGCCAGGGGGAACGCGCGGCCGGGGCGCGGGGTTCAGGCCGCCTCGGCCGCCGCGCGGCTGGGCGGCGCGCCGCCGCCACCGGCGGTCTCGGGCGTCGCCAGGGCGCGGTCGATCGCCTTGCGCAGCGTCGCCAGCTTGCGCTCGTTCTCCACCTTCAGGCCGAAGATGTCCTTCACGTAGAACACGTCCACCGCGCGCACGCCGTAGGTGGTGATGTGCGCGCTGGCAATCTGCAGCCCCTGGTCGCTGATGGCGGCGGTGACGTCGTGCAGCAGGCCCGGCCGGTCGCGGCCATTCACCTCGATGACGGTGTGGCTGTTGCTGGCGTGGTTGTCGAACACCACGCGCGGCGGCACCGTCACGGCGCGGAGGCGTGCGGGTTCGCGCCGCACCTTCTGGATCTCGGTCTTCAGCCGCAGTCGGCCGCTCAGCGCCTGCTCGATCAGCACCGCCAGCTTGGCCAGGCGGTGCGGCTGGTCGAAGGCGCCGCCGGCGGCGTCCTGCACCCAGAAGGTGTCCAGCGCCATGCCGTTCTGCAGGGTGTGGATGCGCGCGTCGACGATGCTGGCGCCGGCCACCGCCAGCGCGCCGGCGATGCGGCTGAACAGGCCGGGGTGGTCGGCGGCGTAGATCGTCACCTCGGTGACGGCGCGTTGTTCCAGCACGCGGGTCTTGACCGTCAGCGGCGCCTGGTTGCGCTCGGCCTCGCGGATCAGGCTGGCATGGCGGGCATGGGTCTCGGCATCGAAGGAGAGCCAGTAGCCGGGATAGCCCAGCGAGAGGAAGAAGTCGGTATCGGCCTGGGGCCAGCCGGCCAGCATGGCGGCGGCGGCTTCGCGCGCGCGGGCCACGCGCACGTCGCGCTCCGGCACCGAAAGCCCGCCGGCCAGCACCTCGGCCACGCGCCAGTACACCTCCCGCAGCAGGGTGGCCTTCCAGCCGTTCCAGACCTTGGCGGAGACCGCGCGCATGTCGGCGACCGTGAGCACCAGCAGCAGGCGCAGCCGTTCCGGCGATTGCACCAGGTCGGCGATGTCGAGGATGGTCTTGGGGTCCTCGATGTCGCGCTTGAACGCGGTCTGGCTGATCAGCAGGTGGTGCAGCACCAGCCAGCTGACCGTCTCGGTCTCCTCCGGCGTCAGGCCCAGCTTGGGGCCGACCTCCTGGGCGATGCGGGCGCCGAGTTCCGAATGGTCGCCGCCGCGGCCCTTGGCGATGTCGTGCAGCATGGCCGCGACATAGAGCGCGCGGCGGGACTGCACCTGGCCAATGAGCTCGCTGGCCACCGGCGCCACTTCCGCCAGGTCGCCGCCTTCCAGGCGCTGCAGGTTGCCGATCACCTCGATGGTGTGCTCGTCCACCGTGAACACGTGGTAGGTGTCGAACTGCATCAGCCCGACGATCCGCGCCCATTCCGGCACGAAGCGGCCTAGGAAGCCGGTCTCGTTCATGATCCTGAGCCAGGCCGCGGCGTCCTTGCCGCAGAGCAGGTCGAGGAACAGCGCGTTGGCCTCGGCCTCGCCGCGCAGGCGCACCGCGTGGTGGGCGCTGCGGATCATCGCGCGCATCGCCAGCGGGTGGATTTCCAGGTGCCGGTCGCGCGCCGCCTTCAGGATGCGCAGCATCAATATGGGTTCGCGGGCGAAGTCGCGGTCCGGCGGGGCGGCCACCAGCTTGCCGTCGGCAAAGGCCAGGCCGGCATCGGCCAGCGCCTTGTCGCCGGTCTTGCGCCCGGCCGGCGGGCCCAGGGCCGCGCGCTCGATGGCGGGTTCCAGCACGCGGGACAGGCGGGCCACGTCGCGCACGGTCAGGAACAGGTGCTTCATGAAGCGCTCGACCCCGTCCTGCCGGCCGCGCGGGGTGTAGCCCATGCGGGCGCCGACCACCGGCTGCAGGTCGAAGGTCAGGCGCTCCTCGGCGCGCTGCGTCACCAGGTGCAGGTGGAAGCGGACGGTCCAGAGGAAGTTCCAGGCGCGCCGCACGGTGCGGGCCTCGTGTTCGGTCAGCAGCCCGCCACCCGGGCTTTCCGGGCCCACCAGTTCCGGCATGCGTTGCGTGCCGAAGGCGTAGCGCGCCAGCCAGTACAGCGTCTGCAGGTCGCGCAGCCCACCGCGGCCTTCCTTGATGTGCGGCTCCACCATGTAGGGGCTTTCGCCGTACTTGGCGTGGCGCGCCAGGCGTTCCTCGCGCTTCGCGGCCAGGAAGGGCGCCAGGCCGCGGTCCCGGCGCATCCGGGCGAAGCTTTCCTGGAAGCGGTCGAAGGCGGCGCGTTCGCCGTACAGGAAGCGGGCATCGACCAGCGCGGTCAGGATGGTCACGTCGCGCCCGGCTTCGTCCAGGCAGTCCTTCACGCTGCGGGTGGCGTGGCCGACCTTCAGGCCCAGGTCCCACAGCATGTAGAGCGTGAACTCCACGATGCGCTGGGCGCGCGGGCCGGCCGGGCCGTCGCTGAGGAACAGCAGGTCGATGTCCGAATAGGGCGCCAGCACGCCGCGGCCATAGCCGCCGGTGGCCACCAGGGCGTAGGGCGGCTCGCGCGCCTCGGCCGGGTTGCGCGGCGGCGTCATCTCCACGGCGTAGCGGTGGATGGCGTGCATCAGGCCGTCCACCAGCGCCGCCAGCCAACGGGCGGCGGCCAGGCCGGTCAGCTGCTGGCTCTCGAAGGCGTCCTGTACCCGCCCCTGGATGCGGCCGAGATGGCGGCGCAGCAGCGCCAGCGCGGCATCGCGCGGCAACGGCGTGGCCGCACCGGCTGTCTCGGCGGTGCCAAGCAGGTCGGTGATCAGGTCAGGCACGGCGGAAGGTACGGCGGCCAACGCGGCCGGCGCGCCTACCGGCGTCCGTGCCGGGAATGCAGCCTCAGGGGTCATCCTGTCCAACCTAACGCCACTCATGCCTCCGTGACAGCACCTGAAAGCATGGATTTGAGACGATACAGCGCTTCCTGCGCTTCCCGTGGCGACAGGGCATCAATATCGAGTGCCGCCAGCGCCCGCTCGACAGATGGGGTGGCGGCGGGATTGGGGGAGTCCGTCCCGGCCGGCCGCGCCTGGGCGAACAGCGGCAGCTCGTCCGAGAGCGGGTCCAGCCCGCGCGCCCTTGCCTCCAGCGCCAGCAGCACCTGGTTGGCGCGGGCCAGCACGCCGCGCGGCACGCCCGCCAGCTTGGCCACGTGCAGCCCCCAGGACTTCTCGGCCACGCCGGGGCCGACGCTGTGCAGGAAGACCACCTCGTTCTTCCATTCCCGCACCCGCATGGTGGCCGGCGCCAGCTCCGGCAGCTTGCCGGCCAGCGCCGTCAGCTCATGGAAATGGGTGGCGAAGATGGTGCGGCAGCGCACCCGGTCGTGCAGCGCCTCCAGCACCGCCCAGGCAATGGCCAGGCCGTCCCAGGTGGCGGTGCCGCGGCCGACCTCGTCCAGCACCACCAGGCTGCGCGGCCCGGCCTGGTTGAGGATGGCCGCCGTCTCGGCCATCTCGACCATGAAGGTGGAGCGCCCGCCGGCGATGTCGTCGGCGGCGCCGACGCGGCTGAACAGCCGGTCCACCAGGCCGAGGCGGGCGGCCTCCGCCGGCACGAACAGCCCGGCCTGGGCCAGCACGGCGAAGAGGGCGTTCTGCCGCAGATAGGTGGATTTGCCGGCCATGTTGGGGCCGGTCAGCAGGCAGAGCCGGCGCCCGGGCGAAAGGTCGCAGTCGTTGGGGACGAAGCTGCCGGCCTTGCTGCGGGCCAGCGCCGCGGCCACCACCGGGTGCCGGCCGCCGACCACGCAGAAATCGTTGCGCTCGACCATCTCGGGCCGGCACCAGCGGCCCTCGGACGCGATCTCGGCGGCGGCGGCGTGGACATCCAGCGCGGCCAGCGCCGTCGCGGCGGCGGCAATGCCGGGGCCGGCCGCCAGGCACAGCTCGCGCAGCCGCCGGGCGATCAGCTTCTCCCGCCGCGCCGCCTGCTCGGCTGCCTCGGCAAGGCGGCGGTCCAGGCTGGCCAGCGCGGCACAGGTGAAGCGATGCGCGTTGGCCATGGTCTGGCGGTGGATCGGCGCGAACTCCCCCACCGCCTTCGCCGGCGGGTCGCGGAGCAGCTTCTCGCCCTGCGCGGCCTGCATTTCCGCCAGGTAGCCGAATTGCTGGTGGTGCCTGATCTTCACCGAGGCCACGCCCCAGGCCTGCGCCAGGTCCATCTGCAGCGCGGCGATGGCGCCGCGGGCGTCGTCGCGCAGCCGGCGCAGCGCGTCCAGCTCGCCATCATAGCCGGGGGCGACCAGGCCAGGGTCGTCCAGCCGGGCGGGCAGCGTCTCGGCCAGGGCGCGGGCCAGTTCCGGGCTGGGGTCGTCCGGCGGCCGCAGGGCCTCGGCGGCGTCGGTCAGCTGGTGCGGCAGCATCAGCGCCGCCTCGCCGAGCGCCGCCGCGATGTGCGCGCCGCGGGCCAGGCCGTCCCGGATGGCGGCCAGGTCGCGCGGGGCGAAGCGGTCCAGCGAGAGCCGGGCCAGGGCGCGGGCCATGTCCGGCGCGCCCTTCAGCGTGGCGCGCAACGTGGCGCGGAGCGGGGCGGACAGCAGCAGGGCATGGACCGCGTCATGCCGGGCGCCGATCTCCTCCGGCTCGGCCAGCGGGCTGGCCAGGCGGGCGGCCAGCTCCCGCGCGCCGGCGGCGGTGATGGTGCGGTCGACCGCGCCGAGCAGGCAGTCCTTCGCGCCGCGGGCGGCGCCCTCGCGTTCCGGGCGCAGGATTTCCAGGCTGCGGCGGGTGGCGGCGTCCATCTGCAGCAGGCCGCGGCCACCGCGCGGCACCGGCCGGCCGAGCCGCGGCAGCGCACCACGCTGGGTCGCACGGACATAGTCCAGCGCCATGGCGGCGGCGGTGACCTCGGCGGCGGTGAAGCTGCCGAAGCCGTCCAGGGTCAGCACGCCGAAGGCGTCCGTCAGGCGGCGCTGCGCATCGCGCGGGATGGCAACCTCCACCGTATCCGGCGCCAGGCCCTTCGGTGCCAGCACCTCCGCGGGTTCCAGCCGGGCCAGCAGGGCGGGCAGCTCGGCGCGGGGCAGCGCCTCGGTCTCGAAGGCGCCGGTGGAGATATCCAGCCAGGCGGCGCCCAGCGTGTCGGCCTCGCCCCCCTTGGCCTCCCCCCCTTTGGCCGCACCGGGGGCCAGGGCCAGCAGCCAGGCCGGGCGGGCGGCTTCCAGCAGGCTGTCCTCGGTCAGCGTGCCCGGGGTGACCAGGCGCACCACCTCCCGCCGTACCGCGCTGGCCTTTCGCAGCTTGGCCTGCTCCGGTGTTTCCATCTGCTCGCAGACCGCCACGCGGAAGCCGCGGCGGATCAGCCGGGCCAAGTAGGTATCGGCGGCATGGGCGGGCACGCCGCACATCGGCACCGGCTGGCCCTGGTGGCTGCCACGATGGGCGAGCGCGATGTCGAGCGCCTCGCTGGCCGCCTCGGCATCGGCGAAGAACAGCTCGAAGAAGTCGCCCATGCGGAAGAACAGCAGCGCGTCCGGGTGCTCCGCCTTGGCGGCGAACCACTGCGCCATGGCCGGAGAGGCACCCTCCGCCGCGGGAAACTGGCTGATCGAGCGGTCCATCGGCCAACTTCCTAACCCGAGGGCGCCCGGCTGGTAAGGCACTGTGCCCGGCTTAACCCGGCCCGTCCGCCGAAGCTTAACTTAAACGCCCTGCCGGCGCTGCTTCGCACCCGCGAAGTGGCTGGCTTCCAAACCCTTGGCCCACCTGCGAAACTGGCAATTCACGCGCCGGTCAACCGGCGTATTCGGGTTCGAGGGACAGTCAGAACATGGACGACGCGCGCAAAAGCCACATGCCGCCGGTGTCGCTTTCGGATGTGCGCACGGCGCGGGTGACGCCGGAGGAAGCCCTGGCGATGCACGCCGAGGGCCGCCCGGGCAAGCTGGAGATCCGGCTCTCCAAGCCACTGGTCACCGCCCGCGACCTGTCGCTGGCGTACAGCCCCGGCGTGGCGGAGCCCTGCCTGCACATCGCCCGCGATCCGTCGCTGGTCTACGACTACACCTCGAAGGGCAACTTCGTCGCGGTCGTGTCCAACGGCACCGCCGTGCTGGGGCTGGGCAACCTCGGCGCGCTGGCCTCCAAGCCGGTGATGGAGGGCAAGGTCGCGCTGTTCAAGCGCTTCGCCGATGTCGACGGCATCGACCTCTGCCTCGACACCGAGGATGTCGACCAGATCATCAACTGCGTGCGCTACCTCGGCCCCTCCTTCGGCGGCATCAACCTGGAGGACATCAAGGCGCCGGAGTGCTTCGTCATCGAGCAGCGGCTGCGCGAGCTGATGGACATCCCGGTGTTCCACGACGACCAGCACGGCACCGCCATCGTCGCCGCCGCCGGGCTGATCAACGCGGCGCACCTGACCGGGCGCGACCTGGCCAAGACGCGCCTGGTCATCAACGGCGCCGGCTCCGCCGCCATCGCCTGCGCCGAGCTGCTGCGCGCCATGGGCATGCGGCCCGAGAACATCATCATGTGCGACACCAAGGGCGTGCTGTTCCGCGGCCGCACCGAGGGCATGAACCAGTGGAAGTCCGCCCACGCCGTTGAGACCAAGGTCCGCACGCTGAGCCAGGCGCTGGAAGGCGCCGACGTGTTCTTCGGGCTTTCGGTGAAGGGCGCGCTGACCAAGGAGATGGTCGCCGCCATGGCGCCGGCGCCCATCATCTTCGCCATGGCCAACCCGGACCCCGAGATAACGCCGGAGGAAGCCCGCGCCGCGCGCAGCGACGCGATCATCGCCACCGGGCGGTCGGACTATCCCAACCAGGTGAACAACGTGCTGGGCTTCCCGTTCATCTTCCGCGGCGCGCTGGACGTGCGGGCCAGCACCATCAACGACGCCATGAAGATCGCCGCCGCCCAGGCGTTGGCGCTGCTGGCGCGGGAGGACGTGCCGGAGGAGGTCGGCTCCGCCGGCGCCGGCAGCTCGCTGCGCTTCGGCCCGGAATACATCATCCCCAACGCCTTCGACCCGCGGCTGATCTCCCGCGTCTCGCCCGCCGTGGCCAAGGCGGCGATGGACAGCGGCGTGGCGCGCAAGCCGCTCGTCGACCTGGACGCCTATGCGCGGGAGCTGACCAAGCGGCTGGACACCACGGCTTCGGCGCTGGAGTTCATCACCGAGCGGGTGCAGGCCAACCCGAAGAAGGTGGTCTTCGCCGAGGGCGAGGAGGAGAAGGTGATCCGTGCCGCCATCGCCTACCTGTCCAGCGGCTACGGCACGCCGGTGCTGGTGGGGCGGGAGGAGCGGATCAACGCCACCGCGGCCAGCCTGGGCCTGCAGTTGCCGCCGGGCGTCGAGATCCACAACGCCCGCGTCTCCTCCCACAACCGCCGCTATGCCGAGTTCCTCTACGCCCGGCACCAGCGCGGCGGCATGCTGTTCCGCGACTGCCAGCGCCTGGTCAACCAGGACCGCAACGTCTTCGCCGCCTGCATGGTGGCGCTGGGCGAGGCGGATGCCATGCTGACCGGCCTGACCCGCAGCTACAGCGTGGCGCTGGATGGCGTGCGCATGGCGCTTGACCCCGCGCCGGGGCAAAGCCTGTTCGGCCTGACGCTGATGCTGGCGCGCGTCTCCGGCACCGTCTTCGTGGCCGATACCGCCATCCATGAGCGGCCGGACGCGCAGACCCTGGCCGATATCGCCATGCAGTCCGCCGCCGCCGCCCGCCGGCTGGGCGCCGAGCCGCGCGTGGCCTTCCTCAGCTTCTCCAACTTCGGCGACCCCAAGGGCGTCATTCCCGGCAGCGTGCGGGAGGCGGTGAAGCTGCTGGACGAGCGCAAGGTGGACTTCGAGTACGACGGCGAGATGAGCGCCGACGTGGCGCTGGACCCGGCGCTGCGGGCGCTCTACCCGTTCTGCCGGCTGACCGGGCCGGCCAATGTGCTGGTGATGCCGGGGCTGCACGCCGCGCATATCCTGACCAAGGCGGTGCCGCGGCTGACCAGCGGCACGTCCATCGGCCCGCTGCTGATGGGCCTGGCCAAGCCGGTGCAGATCGTCTCCATGGATGCCAGCGTGAACCAGCTGCTGGACATGGCCTGCCTGGCGGCACACGCCGCGATAGCGCGGTGAGCCTGCCGTCCGATGACCGCAGCGCGGCAGGTCCGGATCGGCCGGCCGACCCGCTGTTCACCATAGGCTATGAGCGCGCGACGCCCACCACGCTGGTGGCGGCGCTGAAGCAGGCCGGGGTGGTGACGGTGGCCGACGTGCGGGCCCTGGCCAACAGCCGGCGCCCCGGCTTCGCCAAGCGGGCGCTGAGCGCGGCGCTGGACGAGGCCGGGATCGACTACTGGCACATCCCGGCGCTGGGCACGCCGGCCGCCGGCCGCCTGGCGGCGCGGCAGGGCCGGACGGAGGCGATGCAGGCGATCTTCGCCCGCCACCTGGCCGGCACCGAGGCTCAGGCCGCGCTGGCCGCCCTGCAGGACCGGGTGCGGCGGGAGCCGGTTTGCCTGCTGTGCCTGGAAGCCGACCCGCGCCACTGCCATCGCAGCCTGGTTGCGGCGGCGCTGGACACTTCAACTGTGAAGCATTTGCATCCGGGGCTGGCTGGGGCAGACTGACGCCGCGTTGCGTGAGGAGAGGCTCGTGCCGCTCGCCCTGGTGATCCACGACCTGCCCGCCGGCTCGGCCGCCGTGAAGGCGATGTTCGACGCGATCTACGAGATTGCGCCGGAACACTGGCCCATGGCGGATGGCGCCCTGCTGGCCGCCACCGGGGTCTCCCCGGCCTATCTGCGCGACCACCTGCTGCGGGCGCTGAAGGGCGGCGGCCACCAGGCGGGCATGATGCTGGTGACGCGGCTGGGCGAGCAGGCCGCCTGGTCCGGCCTGCCCCCGGCGGGCGAGGCCTGGCTGCGCGAGACCATCGAGTAGCTGCCGCGGGGCGTGCGGCCGCGGCTCAGGGCTCGAAGCTGGAGCGCAGCTGCGCCGCCCAGCGGCCATCCCGCAGCGCCATGACCCAGAGCGCGCGAAACCGCAGATAGGGCTGGCCGTCCTCGCCGAAGCGGGTCCATTGCACGTCCAGGTGGACCTTGTCGGCCGCCGCCGCCAGCGGCCGGCAGAAATCGCAGACGCTGTGGCGCCAGCGCGGGCCGATCCGCACCTTGGCGGCGGCGAGGTAGTCGGCGGCATCGTGCCATACCGTCAGCGCGCCGCCCTTCAGCCGGTAGTGCGGGTAGTGCAGCGCGCGGGCCATGCCGTCCTGGTCGTAGGCGTTGAAGGCGGCGATGAACACCTCGAAGGCCGCCAGCGCGCCGGCCACGGCCTCCGGGTGCTCGCCGGGCGTATAGCCTTCCGTCAGCGGCGCGGTCATGCCGCGCTGCCGGTGAAGTCCGCCACCAGGTGCAGCGTGGCGCGCAGGCCAACCAGCAGGCCGCTCTCCTCCACCTTGAAGCGCGGCGAATGGTTGGTCGGGTTGGTGCGCAGATCCTCGCCGCGCGGGCCGACGCCGACCCAGAAGAACAGCCCCGGCGCCTGCTGGGCGAAGTAGGAAAAATCCTCGCCGGCGGTGCTGCGCGGCGCCAGGCGCAGCGCGTCCTCGCCCACCGCGCGGGCCAGGCTGGGCAGCATGCGTTCGGTCAGCGCGGGGTCGTTGACGGTCACCGGGTAGCCGTTGGGCTGCCACGTCACCTCGGCGCGGCCATCCATGCCGCTGGCGATGGCCTCGGCGATCTCCTTCACCCGGCGCTGCATGTAGTCGCGCCGGGTGTTGTCGTAGGTGCGCAGCGTGCCGGTCATCTCGGCGCGGTCGGGCACGATGTTGTTGCGCGACCCGCCGTGGAAGGTGCCGACGGTCAGCACCGAGGGCTGGTCGACATCGACCTGGCGGGACTGGATGGTCTGCAGGGCCGAGACGATCTGCGCACCGATGACGATGGGGTCCACCCCGGCCCAGGGCCGCGCGCCGTGGGTCTGCCGGCCATGCACCACAATGCTGAACTCGTCGGCCGAGGCATGCGCCGGCCCCGGACGATAGCCGACCGTGCCGGCCGGCAGGCCGCTGACCACGTGCAGGCCGAACACCGCATCCGGCCTGGCGCCGGCATAGGCGCCCTCGGCCAGCATGCGCTTGGCACCGCCGATCTCGCCTTGCGGCAGGTTCTCCTCGGCCGGCTGGAACAGCAGCTTCACCGTGCCCTTCAGCTGCGCCTTGTGCGCCGCCAGCACCTCGGCCGCGGCCATCAGGATGGCGGTGTGGCAGTCGTGGCCGCAGGCGTGCATCACCGGCACCTCGACGCCATCCCAGCGCGCCTTGGCCACGGAGCGGAACGGCAGGTCGACCTCCTCGGCCACCGGCAGCGCGTCCATGTCGGCGCGCAGCGCCAGCACCGGGCCGGGGCCGCCGGCGCCCCGCAGCGTGGCGACGATGCCGGTGACGGCGACCCTGTCGCGCACCTCCCAGCCCAGCGCGCGCAGATGCGCCGCCACCAGCCCGGCGGTGCGGACCTCCTGGTTGCCCAGTTCGGGGTTGCGGTGGATGTCGCGGCGCCAGCCGAGCA
>CAIMOR010000476.1 GCA_903843125.1 uncultured Rhodospirillales bacterium
GCCGCACCATGGCCCCAGCCGCCGACGCCCGGGCCTGAGCCGCCCGGGCCTGAGCCGGCCGGGCCTGAGCCGGCCGGCGCGATCCGGCAGCGCCCTTCCGGCCGCATCCCCCCCCTGCGGCTGCTTGCCCCGGCGGCCGAGCCTCGTGCCCACGTCCCCGGCCAGCCCCGCTGGTTGCCAGCGCGGCACGACGCCCGCATCCTGCCCCCGTGCCCAGCGTCAAAGCCCCGCCCTCGCCGCGCCAGCAGGTCCTGCTCGGCATCCTGTTCATGTGCCTGGCCGGGCTGATCTTCCCGTTCATGACCGGCACCGCCAAGATCCTCGGCGCGCACTACTCCTCGCTGCAGGTCTCCTGGGCGCGCGCCTTCGGCCACATCCTGGTGATGCTGGCCGTCTTCCTGCCGCGCCGCGGCCTCGGCCTGTTCCGCACCCGGCGGCCGCTGCTGCAGCTGGCGCGCTCGGCGGCGATGTTCACCTCCAACCTCTGCTTCTTCTTCGCCGTCACCTTCATCCCGCTGGCCAAGGCCGCCGCGGTCAGCCTGGCGGCACCGCTGATCGTCGCGCTGCTGGCCTGGCCACTGCTGCGGGAGCGCACGACACCGGCGCGGGTGCTGGCCTCGGCGGTCGGCTTCGTCGGCGTGCTGGTGGTCATCCGCCCCGGTGGCGCGCTGTTCCACTGGGCCAGCCTGTTCGTGCTGGGCAGCGCCACCTGCTACGCCATGTACCAGATCCTCACCCGCAAGCTGGCGGGCGTGGATGCGCCGGAGACCAGCAACCTCTACAGCAGCGGCGTCGGCGCCTTCGGCATGCTGCTGGTGGTGCCCTTCGTCTGGCAAACCCCGGCCAGCTGGGCGGATGCGCTGATGTTCGCCAGCCTGGGCGTGCTGGGCTGCGCCGGGCACTTCCTAGTGGTGCTGGCCATGGGGCGGGCGCCGGCCAACATCGTCTCGCCGTTCCAGTACTTCCAGCTGCTGGGCTCGGTCGGCATCGGCTGGCTGTTCTTCGCCGACCTGCCGGACGCGATGACCTGGCTCGGCGCCGCCATCATCGTCGCCGCCGGGCTGTTCATCGGCTGGGACCAGGCCCGGCGGCGCTGAGCCCTCACCCCGGCCCGGTGCGGCCGATCAACTCGCGCATGCGGGGGATTTCCTCGGCAAGCACCTGGCGCATCCGCGCCGGGCCGTAGTCGGGCCAGGGCACGGTGCCGGTATTGTCGAACAGCCTGACAACCTCCGGCGTCCGCATCGCCCATTCGGTCGCGCCGCGCAGCCGCTCCACCACCGGCGCCGGCACCGCCGAGGGCACATAGATGCCCGACCAGCCATACAGCTCCGCCCCCGGCGTCCCCGCCTCGGCCGTGGTCGGGATGTCCTTGGCAATCTCCAGCCGCGCCGCGCCGTTCATCGCCAATGCCCGCAGCTTGCCATCACGCACGTAGGGCAGCGAGGAGAGCGGGTAGTCGAACGACAGGTCCACCCGCCCGGTGGAGACGTCGTTCAACTGCTGGGCGAAGTTCTGGTAGGGCACATGCGTCAGCTTGATACCGGCCACATGCGCGAACAGCGCGCCGGCGGCGTGCTGCCCGCTGCCGACGCCGGCGCCGAAGGTGACCTTCTCCGGGTTGGCGCGGGCATGGGCCACCAGGTCGCGCAGCGTGCGCCAGGGCTTGTCGGGGCCGCACATGATCAGGTTGTGCGAGGCGCCGATGCCGTTCACCGGCTGGAAGTCGCGCACGGCGTCATAGGGAATGTTCGGGATCAGCAGCGGCACGATGGCGAAGGTGGCGAAGTTGCCGAAGAACATGGTGTGCCCGTCCTGCGGCTGGTGCAGCACCATGTCGGCGCCGACGGTGCCGCCGGCCGCCGGGCGGTTGTCCACCACCACGGTCTGGCCCAGCCGCTCGGTCATCTTCTGCGCTACCAGCCGGGCGGCCACGTCCAGCACGCCACCGGGGGCGCTGGGCACCACCCAGACGATCTGCCGTGTCGGGAATGCCTGCGCCCGGGCCAGGCCGGGAATGATGAACGGTGCGGCAATGCCCGCGCGCACCAACTGCCTGCGGCCTGTGGCCATCTTGTCCTCCCCTCGCCGTTTGCCGGCGTAGGGGGGCGATCTTACCCGGCCTGAAGCGCCAGGCTAGACCTTCTCGACCTGGGCGTATTCCAGTTCCACCGGGGTGGAGCGGCCGAAGATGGAGACGCTGACCTTCACCCGGCCGCGTTCCTCGTCCACTTCCTCGACCGAACCCATGAAGCTGGTGAAGGGGCCGTCCGCCACGCGCACCTGCTCGCCGATCTCGTACACCACGGCCGGCTTGCGCGGCTTCTCCACGCCTTCCTTCAGCTGGTTCAGCAGCCGCAGCGCCTCCGATTCCGGGATCGGGCTGGGCTTGTTCTTGTCGCCCAGGAAGCCGGTCACCTTGGGGGTGTCCTTGACCAAGTGCCAGGCGTCGTCGGTCATCTCCATCTTCACCAGCACATAGCCCGGGAAGAACTTGCGTTCGGAGTTGACCTTCTGGCCGCGCCGCACCTCGGTCACCTCCTCGGAGGGCACCAGGATGTCATCGAAGCTGTCGCTCAGGCCCTTCTGGTCGGCCTGCTGCTTGATCTGCTCGGCGATCTTCTTCTCGAAGCCGGAATAGACGTGGACGACGTACCAGCGCTTGGCCATGGAAAATCCCTTCTCAGCCCAGGCCGAACACGCCGCGCATGGCGAAGGCCACCACCTGGTCGACCACCAGGAAGAACACCGCGGCCAGCGCCGACATGGCCAGCACCAGCCCGGTGGTGATCAGCGTTTCCTTGCGGCTCGGCCAGGTGACCTTGGCCACCTCGGTCCGGACGTCTCGGACGAACTGCGCGGGGTCCAGCTTGGCCACTCGGCATCCTCTAACGCTTCGCGGGCCGCCCCCCTCTGGAAGCCGCCCGGCCTGGAATCCTGCACGAATCGAACCCGCCAGATGGCGGCGGGATGGCAGGGGCGGAGGGTCTCGAACTCTCAACCTCCGGTTTTGGAGACCGGCGCTCTAGCCAATTGAGCTACGCCCCTGCAGCCCGAACCGTGCGGGAGGCCGCCTATAAGTCAGCCGCGCGCCGCTGTCGAGAGGCAGTGGCGCCGGCCGTACGAAAAAGGGGCGGACCCTGCGGCCCGCCCCCCTTCCCGCCGGCCCCTTGGGGCCGCGCCCTACTTCGAGATGCTGGCGACGACGCCGGCGCCGACGGTGCGGCCGCCTTCGCGGATGGCGAAGCGCAGGCCTTCATCCATGGCGATCGGCGCGATCAGCTCGACGTCCATCGTCACGTTGTCGCCCGGCATCACCATCTCGACGCCTTCCGGCAGCTTCACGATCCCGGTCACGTCGGTGGTCCGGAAGTA